>DCVI01000046.1:17944-35099 GCA_002327315.1 Syntrophaceae bacterium UBA2192 | reverse complement strand
CCCTTTCTCCAGTGTCTGGCATTCGCGGATCAGCCTTTCGACGCAGGCTGTCCTGGCATTCATGATCGATTGCTGAAGGGGCTCGAGAACCTCGCTCTGCGTCCGGGCGATGATCTCTTTGACCGCCCGGCATTCCTTTTCGTGCCTACCCAGCAGGGTATCCGCCAGGGAGGGATTCGCCGACAGGAGCGTCAGGGCGATGGCCCTCTTGGAGATGCGGTAATCCGGCAGGTAATCGGCGATCTGCTGGGCGGCAATTTCCACCCGTTGATCGTAGATGATGCGTATCGGCGATCTCGCAGGCCTTCTCAGGGAATCCAGGAGTTCATCTTTGCCCCTGCCTTCCGTGGCAACCGTCATGGCTACGGGAAATCCCAGGCTCCGGGACAGCCTGGACGGATCGATGTGGTACCCTTTCCTCTCCGCCTCATCGGCCATATTGAGGTCCAGGACGAGCGGCAGACCCGTCTCAATGAGAGCCAGCGTCAGCAGGAGTGTTCTCCTGAGATTCTTGGCATCCCCTACCTGCAGGATGGCCGCGACCTGATCGGTCAAGAGGGTCCGGAGGGCAACCAGTTCCTCCTCACTGCGGGGCACAACACCGCCAATTCCCGGTGTGTCAACTACATGGTAGTCCACCTCAGTGGCCTTCCCGGAACTGATCTCCACCGTCGTGCCCGGGTAGTTGGACACAATGACATATTGGCCGGTCAGGAGAGAAAAGATTTTGCTTTTCCCAACATTCGGGTGACCGACCAGGACGAGACGCCTTTCCTCCCCGTTGTTTTCTGCTATCGCTGCCGCGTTGATGTCCTGCACACTCATTTCCCTAGATTATGAGAATGATTCTCAATTGCAATTTAACGGTTGCATGGAAATAAAGCAAGGAAAATCAGAATAAAAAAGAATGGGGTATGGGGTCTTTGAAGCGCTTCGCGCCGGTTTCAGGCTTCCGGCGTCGGGCTTCAGGCAGATGCATCGCGGTTGGAATTGCGTATCCGGAGTCCTGATTCCGGAATCCCGAATCCCGCACCCATTGGGCCTTGAACCTCAAAGGTCTTTGAGCATGGTATCCAGGTTCCTGCACTGATAGCACACGATTTTCCCCTGCCTGTCCAGGAGGACAAGCGTCGGGACGCCGCGGACCTGGTAGCGCTCGGCCACCTTGCCATCGCTGTCCAGGAGCACTCGGTAGGGCAGCGCATACTTGGCGGCGAAGGCGGAGACCTTGGCCTCCGGCTCATTGATGTAGATATTGAGAACCTCCAGCTTCTTCTCCCTTCCCTTCTGAAAGATATCCTTGATGTGCGGGATTTCCTCCCGGCAATAGGGACACCACGTCGTTCCGAAAACGAGCAAGACGGGACGGTCCCGGTAGCTGCCGAGACTCACCTCCTGACCTTTCAAATCTTTGAGAATGAAATCCGGCCCCGCGGCATCGACGGCGATCTTCACCGGCGGGCCTTTCCGGGGTTCTTCGCCGAGGGAGCAGGCGAACGCAAATGCGCAGCAGATGGGCAGAATAAACGGCAGTCTCCAGTTCATGTTTTCAGACCCTCTCGTTCAGGCAATGAAGGCACTGTACAGAAAATAAGCGCCGGCGGCAAGCATCACGATCCCGGACAGCTTTTTTACACCGGTCATCCAGGCACCCGATTTCGGAAGGCTGGCAAGGATCCCCGCGAACGTGCCGATCAGGACGAGCAGCGAGCCTACGCCGAGCGAGAACACGAACAGCAGCGATGCACCGAAGAATACGCTCTGCCTGGCCGCCACAACGCCGAGGATAACAGCCAGAACGGGCGCCGTGCAGGGGCCCAGGATGAAGCCCGACGTCACCCCGATCATGAAACTCCCGAAGATGCCTTTGCGATTTCCGCCTGTCAGGTTCCGGGGCGCGTATCGTTCCAGGGACAATTGAAATACATCCAGCATGGCAAGCCCCATGAGGATGAAAAGACCCCCCAGAACCCCCAGGGTCAGAGGGCTTGTTTGTATCGTGCCGAATAGCATGCCTGTCAAGGCCGCGAAGACCCCGAGTGCCGAGTAGGTCAGCGCAAGGCCCAGGACAAAGAACAGCGACAGCACAAAGCCCCTGGCTCCGGAGATGTCCCTCTGTCCGCCGATGACGGCTGCCGTTATAGGAATGACGGGATAGATGCAGGGGGTAAAGCTGACAAGGACGCCTGCCAGGTATGCCGCGACGTAGGCGAACACAAGAGATTGCCCGAGATAAAACTCGAACTGTCCGATTAACGGGTCAAACATTTCCATGGATTGGTTTCACCTTGCTCACCCATAACGCAATTCAACGGGTCGTGCAAGTGCAGCGACAGGGTAAGCGCGGAAAAGCATTTGCAAATCAGTTGCATTTATCGTACAGTCTTTATCGTTCATGGAACACTGCGACATCCATACCACCCTCGAACATGCGGGCCTTTCGAAGACATCCCGGCGCGTGGCTGTCCTGACGGTACTCGTTCATGCTCAGACCCCGCTGAGGGTAAAGGACATCCTGGACCGGGTCTGCGGTGAGGGCCAGATCAACAAGGTTACGGTCTACCGGATCCTGGCTTCCTTCAAAGCCGAGGGAATCATCCGGGAAATCGCGACGGATCAC
Source organism: Syntrophaceae bacterium UBA2192 (assembly GCA_002327315.1). GTDB lineage: Bacteria > Desulfobacterota > Syntrophia > Syntrophales > UBA2192 > UBA2192. Next base: position 32,479 of record DCVI01000046.1, on the reverse strand, counting down.
GGCGTGAATTTCTATGAAATGGCATGCCGGCACAATCCGACTCACCCCCATTTCTACTGCCGCATCTGCCGGAGCCTGTCCTGCCTGCCCGAGCAGGTCATCCGCGAGAGTCGCTTCGAACATTTGCTGACAGGCAACCAGACCGTCGACGGGATCACGCTCAACCTCACCGGTGTGTGCGGAACCTGCAATCTGATCAAGGACGGCCATCGTCGATCGAAGCAATAACGATTCACTCAAAAAAGGAATCGGCATGAAAAAGCGGGCTCTCCTTTTATTCTTCTCTCTGGTCGTCGGCCTCGCTTTTGCTTCCTGTGCGCGGCAAGAGGAGAAAAAGCCGGAGATGAAAAGACTCGTTGTGGTCGCCACCCTCTTCCCGCTCTACGACTTTGCGAGGAACGTGGCCGGCATGAGGGCGGAAGTGACCCTCCTTCTCCCCCCGGGCGCCGAACCTCACGGCTTTGAACCCAAACCGGCTGACATCGTGAGGCTCAACAAGGGCGATGTCTTTCTGTACACGAGCCCCGATATGGAACCCTGGGCGGCGGATATCATCAAGGGCCTTCAGAACAAGAAGCTTGAGGTCGTCGATACAAGCCAGGGGGTCATCCTCCGGCGAGAACATGAGAAAAAGGATCACCGGCATGATTCCCGGGACGGACACAGGGACGGGCGTCACGACCGCTCCGGTGCAGCGGACCCTCACATCTGGCTCGACTTCGCCAACGCCGTGAAGATGGTGGAAAACATCCGTGACGGGCTCGCGAAAACAGACCCCGCGGGAAAAGACGTTTACGAGAAAAATGCCGTCTCTTATATCGAGCAATTGAAGGCGCTCGACGAGAGGTTCCGCAAGGGCCTGCAAACCTGTGAAAAGAAAGTCCTCGTCAACGGCGGACACTTCGCTTTCGATTATATGGCGAAGCGCTATGGCTTCCACTATGTCTCCGTCTACGGCGTCTCACCGGATGCCGAACCGACAGCGGCGACCCTCGTGAAGCTCACGAGACTGATCCGGGAAAACCACCTCGGTTACCTTTTCCATGAAGAATTGATCAACCCCCGGGTTGCCGAAACCCTTGCAAGGGAGACGGGCGCCACGCTGCTGAAGCTCCACCCCGCGGGAAACCTTGCGAAGGAACAGTTCGACAGGGGGGAAACCTTCATCACGCTGATGGATAAAAATCTCGAAAACCTCCAAACCGGATTGAAATGCCCGTGAAGATCATCGAAGTCGATCATCTCCATTTCTCCTACAACTCGATCCCCGTTCTCGAGGATGTATCCTTCTGCGTCGAGGCGGGCAGTTTCGTAGGCCTTGTGGGACCCAACGGCTCGGGAAAGACAACGCTCGTCAAACTGATCCTCGGCCTTGCGACATGCAGGCGCGGAGCGATCCGCCTGTTCGGCCAGGACATTTCCGACTTTCGGCTCTGGGCGAAAGTGGGGTATCTGCCCCAGTCCCTTTCCGCGCTCAACCCGTATTTCCCCTCGACGGTCCGCGAGATCGTCGCCCTCGGTCTCCTGTCCGGGAAACGTTTCCCCAGAACCATTGCCCGCTCGGACAAGCGGGTCATCGATGGGGTCCTCGACCTGCTCGGCATCGCGTCGATCGGCGACACCCGGGTGGGGGAGCTTTCCGGGGGGCAGCAGCAGCGTGTCCTCATCGCCCGGGCCATGGTAAACAAACCGGCGCTGCTCATCCTCGACGAACCCACGGCCGCTCTCGACCCCGAGGCGCGTGATTCTTTTTTCAGCATCCTGAAGGACCTGCAGGAAACCAGGGACACTTCCATCATCCTGGTCACACACGATATCGGCAACATCGGAAAATATGCCGACCACCTCCTGTGGATCGACCGGAAACTCCTTTTTTATGGGGGGTTCGATGAGTTCTGCCAATCGGACCGCATGACCCGCCTCTTCGGGGCCGAATCCCAGCACATCATCTGCCACCGGCATTAGGCAGGAGCCGGGATTCGGGCATCGGGCTTCTGGATTCAGGATTTCGAATTCACAATACCCAGTTCCCAATTCCCAATAACCGTCGCAGGCGTACGACGGAAAAGACCAGACAGATTAGAAAGACGGAACAGACGGGACAGACAGTTGATAGGTTGGGAAAACGGATGGATTTTCTAGAGTATCTTCAGTATGGCTTCATTCAGAGGGCGCTTCTCTGCGGCTCCTTCATTGCCCTGTTATGCTCAACACTGGGCGTGATCCTCGTACTGCGCCGCTTCTCGCTCATCGGCGACGGGCTCGCCCACGTCACCTTCGGGAGCGTGGCCCTGGGATTGTTCTTTCGCGTCTACCCCCTTTACGTCTCGATTCCGCTGGTCATGCTGTGTTCCCTGGGCATCCTGAAACTCACGCAACGGGCGAGGCTCTATGGTGACGCAGCGATCGGCGTCGTCTCGTCCTTCGGGATCGCCGGCGGCGTTCTCCTGGCCAGCGTGGCAGGCGGGTTCAACGTGGATCTTTTCAGCTATCTCTTCGGGAACATCCTGGCCATCGGCCAAGGCGAAATGGTCATTTCCGTTGCCCTTTCCACCGTCGTGCTGGCCGTCATCCTCCTGTTCTTCAACGATATCTTTTCGATGACCTTCGACGAGGAGTTTGCCCGCGTCTCCGGCATCGGCACGGAGAGGCTCAACACGATCCTGGTTCTGCTGACAGCCGTCACGGTCGTCCTGTCCATGAACGTCGTGGGGATCATGCTTATCTCGGCCCTGCTCATCCTGCCGGCCGTCACCGCCCTGCAGCTTGCGAGGGGCTTCAAAGACGCCATGCTAATCTCGGCCTGTGCTGCGCTCGTTTCCGTCGTGGCCGGGGTCTTCATCTCTCTGGCCATGAATCTTCCCACGGGGGCAACGATCGTCATGACGAATTTAATTCTCTTCCTGACCGCATTCGTGTATCGCGTCGCCCGTCAACGGTCTCACGCCGCAAAATCCTGAGAGAGGTCCTTCTCCATGAAAAAAGAGGCACCCCACCATATCGGGCATCGAGAGCGCCTGAAAAATAGATACGAAAAGGCGGGGGTGGGGGCTATGCAGGATTACGAGATCCTGGAGCTTCTCCTCTTCTATGCCATTCCGCAGGGAGACGTGAAAGCCCGGGCCAAAGAACTTCTGAAGCGATTCGGGTCGTTGAAAGGCGTCCTGGACGCCGATCTCAAGGCACTGAGGGAGGTGCCGGGCATCGGAGAGCACTCGTCGCTGTTTTTCAAGATCGTCAGAGATGTCCGCACTCTTTACCTTCGGCAGGCTGCAGAGGTGAAGGAGCAGATCTCCTCGACGAAGGAACTGATCGATTACTGCCTGGCCTCCATGGGCGGCCTGAAGGACGAGCATTTTGCCGTGATCTACCTGAATGCGAGAAACCGGATCATCCAGGTGGAGACCATCCAGGAGGGGATTGTGAACCAGGCCGTCGTCTACCCCCGCAAGGTTCTCGAGAAAGCCCTCAAGCACAAGGCCTCGGCCATCATCCTCGTCCACAACCACCCCTCGGGGCACGTGCGCCCCTCGGACGCCGATATCCGCCTGACTCGCGTACTTCAAGATGCGGCACGGGTCATGGACATCGTGCTGCACGATCATCTGATCGTGGGCGAGAATCGTTTCTTCAGCTTCCGCGAGGAGGGAATCCTATAGAAGAGGTATTGGGTATTGGGAATCGGGATTTCGCAGTCCGGATTCGGAAATCCCCTTCCATCCCGCGACCCTCGACCCGCTACCCTGGTGCGCTGCGGTCCTGCACTCTACCCTCTACACGCTACACGCTCAAATATTTATGCTCGTGAAGGGGATGGGCATAAAGGTCACGGCAAAGCAGAACATGGCCAGATACCCGATTGCCAGGCGCCTGTTGTCCAACTCGCCCCATTCGTAGATCACCGGCGGGTGGCGCACTCCCAGGATGAGCAGGATGCCGCCCCAGATGAGCCATCCCTCCCATCCCACGATCCCGAGAACCAGAAGCATCCCCACCACCATCCAGGCCACCTCCCGCTGTCGGGCTCCGAAGATCGCGTAAACGATGTGGCCGCCGTCGAGCTGGCCCACGGGGATGAGATTGAGGGAGGTGACCAGAAGGCCGATCCAACCCGCAAAGGCCACGGGGTGGAGGATCACGTCCTGGTCCGGGCCAATTGTCCCGTTAACGATCCAGTTGATGGCCGAAAACAGGGCGCACTCGCCGAGGTGGATACCGACCCCCTCCGTCTGTACCACCGGGACGACCTGGGAGAGCGCAAGCCCCACGAACAGGACGGGAATGGTCACGGCAAGACCTGCCAGCGGCCCCGCCGCCCCGATGTCGATGAGCGCATTGCGGTCCGAGATAGGCGACTTCATTGCGATGAAGGCCCCGAAGGTCCCCACAAGGGTGGGCCCCGGGATAAAATAGGGAAAGCTCACATCCACCCCGTGCCTCCTGGATGCCAGCCAGTGGCCCAACTCGTGGCAACCCAGGATGAGCAGCAGCGTGAAGGAAAAGGGGATACCTTTCCAGATTTTCCAGGGATCCTCAAAGGGGTTCACCCCGGCCTGCAGGGCGCCCGCCACGAGGGTGGTCAACACGGTGACGGCGAAAAGACCGGCCGGGACCACAGGGTGGTTGAAACCGCGGCTCGACAGGATTCTGCGAAATGTAGATTTCAGTCCCATAATGAAAAAGGGATCATATCGGATATGATCCCCCCGTTTTCTATCACGTTGTCCGGTTGCGGCTCAAGAAATAGAATTTACTCTTCGTCGTCGTCCAGGTTCACCTTGTCGCGAAGCTCTTTGCCGACCTTGAAGAAAGGAAGCCGCTTCGGCGAGACGGTGATGTTCATCCCCGTCTTGGGGTTTCGGCCCGTGTAGGACTCGTAGTCCCGGACCACGAAGCTTCCGAATCCGCGGATCTCGATCCGGCCGCTTACCTTCAGCTCTTCCGTAAATCCCTTGAATATGAGATTGACCACGTCTGTGGCCTTCTTCTCCGTCAGGTTCTCTCTCCTTGCCAGCTCCTCGATCAATCCCGACTTGTTCATGTTCCCCCCCGTATCAAAGCGAAATAAGCCGCAAGGGCTTGTCGATGCAAAAATAAAAAGGGATTAATTGCGCGTTTTCATTGGATATTAGTTTCGGTCATGACGGAATGTCAAGAACATTTTTAACCTTTTTCCGTTTTGGACCGAGAAGATCTTCAATTTCCCTCTTCCGGAGGTGGCGGTATTCCCCCGGTTTGAGGCTGCCCAGCTCCAGCTTTCCCATGCCAACCCGGATCAGCCTTGCAACAGGATGCCCCAGGGCCTCCATGGCCCGCCGGATGATGCGGTTGCGGCCCTCGACGATGGTGACCCGGAGCCACTGGCTTTTCTCGTTGTATTTCTCCTCGTGCACTTCTTTTACCGAAAAGGGCCCGTCCTCCAGTTTGATTCCCTTGATCATGGCCTGGATGTCTTTTCGGGCGAGTCGTCCCCTGACCTTGACGAGATAGGTGCGCGGGATCTCGTACCGGGGGTGCTGGACGCGCTCGGCAAACGAGCCGTCATTGGTCATGATCAACAGGCCCTCGGAGTCATAGTCGAGCCTTCCCACGGGATAGACCCGCTTGCCGATGTCGTAGAGGAGCTCCGAGACGACGGGCCGGCCCTCGGGGTCCTTCATGGTCGTCACATACCCCGCCGGCTTGTACAGGACGAGATAAAGCCGCTCGACCTCGGTGGTGATCAGCCTGCCGTCCACGCGGATCTCATCCCGATCGGCGTCTGCCTTGGTCCCCAGCTGCCGGATGATGCGGTCGTTGACCTGCACCTTCCCGGCAAGGATGAGCTCCTCGGCAGCCCTCCTCGAGCAGATGCCCGCGGCGGCGATGATTTTCTGAAGCCGCTCCTCCATGGGGGCTATTCCTCCATCTCCGTAATTTCCCGCAGCGTGGGGAGCTCGGAGAGATCTTTCAGATCGAAGACCTCGAGAAATCGTTTCGTCGAACCGTACATGATGGGTTTACCCGGAACGTTTTTTCGTCCCACGATCCTGATGAGTTTCTTTTCCAGAAGACCCTTGAGCGATCCGCTCACGTCGACTCCACGGATCTTCTCGATCTCCTGCCTCGTCACGGGTTGCCGATAGGCAACGACGGAAAGGGTCTCCATGGCTGCGGGGGAAAGGGGAACGGGCCGGATGCCCCTGAGCTTCTTGATCCAGGGGGCATATTCCGTCTTCGTTCGGAACTGGTAGCCCCCGGCAACCTCCATGAGGCACAGACCGCCGCTTCGCTGGCGGTACTCCAACTCGATGTCCTGCAGGATCTCCAGGATCGCCTTGCGATCCATCTCCCCCAACAGGTCTTTCAGACGTTCTGCCGAGAGGGGGGTATCCGAGGCGAAGATCAGCGCTTCGACAATGGCTCTCACATCATCCATCGGTTGATTCCTCCACTGCCGGGAAAATTCGGATCGGCCCGAACGGATCGGCCTGGAAAGCCCTGACAACCCTCATCTTCATGAGCTCAAGGATGGCCAGGAGCGTGTAAATGATGCCCTTTTTGGTGCGGCTCGTCTTCAGCAGATCCGTGAAGGACAGGCTCTTCTCCCGCGCAAGATCCTCCAGGATCTCATTGATCCGGTCGGAGAGCGAGATCCGCTCCGAGTCGATCTCCAGGAGATCCTCCTTGTCCATCCGCTCGGCGACCTGCTTGAAGGCCTCGATGAGTTCGAAGAGGGTCACTTCGACCATGGGGTCTTCCTGCTCTTCAGGCATCTCCTCGGCGGCCTGGATCCGCTTGAAAACGTCCCGGTCCAGAAGACTGCGCCTCTCGAGGCTGAGGGCCACCTCCTTGAAGGCCTGGTACTCGAGCAGCTGCCTTACCAGCTCCGCCCGGGGGTCAGTCTCCTCCTCGCTTTCCTTCTCCCCTTCCTCAACGGGAAGGAGCATTCTCGACTTGATGTGGACGAGTGTCGCCGCCAGAACGAGGTACTCGCCCGCCAGATCGAGATTGAGGGCCTTCATCATCTCGAGATGGGCCAGGTACTGCTCCGTGATGAGGGCCATGGGGATGTTGTAGATGTCGAGCTCGTTCTTCCGGATCAGATAAAGGAGAAGATCGAGCGGCCCCTCAAAGATGTCGAGTTTGACCTCGTAGCTCATGGCGATCAGATCCGGACGGCCTCTCGCACTTCGGCCATCGTCGCCCGGGCCACCTTCCGGGCCCGTTCATTGCCGTCGGCGATGATATCGTGCACTTCCTGCATGTGAGCCCGGTAGTAGTCCTGCTTCTCGTGGATCGGTTTGAGCCCTTCGGCAATGCGCAGGGCCAGCCGCTTCTTGCACTGGACGCAGCCGATGGCGGCCTTTCGGCAGTCTTTTTCGATCTCAGCAACCTCGGCCGCGGGGGAGTACAGGTTATGGAAGCTGAATACGTTGCAGACCTCCGGCCGCCCGGGGTCGCTTTTTCTCTGGCGCTGCGGGTCGGTGAACATGGACTCGATCTTATTGCGCAGCTCCTCGCCCCGGTCACTGAGAAAGATGGCGTTGTCGTAGGACTTGCTCATCTTGCGTCCGTCGATCCCCAGAAGTTTCGGCACTTCCGTCAGGAGCGGCTCCGGGATGGGGAAGATCTCCCGGTAGAGGAAGTTGAAGCGCCTTGCGATCTCCCGTGTGAGCTCCACGTGGGGAAGCTGGTCAACGCCCACCGGCACGCCGTAGGCCTTGTACATGATGATGTCCGCCGCCTGGAGAACGGGGTAGCCGAGAAACCCGAAGGTGGAGAGGTCCCGGTCGATGAGCTCCTGTTTCATCTCCTTGTAGGTGGGGTTGCGCTCGAGCCAGGGAAGCGGGGTGATCATGCACAGCAGCACGAAGAGCTCCGCATGCTCCACGACGGAGGACTGTATGAAGAGGGTGCTCTGCTTCGGGTCGAGCCCGGCGGCCAGCCAGTCGATGGCGATGTCGATCCGGTTTTCGCGGATCTCCTCGGTGCGGTTGTAGTCCGAGGTCAGGGCATGCCAGTCGGCAATGAAATAGAAGCACTCGTAGCCGCCGTCGTTCTGCAGGTCCACCCAGTTCTTCAGGGCCCCGAGATAGTTCCCCAGGTGCAGCTTTCCCGTGGGCCGAATTCCACTCAATATTCTCCGTTTCGCTCCCATGTCTCCTCTATGCCGCGAGGCCGCCGGGCTGCGCCGGCGAACCCTTGGATCTGAAATCGCCCGGGCCCGACCCAAGCGTCCCGCTCGTATAACAGAATTGCCTTCCCGTGTCAACGGCAGGACCGGCCAAGTTAAAGATAAAACACGGCAATTTTCCTCATGGCTCTTCGCGTTGGAGAATCTGCTTCGCCTTTTTCATCTGCCTCTCCAGAATTTTCTCGCGCGACGGCCTCTTCATCAACCGATCGATGATTCCGAGCTCCGACAACCGCTTCAGCGGCCCGGCCGGATCGGGCTCCTCGAGGATCAGCCGCAGTTCCGTGGCAATCCGGTAATCCTCCAGTTCCTCGAGGAGGGAGCGGGACAGGGCATCGACGATCCATTGCTCCGTGGACCGGACAATGCGGAAATCGAGCCTTTTTTCGAACCGGACAGCCCGGAAGATCCTCGTCGGGTCGTCGATGAAGCTTCGCTCGTGGAGCGCCCGGATGCGCCCCTCCCGCAGGTCGAGCACCCCTCCAAAATCATCGAGAACGCGTCCGAAATCGTCCGGCATCAGCGAGGCGGCCAGCGTGTTGATCGTGAAATCGCGCCGGAACATGTCATCCCGGATGGAGCCGGGTGTCACCCGCGGCAACGCCGCGGGCCGTTCATAGGTTTCGGTGCGCGCCGTCGCGATGTCCACCCGCAGCCGATCGGGAAGAGTGAGGGTGGCCGTCCCGAATCGTTCGTGGCACCTCACCTTTGCCTGCAGGCGATCGGCCAGTCTCCTGGCAAATTGGATCCCCTGCCCTTCGATGACGATGTCCACGTCGATCGTTTGAAGCCCCAAAAGGAGATCCCGGACCATGCCACCCACGACATAGGCTTTAAAGCCAATCTCACCGGCCAGTTTCCCGGCTTCCCGGAGGACACCCTGGAGAGCCGGGCTCAATTTTTCTTCGAAAACTTCCGCGATGCTCGTCATCGGGCACTGCCCTTCCCGTCCTGTCGACGCCTGTCTAAAAAAAGACCTCCGGGCTCCCGAAGGCGGAGGTCTTCCATGGACGGATCATGTCCTCTCATCAGATGTTCACGACGTCGCTCAGCCCCTTGCCGGCCCTGAATCGAACGACTCTTTTGGAAGGGATGTCGATGGCGCTGCCCGTCTTCGGGTTCCGTCCCGTTCTTGCCTTGCGCTGTACGCAGCTGAAGGTTCCGAACCCGACCAGGCTCAGCTTTCCCGTTTGCTTGAGCTCCCCGCCGACAGCCTGAATATATGCCTCAAGAGCCCTGCCGGCTGCGGCTTTCGAAATCCTGGCCTCTCTTGCCATCACGTTGATCATTTCCTGCTTCGTCATAACGCGTCCCCCTTTCGTTCACGGCAACCGATTTCCAATCGATTTTAATGAAAAGAACCACGCAGGCGCGGCTCCCCCCTTGTACCACCAGGTGAAGAACGGGTTTTACCTCTTGTCAGGGGTTCAGGGAATTGTCTGTCTCGGAGTCTGACACACGGAAAGTGCTACTTTTTATCACGAAAAACAAGGTGCAGGCAAGAAAATTCCCCTTGCCTTGCATCGTCCCTGAGTTTCTTCATTTTTTTGCTTTTTTCAGGACGAGAAAATACAGCTCACCCTCCTCCTTGAGATGACCCGCCGCGATCTCCGCCTCGCGGCCCCTTCCGCAGAACAGATCCACGCGCCCGGGGCCCGTGATCGCTCCGCCCGTGTCCTGGTTCAGAACGAACCGTGAAAACGCGACCCAGGACCGGATATCCCCGGCGGGCCCGATAACGGGCTTCCGGGTCTTGATGAAGGCAAGCGCCCCCCGCGGAAAAATCGTCTGATCCGTCGCGACGGACCGGCCGCCCGTGAGCGCCACGCCGATGCTTCCCACGGGCCCTTCCTCGACCCTGCGAAAGAAGACATAGCTTTCGTTGTAGTTGAGGATGTCCTCGATCTCCTCCGGGTGTTCCCGGAGATACTTCTTGATCCCCTGCATGGACAGGTTCTCCCGGGTGGCTTTGCCCGAATCGATCAACAGCTTTCCGATGCTCCGGTAGGCCCTGCCGTTGGACTGGGCGTAGCTCACCTGAAAGCACGTTCCATCGGGAAGGCAGATCATCCCCGAGCCCTGGATGTGCAGGAAAAAGATGTCGACGGGATCAGCAAACCAGGCGATCTCCAGCCCCCTGTTTTCCAGGACCCTTGCCCCGTCGATCTCCTCCCGGGAGAAATAAGGGACCAGCTCGCCGTTCTCGACGCGTCCGACCAGCCTCTCATTGCGGTATTTATCCCGGAACTTCCCAAGCTGGACAACGACGGAATCTTCGGGCTTTCGATAGATGGGATAGCGGTACTGCCCGCTTCGCGCGGCTGAGCCCTTGAGGACCGGCTCATAGTAACCGGTGAAAATCACCCTGCCCGAGGGAGGGCTGCCCGAGGCCCTGTAGACATCAAAGGTTTCACGCACCCTTCTTTCGATTGCAGCGGGGGAATCGCTCGCCTCGACGATCTTCAGAAAGGCCTCCAGCGACTCCTTCATGTCGCGCACCGTGAAACGTTCCGCCGCCATCCGGTACGTGGTGCGCTCCGGGAGCCTGGCGTAGTATTCCAGGCTCTTGCGAACGGCCCGGACGAGAGATTCCCGGTCCAGATCGTCCCGGAATACGGGAAGGTCGCTGCCGGTAACGGCGGCAAGCGGCGGGCCTTCCTTTTGCGGCGGAGGAGGCGCAGGCACGACAGGCGGCTTCTTGAAGAGCGTACAACCGCCGACGAGCACTATCATAATAAGCAAAATTAGAAACAGTTTTCGCATTCGGATTTTCCGGTGATAATGACTACGTTGAAACGGCCGGATCAGAGAAAAGAGAAAGATTCGTTGAATCCGTCTTTCCCTTCAGGCTGACTAAAAAGGTCCAGATGCAAGGCGCCCAATTGCGACCCCTTCCTTGATTTCCCTCTCCCTCCGAGGGGAGAGAGTCAGGATGAGGGTGATGGTTCGACAGGCTCACCATGGCGAACGAGGAAAGAGAAGTCATCCTGAGCGCCTGTCCTGAGTCCATCGAAGGATGTCGAAGGACCCCCTCACCTCAATCCTCTCCCGCAAAGGGGAGAGGAAGACTAAGGAAAGGGGCTGCATAGGCCGCAGACGGGCTTTTTTTATCAGTCTGAGTTACAGCTCGATAATCATGGCATACTCGTCGCAAAAGTCCGGATACTTCCAGCACTTGAAGCAGTCCGACCAGATCTTCTCCGGCAGCTCCGTGCGCTGGACCTCATGAAACCCCATCGCGTGAAAGAAATCCTTCTGGTACGTGAGCGCGAAGATGCGGTAGATCTCCAGGGTGATCGCTTCGGAAATGCAGGCCTCGACCAGCTTCTTTCCGATGCCCTTGTGCCGGTAGTCATCGGATACATAAAGAGAGCGGATTTCGGCGAGGTTATCCCAGAACAGATGCATGCCGACAATCCCCTCGATGGGCCCATTGTCCTCCTCCAGGTAGACGTAAAAGTCCCGGAGGCTGTTGTAGAGATCCACGAGCGACCGGGGCAGCATCTCGCCCTTGGCCGCCGAGAGGTTGATCATCCGGTGCATCATCTTTACGTCACTGGTCTTCGCTTTTCTCAACATGTATTCTTCCTCGTTCCTCGAACCTCGATCCTCGAACCTACTCTTTTCGTCTGGCAGCTTTCAACATTTCCTTCGCTGCGGCTCTCGTCTTGTCCGTGATTTCCACACCGCCGAGCATCCGCGTGATCTCCTCGAGGCGCTCATTTTCCGCCAGGATCCTCACGTCCGTTCTCGTCCGCCCGTCGGTTACGCTCTTCACGACCTGGTAGTGCGTGGCGCCGAAGGAGGCGATCTGTGGCAGATGCGTGATGCAGATGACCTGGTGGTTTTTCGCAATGTCCCTGAGTTTTCGTCCCACGATCTCCGCCGTGGCTCCACCGATACCGCTGTCCACTTCATCGAATACGACCGTCCCGACGGACCCCGCCCGGGCGAGCACTTTCTTCATGGCCAGCACGATCCGCGAGAGCTCCCCGCCCGAGGCGATCCGGTTGAGAGGCTTCGGCGGTTCCCCCACGTTTGTGGACAGGTAAAACTCCAGATGGTCGACGCCCCTGGAATGAATGAGCGGTTCATGCTCGTCGTCGAGCTGCGGCTCCTTGAAGGAGACATTGAAGCGCGCCTTTTCCATCATCAGGTCATGGATCTCCTCTTCGATGGCCTTCTCCATGGATGAGGCCACACGCCTGCGCTCGACGGTAAGCTTTCCCCCCAGTTCCTGCAGGCAGTTCTTTTTCGCCTTCAGCTCCCGCCCCAGGCTCTCCAGATCCCCGGCAGCGCTCGAGAGTCCTTCCAGTTCGGCCTTGAGCGTCGTCCCCGTCTTCAGGATGCTATCGAGGGAGCCTCCATATTTCTTTTTCAGTCTGCCGATGACATCGAGCCGGTCTTCGATCTCCTCGAGCCGCGCCGGGTCCGCGGAGATTTTATTCAGGTAATCCCGCAGGACCCTCGCTGCATCCTCGAGCTGGATGGCAAGCGATTTTACCTCCTCGTCCGAGACCTTTACATTCGGATCGATGCGGCGGATTTCCCGGATGAGGCCGGTCACACGGCCTATCTGGCCCAGAACCGATTCCTCCTGCCCGTAGAGGATCTCGTGGGACTCGCGGGCGAGCTCCGTCAGCTTCGCCGCGTTCGAGAGGATTTTCTTCTCCTCCTGAAGAGAGACGTCCTCGCCGGGCTTGAGGGCCGCCCTCTCGATCTCGCCCACCTGGAACCTCAGGAATTCCTCCCTCTCGGCGCGGTTGCGGTTCTTTGCCGCCAATTCATCCAGCCTCGCCTTCAGTCCCTGATGCTCCTCGTAGAGTGCGGTGAAGGCGCTTCGCTGCGGCCCCAGGTTCCCGAACTCGTCGAGGATGTCGATGTGGCTCTCCGGGTCGAGCAGGACCTGGTGCTCGTGCTGGCTGCAGATATTGACGAGCGCTTCGCTGATCTCGCCGAGCATGGCCACGGTAGCCAGGTTCCCGTCGATGTAGACCCGGTTCTTTCCCGACCGGGACACGACCCGTTTCACGACAAGCTCACGGCCCGGACGGAAGCCCATCCCGTGAAGCTTTGCCTTGAGGGGTTTGTGGGGACCGATGTCGAAGGCCGCTTCCACGATGGCCGCGTCCTCATCGGATCGGATCAGATCCGACGAGGCCCTCTCCCCGAGCAGAAGCCCTATGGCCCCGATGAGGATCGACTTGCCCGCCCCGGTCTCGCCCGAGACGACGTTCAGGCCGTCATGAAAGGCGAGGTTCAGCCTGTCGATGATGGCGAAATTCGTGATGCCCAGTTCCTTCAGCATGTTACTTTCGGTTCACTACCGTGGGGGATCCTCCCCACCCGAGTTTGGATCGGAGGATCTGCAGATAATCCCTCCTGGGGGAAACGATCAGATTCGTCACACAGTCCGACTTGCAAACCGATATGGCATCGCCGGGTTTCAGGTTGTAGGTCACCTGTCCGTCACAGCTCAGGATGGCCCCCGCCTCACGGGTCCAGAGCACAACCTTCAGGACTGCCGTCTCCGGAAGGATAACCGGCCGGTTCGTCAGCGTGTGGGGGCAGATGGGGTTGAGGATGATGGTGTTCGACACGGGAAAGACAATAGGCCCCCCCGCCGAAAGAGAATAGGCCGTGGAGCCCGTCGGCGTCGATATGATGAGGCCGTCGGCCCGATAGGTGGTCAGGTACTGGCCGTCAACGACGGTCTCCAGGTCCACCATGCGCGAGTAATTGCCGCGGTTGATGACCGCGTCGTTCAGCACGGTACACTCAAAACTCTCGCCCCGCTCATCGTGGACGGCGACATCGAGCATCATGCGCTGCTCCGTCCGGTAATCCCCCGCCAGCACCGCCGCAAGGGCGTCGAACATCTCGTTGAGGTTGATGACGGTCAGATAACCGAAGGTCCCCATGTTGACGCCGAGAATGGGGACATCCGATTTCCGCATGAGCCGGGCCGCTTGCAGAAGCGTGCCGTCCCCGCCCATGGTGACGACCAGATCGGCAAGGGCACCGAGCTCATCGCCGTGATAGCCCTGGGAGCCGAGCTTTGCGGCCACTTCTTTTTCCAGCAGAAGCTCCAGGCCCTTGGCTTTCGCCCAGTCGAAAAGCCTTGCGATGTTTTCCACCACGTGGCCCTTGTTCGCATGTCCGATCACGCCGATTTTCTTGATGCCCATTTGCAGGAACCCCTCAGAATTTCGGCAGAAAAGTAACATAAATCGAACGTGCTGTCTATCACGATGTGCCCTCGAAAAGCGGAAGGTGAGAAGGTTTGAAGATGAGAAGTTTGGAGAAGCAGCAACTTTGCATTTGGCCGCAGGCCCATCCAACCCTCTTACCCTCTTACC
>DCVI01000046.1:0-17856 GCA_002327315.1 Syntrophaceae bacterium UBA2192 | reverse complement strand
ACGCGCTTCGAAGGCGCCCGATACAGTGCGGGGGATTTCTTCTATTTCGCCCTTCGCGTCGACAAAAAGTCCATCCCGCCGGCCCTGCTGCGCCTGAAATGTCTCGAGGAGGAACGGAAGTCCCTCAAGGACAGCGGCAAAAAGCGACTCTTCCGCGAGCAGACCAAGGAGATCAAGGAGCGCGTGTACCTCCACCTGCTGACAAGGGCCTATCCGATTCCGTCTTTCCATGACGTTCTGTGGGCCCCTTCCGGCGGCTGGCTCCTTGTCGGTTCCCACGCCGATAAGGTTTTCGAGATATTCGAGGATCTCTTCAAGGTCTCCTTCAACATGCGATTTGCCCCCTTCCTTCCCTGGGACCCCGAGCATCTCGATAAAAAAACGGCGGCCGCCATTGAGGCCCTGGAGGGGGGAAATTTCCTGGAGCCCGGCAGGGGCGCAGGCGATAAGGCCGACCCGGCATTCCTGGCCCGGGAGTTCATGACCTGGCTATGGTTCAAGTCCGAGGAGCGCGATGGGACGATTTCGATCCCGGGTCAGACGGACGTGTCGCTCACCTTCGAGAAAAGGGTCGTCCTGGAGTCCGGCGAGGGAGAATATTCGGAGACCGTGGCCTGCCAGGGCCTTCATGCCGACCTGCGGGAAGGCAAGGCCGCGATCCGCGAAGGCAAAAAGGTACGTGAGGCCCGGCTTCGTCTGGAGAAGGACAGCGACCGCTGGGAAGTCACCTTAAAAGCCGACCGGTTTCAGTTCCAGTCGATGAAACTCCCTGCCACCGGCGGTCTCGATGAGGAAGGCGAGGAAAAGGAAGGCGGCATCCTCGAGCGGGTCTATCTCGTCGAGACGGCCCTGAAGACCATGGACGACCTTTTCGCCTTTTTCCTCAAGCGACGCCTTTCAGCCCAGTGGGCTTCGGAAGAGATCCCGCGCATCAAGACGTGGCTGAAAGCTTAGGCCGCGAGCCTCAAGCCTCAAGGCAAGAAAATCCCCCTCTTTCCCCCTTTTGCAAAGGGGGATAAAAGGAGGATTTGTCTTCACTCAAGCACTCAGACACTTTTTTCACTAAGATACTTCCTTCCCGGTCACCCGTCACTTGACGAGCTCTTTCAGAGCGACATTCAGGATCTGATTCTGTTCCTCCGTCCCTACGGTGATGCGGATCTTGTCGTCGAGCCCCGGACGGTCCCAGTAGCGCACCAGGATCCCCCTGTCCCTCAGTTCGAAATACAGATACCGGGCATCGCCCCTCGACGGGCTTGCCATGATGAAGTTTGCCTGCGAGGCCCAGAGTTTGAATCTCATCTGCTCGAGCGCCTTTGCCAGTCTTGACCTGTCGGCTTTTATCCGTTCGGCATTGCCTTTCATCCAGGACTGGTCGCTCATCGCCGCAGCTGCGAGCCTGAGCGCCACGGAGTCGACGTTGTAGCTGTCCTTGATCTTGATGAGACCTTCCAGCATCGCCGGTTGGGCTACCCCGAAACCCAGGCGCAACCCCGCCAGGGAGTAACCCTTTGAGAGCGTCCTCAGCACAATGACATTCTCATACCGGGAAACCAGGCCCAGTGCATTCTCATCGGCAAAATCCGTGTAGGCCTCGTCGATGACCAGCACCCCCTTGAGGCCTGAGGCAAGCTTATCCAGATCTCTGACAGGAGCCACAGTCGCCGAGGGATTATTCGGTGTGCAGATGAAGGTGAGATCCGCCTGGGCCGCCAGCAGCCCTTCCACGGGCAGGTTGTAGTCCTCGTCGTAGGGGATTTCCACGGTTGCAGCATCCTGCATCTCGGCCAGTGTGATGTAGAGCGAATAGGTGGGCATGGGATAGGCGATCCTGCGGCCCGGTTCCAGGAATGCCCTTGCCAGAAGCGCCAGCATCTCGTCGCTGCCATTTGCTGCCATCACCCAGTCCACGGGGACGCCATAGACCTTCGCCGCAGCCTCCCGGGCCATCGTGGCCATCGGGTCGGGATAACGCCGGAGCCAATCCCCTTCGAATTCCCTCAGGACCTTCATGACCTCCGGCGAGGGCGGATAGGGGTTCTCGTTGGTGTTGAGCTTGATGACCCTCGAGCCCGGCGGGGGCTGCTCCCCCGGCACGTAGCCTTCCATTTTCTTCACATTGTCCCGAAAATTGATCATGCAGACTCCGAAAGAGTGTTGTGTGTCGTGTGTTATGTGTTATGTGTTATGTAAAGAAGTCTACAAGGACCCCCATAGAGCCTGTAGCCTGTTACCTGTTACGTCGTACTTTGCACCCTGGTATGTGTCTCTTTTTTCCAACTCCCTGTCAATCGCGTTCAGCACCTTGAGCTTGTTCGCCGCCCAGTCCGGGCCGAGACAGATGTCCCGGTAGCCCTCCGCCGTGAGCCTCTGGATCACCGTCGCCGGGGGCAGGACCTCCAGGATATCGCAGACGGTGTCAACGTAATCGCCCATATCCGGAAGCGTAATGGATCCTTCTTCATATAGTCGCCCCACTTCCGTCCCGCGCAACGCCAACAGGCAGTGGATCTTGATGCCATCGATGGGGAGAGCCGCAATGGTCTTTGCCGTCTCGAGAATCTGCTCACGGGTCTCGCCGGGCAGGCCCACGATGATGTGCGTGCAGATGAAGAGGCCCCTGCCTGCAGTCTTCCGGACGGCCTCGATGAAGGCAGCCGCATCGTGACCGCGGTTCATCCTTTCAAGAGTCCGGTCGTGGATGGACTGCAGCCCGTACTCGATCCAGATGTGCTTTGTTTTTGCATAGCCCTGCAGAAGATTCAGGATCTCCTCGTCTATGCAGTCGGGCCTCGTGCCGATGGATAGCCCGATGACATCTTCCTGCAGGATCGCTTCGTCATAGAGCGCCCTTAGCTTCTCGACGGGACCGTAGGTGTTCGTAAATGTTTGAAAGTAAGCGATGAACTTCGCCGCATCCCGGAGATTGCGGTAGAGGCTCTTTCCCGATCGAACCTGCTCTGCCACCGGAGGCAGCGGCCCTTTCTGCCTCAGACTCGATCCCCGTCCGTCACAGTACGCACAGCCTCCCTCAGCCACCTTGCCATCCCGGTTCGGGCAGGTGAACCCCGCATCGATCTGGAGCTTATAAACCTTGCACCCGAATCGATTGACAAGGAAGCTCTTGAAATCGTAGTAGCGCTTGCGGTTTTTCCAGAGCTCAGGCTTTGGCATGGAGAGACATTACGATTGTTTTTTTGAAAGGATGTTATAGAATCGCCTATGCAAAAGCAAGGGCGATCGTGAATTCATCATTCGTCCCTACACCCTGGTCCCTCGTCCCTTGCATGCGTGATCAGACCTGAGTGAACAAGGGTGGCATAAAGGCATGTCGAAGTGTTATGACGTCATTGTGGTGGGCGGGGGGCATGCCGGGTGCGAGGCAGCGCTGGCCGCCGCTCGCATGGGGTGCGAGACTCTCCTTTTCAACATCAATCTCGACTCCATCGCCCTGATGTCGTGCAACCCTGCCATCGGGGGGCTCGCCAAGGCACAGCTCGTCAAGGAGATCGACGCCCTGGGCGGCGAGATGGGGAAGATCGCCGACCGGACGGCCGTGCACTTCCGCCTCCTGAACTCCTCGAAGGGACCCGCCGTCCAGTCTTCCCGCGTCCAGTGCGACAAGCAGCTCTATCGCCTGGCCATGAAGGCCGTTGTGGAGCATCAGAAGAACCTGCATCTCCGGCAGGGACTCGTGGATCGCATTGCCGTCGAGGCAGGCCGGGTCACAGGCGTCGTGGACAGCACGGGCTTCTTCTACCCCGGCAAGGCCGTCGTAATCACGACGGGAACCTTTCTCAACGGGCTCATCCACATCGGGACGTTCCGCACACCTGCCGGCAGAGCCGGAGAGATCGCCTCCGTCGGCCTGGCCGAATCCCTCCGCGGGCTGGGCTTCGAAATGGGCCGGATGAAGACGGGGACCCCGCCGCGCCTCAAGGCGTCCACGATCGATTTCGGCCTCCTCGAGCGCCAGGACAGCGACCCCTGTCCCGAGCCTTTTTCCTACACGACGGCACAGCTCCGGCAGGAGCGCCTCCCTTCTTATTTCTCTCACACGACGGACGAGACGCACCGCCTGATCGGCGAAAACATCCACCTGTCGCCCCTGTACTCGGGGACCATCCAGGGAGTCAGCGCCCGATACTGCCCGTCGCTCGAGGACAAGGTGGTGCGCTTCTCCGACAGGGGGCGCCACCCCGTCACCCTGGAGTTCGAGGGGCTTGACACGGAAGAGATCTATGCCAAGGGGCTGGGGAACTGTCTTCCCATGGAGCTGCAGGAAAAGATCGTTCACAGCGTCCCCGGGCTCGAGAAGGCCGAGATCATGCGCCCGGCCTACGCCATCGAGTACGATTACGTCCAGCCGACGGAGCTCAGGCAGACCCTGGAGACGAAACGCATCGCGGGGCTCTTCCTCGCGGGACAGATCAACGGCACCTCCGGCTATGAGGAGGCCGCCGCCCAGGGTCTCTGGGCCGGTATCAATGCGGCCCTGCAGGTACAGCGGAAACCTTCATTTGTCCTGGAGCGTTCCGAGGCCTACATGTCCGTCATGGTCGACGATCTCGTGACGCGCGGTGTCGATGAGCCCTACCGCATGTTCACCTCCCGTGCCGAGTACAGGCTGCTGCTCCGCGAGGACAACGCCACGATCCGCCTCATGGGCAGGGGCCATGCGATGGGGCTCGTGCCGGACGAGCATTACAGGGAGCTTCAGGACAGGGTCCGGCAGATCGAGGGGGGAATCCGCCATCTTTCCTCGAAGACGATCTACCCCTCGAGCGTGACAAACCGCATCCTGACGGACCGGGGCTCGCTGCCGATACGAAAGCCCCTGCCTCTTTTTCATCTTCTCAAGAGACCGGACATGGGCTACGATGACCTTGCAGTCTTCGATGCGGATCTGCCGGCCGTCGGGAATCCCGCGAAAAAGCAGATCGAGATCGAGGCCCGCTACGAGGATTACATCCGGCGACAGGCCGAGTCGATCGAAAAGTTCCGCGAGATGGAGCGAAAAATACTGCCCCCCGACATCGACTACTTCGGGATTCCCAGCCTCTCCAACGAACTCAAGTGCAAGCTCGACACCGTGCGGCCCGGCTCCATCGGCCAGGCCCAGCGTATCCCGGGGATGACCCAGGCGGCCCTGGCGGCGATCCTGGTCCATTTAAAGAAGAAAGAACTGGAAGGCATGGCTTCCGCAAAATCATCATCGTTATCGAAGAGGTAAGCGGGGCAACACAGCGAAAGGGGGGCCTTTATGCGCTGGGAAGACGAGGAGAGAAGCGGCAATGTGGAGGATCGGCGTGGAATGCCCGTCTCGCGCGGGATGGTGGGCGGCGGGATCGGGACGGTGATCCTGGTGCTCGTGGCCCTCTATTTCGGGATCGACCCGTCCGTGATCATGCAATCCGTTCCGGACAGCGGGCCGTCCGCTACGCAGCAACAGCAGCAGAAGCCCGGGGCAGACCCCATGAGCCAGTTCGTTTCGGTTGTCCTGGCCGATACGGAAAAGACCTGGCAGGGCGTATTTCGCACCTACGGGAGAACCTACGAGGAGCCGAAGCTCGTCCTTTTCACCGGGGCCGTTCAGTCCGCCTGCGGCTTCGCCCAGGCAGCCATGGGGCCCTTCTACTGCCCCGAGGATCACAAGGTCTACATCGATCTGGCTTTTTACGAGGATCTGAAGAACCGCTTCAAGGCGCCCGGCGATTTTGCCCAGGCTTACGTGATCGCCCATGAGGTGGGCCACCACGTGCAGAACCTGCTGGGCATCACCGGGAAGGTCCAGGGGACCATGCAGCGCGTCAGCAAGGCTGAGGCCAACCGCCTTTCCGTGAGGATGGAGCTTCAGGCCGACTGCCTGGCCGGTGTCTGGGGATATCATGCGGATAAATCCCGCAAGATCCTGGAAGCGGGCGACCTGGAAGAGGCCCTGAGGGCCGCCAGCGCAATCGGCGATGACCGCATCATGAAGCAGACCCGCGGCACGATTGTCCCCGATGCCTTTACCCACGGCACATCGGAGCAGAGGGTTCGCTGGTTCAGGCAAGGCTTCGAGACAGGCGATCTGAACCGTTGCGACACCTTCAAGGCCCAACCTCTGTAGACCCCGCAACGACGCATCCATGAAAAAGGCAGGGCGACAACCCTGCCTTTTTCATTTCGAAACGTCCATCGGGTGTCCGCGGCATGCAGGCCGCATTGCTGCCGACTTGTCTTCTCAGAACTGCCCGGATTCCTGCATGGGGATGACGGTTTCTGGATCGCGGCTCGTGAAATCAACCGGCTTGGACGCTTGCTCGATTCCCTTGCCCCGCTTCCGGGGTCCGCTTTCGGTTGCCTTCTGCACGTTTTCGACGCGGAACATCGCCATGACCGAGGCCAGCTCCTCGGCATTGGCCGCGTTCTGCTGGGTTACCTGATTCATGTCCGCAACGGCACTGTTGATCTGATTGATCCCGTCGGACTGCTCCCGGGAAGCCGCGGCGATCTCCTCCATCAGTTCCTGCACCTTCCCGGAGCTGCCGATCACGCTGCCGAAAGCGTCGTTGGTCACCGTGACCAGTTTCTCCCCGCCGCGCACCTTGTTGACGATGTCCTGGATGAGATTGGCCGTGTTCTTGGCCGAATCCGTAGCCCTCAGTGCCAGGTTCCGCACCTCGTCTGCCACCACGGCAAAGCCCGCACCGGCCTCCCCGGCCCGCGCCGCTTCGACGGCTGCATTGAGGGCCAGCAGATTCGTCTGGAAAGCCACCTCGTCGATGTTCTTGACGATCTTCTGGGTCTGCTCGCTTGCCCTGGCGATATCCGTCATGGATCGCGTCAGCTCCGTCATGGCATGGTTGGCCTTTTCGATGGCCTCCCGGACCGATATCATGAGGTGGTTCGCGGCCGTGGTATTTTCCGCATTCTGCTTTGTCATGGAGGCCATCTCGTCCAGGGATGCCGAGGTCTCCTCGATGGAGGCCGCCTGCTGAGACGACGATTCGGAGAGCACACTGGATATGGCCATGGACTGCCCTACCGCTTCCCCCATCTTCTTGCGCATGGCGTTGACCGATTCGGCCAGCTCCCCGATCTCATCTTTCGAAAGCACGCGGATGTCCTGGGTCAGATCCCCCTCGGCAACCTTCTTGATGACCTCCACCGACTCCTTCACGGGACTCGTGATCAGCCGGGCCATGATCAAATTGATGACGACGGCCGACACGATCACGATGACGAGCACCACGGCAAAGAGGCTCATCAGCTGGTTGGAATTCTTGATGGAGCCCTCGTAATTTTCCTTGCCCAGCCGGTTCTCCAGGGCCATGAGGTCCGACAGGGTCTTGCCGAGCGCCTGGTACTTTTCATCGGTCACCGTCATGAACAGGGCGGCCCCGTTCACATCGGCCGCGGCGATGTCTAGCAGTGCCAGGGCAGGCTCCTGATACGCCTTGAGCTGCACCATGGTGGCGTCGTAGAGCTTCTTTTCCTCCGGGGCGATCTGAGCGCTCTTCTGAAGATTCTGCACGAAGGCAATGCTCTTCTCGATGGAGGTCTTCTGCTCCTTTCCCAGGGCTTCCACCTTGGCGGCCTCGTAATTCGCGCCGGCCCAGCTGACCACCTTGTAGAGATTGGCATGAACGTTTGCGATCGTGCGGCTGATTTCGGAGCTGTTCTGATATCCCTGGAACCGGTTGTTGTAGATGTCGTCCAGGGCCTCTTTCTGGCTGGTCATGCCATGATAGGTGCCGCCGGCCAGAAGCAGCAGGAAGAGGGACACCGCTACGGGGCCGATCAGGAGTTTTTTTGCCAACTTCAGGTTGCGAAGGATCTTGTTCATGTTCTCGTCCCCTTTGTGATGCGGAAACCGGACGGGGATTGCCCCCGTCCGGCCTTTCTGTCCCGTTGATTACTTATACGCGCCGCAGACGAGCACGACATCGCCTATCTTCTGGAAGAAAACCGTCTTGGCCTCGACCTTCTTGCTGGTCGGGTTTGTCCACTTGTAATCGATCGACCCGCTGCTCGAGCCCTTCGCCTTGTCGACCAGCTCCTTAATGAACAGCTTGCCGTCCGAATCCTTGAGTTCGATGAGCGTCTTTCCGATGAGCGCCTTGGTCGCTCCGTGGGAGAGGATCTTCGCATTCAGGTCGCTCACATAAATGTAAAGATCCCGATCGACAAACTTGCCTTTCGGGTCATCGAAGGCCGCAAAGGCCTTGGCCTGCCCGTTCGCCTTGTAGAACTCAACGGCCTTGCCCAGCATCGCCTGAGCCTCCTTGGTGGTCCCCTTCGCCTGTGCGAAGGCAAAGCCCGCAGTCAACGCGACGATCAACAGCCCGATCCATACTTTCTTCATCTTCTCATTCCTCCTGTTCTCTGTCATCCGATTCGGTTTCGTTCCTTTATTCCTTTCCACACCCTCCGCATCCGCGCTTCCCTGATGGCATCCCCCCTCGCATGAGTGACTGACATCCACGGCCGGGCCTTCCCGGCATGCGGGGTTTCCTTCGGTCAGACGGATCCTCGGACCGGACCGCGCCCCCCTGATGCCCGTCAACGGGTTTACCCGCCGATGCGACCTTCCGACAGAATTTTCCCAGGTTTGCGCACAGAGACAGGAATATGCCGAAAGTATCGCCAAGCCCGCAGAATAGCCCGCCAGGCTGGCGATGGAGTGACGACCGACCACCGGCCTGTTGGGGCCCCTATTCAACGAGTGGATATCAAGGGGAGTAACGAACTCCCGATCCTTCGAAGCTTCCTGAGTAAAAGAAATAGATAAAAATTTTCCTTTATATCTATCTTCTTGCAAATTCCAGACCACGTAAGGTGCATTCCTGAACGATTCTGTGGATTCCCGCGAAAGGTCGGCAGAGGATGCGTTTCGCAGGGCAGACGCGATGGAGAGGACGCCCCGCGCACACGCGGAAACGGGAGAAGAAACGACGGGAAAAAAGCTAATCGGGGCGGATTTCTATCCGGATCGTCAGAGAACCCCCCGGGCGCGGGGCTGCATGGAATCTCTCCTGCACGGGACCGATGGACTTGAGCCTTTCCCGAAGGGCCTCGAGATGCTCCGTCTTGATCCTCGCCGTGAGGATCACCCTTCCTTCACGGGCTTGACGTTCGACGGCCTGTGCGTTGAATTGCTTTAAAATCGTCTCGACCTCGCCCGCCGCCGCTCCGGGATCACGGGATGGGAGTGTTATGTCCAACTCGGGTCGCGAAGACACGGCCGCCGACATCATGGGCGATGCGGCAGGCCGGGCTTCCTGCTTTCCCGCTTCCTTCGCCACGGCACCGGCCGGAGCCTTCATGGCCTTCAGTTTCTGTTTCTGGTCCTGGGCCTGGGCCTGGGCCTGCAGGGCCCGGTCTGCCTCCCCCTGCCCCGCCGCGCCCGTGCCTCTCCTGACGCCCTCGTCTTTCGGAGGCTCCGCCGCGCTTTTCGCGTCCCTCAACCGCTCAAGGGACTTTTCGGCATCGGCCTTTGTCTCTTCACGAACGGCTGCCGCCCGCTGCGGCGCCGGTTCTTGCACCTGCGCGGGGGGCGGAGCGAAGGCCTTCTTCTCCCGGGCTGCAGGGCTCTCATCTCTTTTCGCCGGCCCTGCGGCCGGCGCTGCCTCCTGCGGCGCCTGAGCGTGCGGGGCCTCTTGAACCGCGGCCGGGGGCGGTGCCATCTGCCTGAACTCGGGCTCCCCCGTCTTGTAGACATTCCACGCGACAACGGCGATGAGAACCGTGGCAAGGGCCTGGATGGGAACCTTGACGTGAAGCGGATAGAAGAGCTTCCGTAAAATGCCTTCTTTCTGTCCCGCATCTTCCCGCACCCGGGCCATGACCCTTGTTTTCAGCCAGGGAGGCGGCTCTATTGCCTCGAGGCTCTTGACCCGCTCATCGGCGATTCTCAGGTCCGCAAAAGCTTTGCGGCAGGACGCGCAACTCTCCAGGTGCGCCTCGATGCGGTTTTTCTCCGTCTCGGGAATGGCCCCATCGATCGTGCCGGGGAGCAGGTCTTCGATCTCTTTGCACGTCATGACCAATCACCCAGAACTTTTACAAGACAGTCTTTCATGGCAGCCCTCGCCCTGAAGAGCCTCGATTTCACGGTCCCGTCGGGCAGTTTCAGCAACTCGCCGATCTCGTCGTAGGAAAACCCCTGGATGTCCCGCAGGACCAGGACCTCCCGGTATTCCGATTCAAGCGCCCCGATGCACTCCTGTACGCGCGCTTCGATTTCTTTTTTTTCCAGTTGTTCAACGGCCGATTCACCGCAATCCGGGACCTCGCTCTGCAGGCTGCCTTCTTTGAATTCAACGGGGTCATTGATCGAGCGGGTTTCGCGCCGCGACCGACCCTGCGCCTGCTTGATGCGGTTCCGTGCGTGATTCACGACGATCCCGTAGAGCCAGGTGGAAAACTTCGATTCCCGCCTGAAGGACCGGATCGCACGGTATGCTGCAAGAAAGGCGTCCTGCACGACATCGCAGGCCTCCTCATAGTCCCCCAGCATCCGGTAGGCGACGTTCAGCATGCGTTTCTGATGCCGCTCGACGAGGACCTCGAAGGCGTCCGGTTCGCCCTTCTGGCATAGCAGGACGGCTTTTACGTCCTCGTCATCGGTCATTCGGTGCAGGGCAGCAGCCACGGGATCCATCATCTCATGTAATTTCGTTCCCCCGATTTCCCGTACCTGCGGTGATCTTGTCAAGAGAAAACTTCCAGGCCGGGGCCAGGGCGTACGTCGGACACCGGCCCCGGCCTGGAAAGTAGGCCTTATCGTTGAGGAGATCATCATCTCCAGGACAGCGTGACCACCACCCTCCCCTCTTTCCCGTCCTGCGTGGCGGAGGTCCTGATCTTTTTCAGTGCATCGAGCATGCACTGGGTCGCCTTGCCGTTCTTGATGGTGCTGGAAAGTACCTGCACGCTCTTCACCGTGCCATCGGGGTTGATGGTCAGCCTGAGCACAAGCTTTCCCTTTGCGCCGGCAACGCAGGAATCGAGCGTTGCGGTCTGCTCCGCGATCTTCCTGACGACGTCCTCTTTCGAGAGGCCCTGCGACACGGCGACATCGGCGATGACGACGGATGCCTTCTCTGCCTTCTCTTCATCCTTTGCCCGTTTCTCTTTCACGGGGGCCCTGTCCGCCGATGTCCCGAGGGCCTCTCTCTTGGCCACCTGCGCCATGGGCGCATAGGCGTGCATCGTCTTGCCGCCCACGGCATAGTCGGAGACACCCTGGGGGAGCGGCAGCGGCTGCTTCACCGTGGAGGGCTTGCCTTCTGTGTTGCGCACTTCCGAGTCGATCGCTACAAAGGACGTGTACGCCGTGAGAAGATTGTAGCGAAGTCCGAGTTCCGTGATTTCCTGGGTGCGCCTGTCGCTTGCCCGCAGCCTGTTGTAATCCGAGAGCACCGCGATCCGGTGGCGAGCCCAGAGGATACGCAGGGCCGCGTTGGCCTCCGAGGGCTTCACCTTCCCCGCATCGATCGTCCCGGCGAATCTTCCCTCACCCGTGATCCCGCTGACGGCGATCATGCCCTTGGCCTTGCCGCGCCACTTGCCGAAGACGATGACGGGACGCTCCGCCAGGATATCGGGGATGGTGAGCGGCTCGACATCGTAGGCATCGAAGCCCTTGAAGTCGACCTTCACCTGCGTGAGTACCGGCGACTGGATCATGCTGCGAAAGGCCTCCGCCCTTGCCGGGGCCTCGTCCGGCCTGGCGATCACGAAGGGCTCGCCCATGCCGACGTGCGCCATCCCTTCGATGATGTGGCGGTTGACGGCCGTCCCGATGCCGAAGGCGAATAGATTGGCATTGCACAGGTTGTTCCGGATGAGATCGAAGACCTCTTCCTCGACGGTCACATAGCCGTCGGTGGCAATGACGATGGTCCGGGAGGCGTTTTCCGCCTTTTTCATCGAGAGGGCCCGCTTCAGGGCCGGCAGGAGCTCCGTCCCGCCGCCGCCCCTCTGCCGATCGATGAGCTGGATTGCCCGTGCGACGTTTTCCTGCGTGGCCGGGAGCGACTCCTCGGCCATGACCGATGAACCGCCCGAGAAGAGAAGGACGTTGAACCGGTCCGTGGGCCTCAGGTTTCCGATCAGGTTGGCCATGAGTTTCTTCGAGATCTCCAGAGGGAAACCGTGCATGGATCCCGACACGTCGACGATGAAAATGTATTCGCGGCCGGGGATGTCGGCCTTTGCGATCCGCTTCGGGGGCTGCATCATGAGGAGAAAGAAGTTCTCCCTTTTCCCCTCGAACAGAAGGAGCCCGGATTGGATCCTGTCGCCGTTGAGCCGGTAGCGCAGGACGTAATCGCGGTTGCCGCCCCGGGATTCCGAGGAATCGAGGGTAACCTTCGCGATCGAGGGGCTGCCGTAAGCGGCATTCACCTTGTGGGACGGACAGGCAAGCTCGCGGATCGGAAGCCCCGCCGAGATGTCCACCGAGATATCGAATGTGCTGGTCGGGGCCTCCCCCTGGCGCAGATAGGGGTTCTGCACCCATTGCTCGGATGGGGTCGTCGTCTCGGCCTTCTGATTGGAGTAGCGGGGGCCGACGACGGTGGGATAGACAAACTCATAGACACGCTCCGTCGGGACGATCGGCTCCGTGTATCTCATCTCCACCCGGATCTCGTCGCCGGGCATGATGTTGGCCACGTTCATCTGGAAGACATTGGGCCGCTGCTGCTCAAGCAGGGAGGCGCTCCGGCCCTGGTCGCGGGCCTGCTCGTAGTCTCGCCGGGCCTCGTCGCGCTTCTTGATCTTCGCCTCGATGATCCGCTTGCCGATGGTCATCTTCATCCCGTAAACGGCTGCCCGGGTCGAGGCCGGAAATACGTAGATCGCCTCGAGGGGCTTTTTCCCTTCATTCTTGTAGAGCTGGGTGACGAGGACATCGGCGATCACGCCGGAAATCCGGACAGAGGCCGAGGTGGCCTTCAGGGGGAGCCGGTCCAGGGCGGGATCGTCGCTTTTCACAAAGAAATAGGGGGACAGGGTCCGGTCATCGGTTGCCTCCGGGCGGGCATGGGCCGCGCTCCACGGGAGCATCGAGGCGACCAGCAGGAAAAGCATCAAAAGTCGAATCGCCGGTTTCATGGGGTACCTCCTTGGCTTCGTGTCTTCTGACGGGTTAGACAAGATCGACCCCGAAAAAGTTCCCGGCCGCGCAAAGCGCGCGGATTGGGAACCGGGAAATGGGTATTGGGAATACCGTCTGTCTTGTCTGTCTGGTCTCTCTGGTCATTGCGAGGAGCGCCAGCGACGAAGCAATCTCAGAAACAGGTCTCAATCGTGGATTGCCACTCCTCGCGAGGCTCGGCTCGCAATGACTATCTTTTTATATCTTCACTCAGACACTTCTGCATTGATCCCTGTACCCTGACCCATGACTCTGTCTTCTAGTCACAATTTTGTTCATCTATGCTAAAAATGCTTGTATTTTGTATGTTTTTTAACTATAGGAACAATCCTGTAATAAAATGAAATCACTTGGAAAAGACCATGAGTCGATTCAACTACGAGGAACTCGCCACCCTGCACACCATCGCAAAGATCCTGACGCAGTCGGGGGAGCTGCGCGAGCAGCTCGAGAAGATCATGACCGAAATGAGCAAGCGCCTCGGAATGGAGCGCGGCATGATCTCCATCCTGGACCAGAAAACCGGCGAGACCTGGCTGGAAGTGGCCCGGGGTGTGGACATCGAGGGCCTCGACATCAGCTACAAGCCGGGCGAAGGAATCACCGGAAAGGTTGCCCAGACGGGACGGCCCATGGCCATTGCCAACCTGGGAAAGGAAAATCTCTTCCTCGACCGCACCGGCGCCCGAAAGTATCTGGACCGCTCCCAGTTGTCCTTCCTCTGCGTGCCCATCGTATACAGCGGGAAAGTCGCCGGTGTTCTTTCGGCCGACAAACTGACCCACAAGGTCACAGACCTCGAGGAGGAGGTGGCCATCCTGTCGGCGGTGGCGGATCTCATCGCCAAGGCCGTCTACGGCCTGGGCCTCGAGGAGGAGAATCGCAGTCTGCGCAAGATGCTCAGCCGGACAAGGACCATCTCGACGGACATCATCGGGAACTCCAAGCCGATGCTGGACGTGCTGAACATGATCTCCCAGGTGGCCGATTCGGGTACGACGGTCCTGATCAACGGGCAGACTGGAACGGGGAAGGAACTTGTGGCAAGGGCAATCCACGCCAACAGCCCCCGCAAGGAGGGCCCCTTCGTCCAGGTCAACTGCGCCGCCATGCCAGACACCCTCGTTGAGAGCGAACTCTTCGGCCATGAAAAGGGCGCCTTCACCGGGGCCATCCAGCGGCGCCGCGGCCTCTTCGAGGAGGCCCACGGCGGAACGATCTTCCTCGACGAGATCGGGGAGCTGTCCCAGGCGGCTCAGGCAAAGGTGCTGCGCGTCCTCCAGGAAAGGCAACTCCAACCGGTGGGTTCCTCCCGGACGGTCACGGTCAACGTTCGCATCATTGCGGCAACGAACCGCAACCTGGAACAGGACGTAACCGAGGGGCGGTTCCGGGCGGATCTGTTCTACCGCCTCAATGTATTCCCCATCTACATGCCGACGCTGCGGGAGCGGGGAAGCGACATCATTCTCCTGGCGGACCACTTCATCCTGAAATACGCAAAGATCCTCGGAAAGAAGGTGAAGAGGATATCCACGCCTGCACTGGACATGCTTCTTGCCTACCATTGGCCCGGCAACGTCCGCGAACTGGAGAACAGTATCGAGCGGGCCGTGATCCTGGCTCCGGGAGACTCCATCGAGAGCGTCCATCTGCCGCCTTCGCTGCAGATGAAATCAAACGAGTCTGCAAAGAAAGAGCGGGGAAAGCTCGATACCCTCGTGAGCGCTTACGAGCGCTCCCTGATCATCGATGCCCTGAAGGATGCCCGCGGCAACCAGAGCAAGGCGGCAAAGTTCCTCGGGACGACGAAGCGCATCATCCAGTACAAGATCACGAAGTACGACATCGACCCGCAGCGGTTCAAGGCAAAGCGTATCGCTTGATGAAACCAATCCGGCAGGGACAGGGCCATCCACAACGGCCTTCCGGTTTACGGTTTCTTGCTTTTTCGGTTTTCGGAAGTTACTCTGGAAGAAATCCGCAAGGGGGATTTTTAGAAGCGCCTGAAGGACCCGAGCTTTCGGCCACGCATTCGAACCCGTTGATATCACCCTCGATCCGGAACAATTTTGTTCACAATTTCATGCCTTCATCCCCGGTGACACGACCCATTCCGTTTCATCCTCACCAGCGGCCAGGATCCCCGGCAATAGAAATAGGCCAATGAATTTGTGCTATTAGAAGATTACCCTGTGCCGTTCCCGCAGCGGTCAACTCCCACCGGCAGAGCGTGGCATGCTTCTTGTCATTCTTATCTGCAAAGGTCCATCTTTTTACAACGACCAAGCGGGGTGGAAAGTCATGAAAGTGAAGAAAATGGAAATCCACACGGTCTCTTCCCTTGCCAGCCTCATGAACGCCTATGAGCGTGCGCTGATCATCGACGCCCTCGTGAGCACGCAGGGAAACCAGAGCCAGGCAGCCAAACTGCTGGGTACATCCAAGAGGGTGATCCACTACAAGATCCACAAGTACGGGATCGATCCGCGCCGTTTTCGGATGGAAGCCTAGCACGCGAGAGCAGGCCGCGAGAATATTACAATTTTGTTCACTGCAAAATGAGGTATACAAAATTGTTCTCATTTTCTCTGGTCCAGGATCGGATGCCGGCATCGCACAATGGCGTCGATGTCGATAAATAGCCGTAAATTCGTGCCGTTTCCATGCAGCAGGTGAAGGGCTGCAAAGACACGGATCACGTCCCCTCCATGGCACGAATCTTGACCCTGACGGGCCACAAACCCAATCGAGGAATGAGCACCATGTGTCGACTTTTTTCCATCACAAGCGAGCAGCCCCTTTCTCCCCTGATCGCCCTCGAGGCGCTCAACGTCATGAAGGAAGGTCATGACGGATCCGGCGTAGGCCTCTACATGACCGACCTGGGCGGGGAGTTTGCCGGCTACAGGAATTGCCCGATCCTTTCGGGGATCTTCACGAAAGAGGGCATGAAGAAACTCAACGAATACATGACGGCCCGGGGCTTCGTCGCGAAGCACGAGGTCGTCATCCGCCCCTCCAAGACCCCGCCTTCGGGAACCCCCCGGCGCGATGCCTACATGTTTGCCGTATACGAATACCCCGCCGAGTGGATGGGCCTCAGCAGGGAAGAGCGCTCGCTGCGGTTCATGATCACCCGCGTGCAGCTGCGGCAGATGGGCATCGAAGATGGCGGGTCCATGATGGTCTTCAGCTTCTGGCCCGATGTGATCATGCTCAAGGAGATCGGCGATCCCCTGGAAGTCGCCGATTACCTCGACCTCGACAAGCGGGGCATCCTGGCCCGCAGCATGCTGGCCCAGGGGCGGCAGAACACGAATTACGCCATCACCCTCTACGCCTGCCACCCCTTCTTCATCCAGGGAGTGGCCACCATGACAAACGGCGAGAACACGGCCTTTGTCCCGATCCGCGAGTACCTCCTGTCGAGGGGCTGCCCGGGCTACATCGGCTACCAGTCCGATTCGGAAGTCTTCGCCCACATCATGCATTACACCCACTACAAGCTCGGCATGGGGCTCGAGGCCTACAAGCACATCATCACTCCCCTGAAAGACGAGGAACTCAACCGGCACCCCGATGGCCAGTGGCTTCGCCTGCTGAAACACACCTGCCGGCCGCTCATCGTCGACGGGCCCAACTGCGTGATCGGCTTTCTGCCCGACAAGACCATGTTCGTCGTCCAGGACAGCAAAAAGCTCCGCCCGGGCATCATCGGCGGCAAACGGGGCCTCTACGCCGTCTCTTCGGAGATGTGCGGGCTCGATTACGTGATCCCCGACCGGGACAAGAGCAAGGACTTCCAGCCCATGAAGTACGACGTGGCCTCTGTGGGCCCCGATCGTGCGGAGGTACAGATATGGAATCAATGGCAACCCTTCACCCATCAACGCTGAGCACCAAGGACCTGCACTGGCGGATCCTCTGGAGCAAGGAGAAGTGCACCCTCTGCGGCCGCTGCACGGCGGTCTGCCCCGTGCAGGCCATCGAGCTGGGCGTGCACCGCAAGCGCACCGTCAACGTGCCCCTGGGGATCAAGGAAACGCCGGGCGCGGCCTTCAGCGTCTATCACGGGATCGATCAGCGCACGGACCCCGCCTACGCCTGCATCGGATGCGCCATGTGCAATCTCGTCTGCCCCAACGAGGCCATCATCCCCGTGCACAACGACGAAATCGACAAGCAGAGATTCCACATCAATACGGGCGGGGTGCCCCGCCGGCGCGGCGGACGTCGCAACAACCCGGGAAGCCTTTTGGACCAGATCAAATTCGTGCGCATCTCCATGCTCACCGACCCGGCACTCGACGCGGGCCGTCACGAATTCGAACTGCGCACCCTGCTGGGCCGGATCCTGCCCGCCGAGGAGGCCCTGCTCTTCACGAGAGAGAACGGATGGATCCCTCCCGTGCGGGAGATCTATCCCCTGCTGATCGGCAGCATGTCCTTCGGTGCCCTTTCGCCCACCATGTGGGAAGGGCTGCAGATGGGGGTCGCCTACCTCAACGAGGAGCTGGGCATGCCCGTGCGGATGTGCACCGGCGAGGGCGGCTGCCCGCCGAGGCTCCTGCGCTCGCGCTTCATCAAGTACGTCATCCTGCAGATCGCCAGCGGGTACTTCGGCTGGGACGAAATCATCCACGCCCTTCCCGAGATGAAGGAAGACCCCTGCGCCATCGAGATCAAGTACGGCCAGGGCGCCA
>DCVI01000217.1:5377-5894 GCA_002327315.1 Syntrophaceae bacterium UBA2192 | reverse complement strand
TCCACGAAGACGTGGGCCGCCTCGGTGATGACGGCACGCGCGCTCTCCGGGTGTTTCGAGGCATAGATCAGCGCGATGGAGCCTCCGTCGCTGTGGCCGATGAGGACCGGCCTGCCGATTCCGCATTCATCGAGCACGGCCGGCAGGCTGACCAGCGCCTCGTCGTGGAGATAGCTTTTCTTGCGGGGAAGGGTGAAGGGTTCCGAGTTCCCGTATCCCCAGCGGTCATAAACAAGGGCCGGCATGCCCGTTCTTTCGCTCAAAAGCGACGGGAAATCCCGCCACTGACCGACACTGCCAAGCCCCTCGTGCAGGAAAACGAGGGTCGTACCGTTCGCCTTCGGGTTGAGGATGCCCGGTTCGATCCGTTCGGCATGAAGCCGGTGCCCGGCTGCGTCGATCCGGACGGCTTTCCTGGAAACGCCCATGCTCAACGGTTCCTGTCATGTGAGACGCATCCGGAAACGTAAGGTCGCCGATCTGGCGACGGGGTACAAGCGCCTCCCATCTTACATTT
>DCVI01000217.1:0-5275 GCA_002327315.1 Syntrophaceae bacterium UBA2192 | reverse complement strand
GGAAGGGATGGCGAATCATCCTGTTGATTCTTTTCGGTCTTGGGGGTAAAGTAAGCCGAAACCATTAAAGAAAATTGCCATTTCGGTCGATAACATGAAGTGAAGCTTTCTTATCAAACCGTATGGAGAGATCAAGATGACAAAGCGCTTTGCGGGAATTTTGCTTGTGGCCCTTGTTGCGGCCTGGGTCTGTATCCTGTTGACGGCCGGTGACTCCACGGCGCAGCTCTATCGTTATACGGACAAAAACGGGAAAATCGTCTTCACGGACAATCCGCCTCCCGGGGCGATCGTCGAGCCCCTGGAGGACGAGAAAGTGGTCGTGCCCCGAGAGGTGACGCCGCCGGCACAGGGCGGCAAGCCTTCCCCGCAGCCTCAGGCGGGCCGGGAGCCGGCAGCCCCCGTGGACAAGGACAAAGAAGCCGAAATGAAGAAGATTGCCGACGAGGAGATCCAGAAGAAACAGGAGGAAATCCAGAAGAAGCTGCAGGAACGACAGCAGGAAAAGCAGCAGGATCGGCAGCGCCGCCTCGAAGAGGCCGACCGTCTCGAGAAGCAGGCCAAACAGCCCGTTCAGCCTACGCAGGAGAACATCGATCGGCAGATGAAACTGATGCAGGAGGCGCAGCGGCTGCGGGATATGCAATAAAGACAGGCTAAAGGCTAAAGGTCAAAGGCTAAAGGGAAAGAAATCGAGAAGGTGGGAAGGTATGAAGGTGACAACAAAAGGAAAACGAATTCAACTGTTTTCTCGTCCCGCGTCCCTGGTCCCTCGTCCCTTGTTGGTTTGGTTGACCTTGGGGCTCGTCACCGTGGCTTTTGCCTGTGTGCCTGGGAGCACGGCCGATGCCCAGACCATCTACAAGTACACGGATAAAAACGGAGTGGTGGTGCTCACGGACAAGCCCCCGAAAGGGGTGAATGCGGAGCCGATCGTTTCGGGGAAGCCGTCAGGCGCGATCCCGTCCGGGGAGGAGATGGGGCAGGGCGGTTCAATGCCCCCGCCCGGTTCCATGACGGCCGATGAGGCCATCAGGCAAAAGGACCGGAAACTCGACGAGGTGCTCAAGACCGTCGAGAACCGCGACAGGGAGCGTGAACTCGAGAGACAGAAGAGATTGCAGGAAGCGGACCGCTTGGAGGCCGAAGCCCGTCAGCCCATGGCCTCGTCGAGGGAAAACCGTCAGCGCCAGTACGAGCTGCAGCAGGAGGCGGAGAAGCTCAGGCGGATGGAATAGCGTGATTCGCTAAGAACGATAACGGTCGGATACGTCAACCAGTGTGCCGGGAACCCGGATATCCCTCAGGAGGGTGAGGCCCTCCTTCAAAAGGGAAGTCTGGGTTTTTTTATCGAAGGGCTTCCCCATGGGATGGCCCAGGGGATATCCGACAAGGACGGCCCGGGGAGGCTTCACCTTTTCGGTGACGGTTCGGTTTAACGATATGGAGAGGGTCGGGATGCCCGCCTCCTCGATGGCCCTCTGGATCAGCCCCACGGACTGATTGCAGAAGCCTCAGGAAGGGGTCAGGACAACGGCGCGGACCCTGTCCCGTTTCAATTCCGCGGCGACGGCCGGCGCAGTCTCGCCGACGAGCCGCTCCAGCCGGGATCCCAGGATGTGCCCCATGAACGAGAAGTGACGCCGCGCAACCCTGCCGATGAACCCCACTGCCTCGAGATCCTGCAACCGCTCCACGGGAAACACCACGTTGATGTCCGAATCGGCGTCCCGGTGGGCGTAATAGTTGTGCGTAATCGTGAGAGCCCCGGCAGGGGCCGATGAAGGGATCGCCCGGAACGATGCATCTCCCTCGGGGTTGTCCATGTCGAAGGGCGGCTGGCCGATGAGGTGAACGCCCGCCGTCGTCACGAGAGCGACGGGGCCCTGCAGGATGTCGCCGGCCGCCGTCGCCCAGGGCGTCGACGTGTTCGTCACGATGTCGGCCTGTTTCGCCCACAGATTGACCAGCATGGGGCTGTTCGTGAAGATAGAGGCGAGCAGTTTATCTTTTGCGGATTTCATCATGGCTGTGCGGTGATGCCGTGCCTTTCATGTCGTCGCGAGGACCCGGATTCGACCCTTCGGTTCGGCGACGAATTTCCCGACGACGGCGGCATCGTCGATTCCTGCCTCGTGCATCCGTTTCGTGAGGCCTTCGGCCTGATCGGCCGCCACGGCGATCAACAGGCCCCCCGAGGTCTGGGGGTCATAGAGAACATCGGCAATCCAGGCAGGAACATCGGGTTCGACATCCACCATGGGTTTGCGGTAATCACGGTTGCGGAGCAGGCCGCCGGGGATGATCTCGCCGTCCACGAGCTCCCGGATGCCCTTGAAGACAGGTATGGCTGAAGCGAAGACCTGGAGCCCCACGTCGCCACCCTCAATCATCTCGCAGGTGTGTCCCAAAAAGCCGAAACCGGTTACATCCGTGCAGGCGTGCACGTCCGGAGTTGCCATCATCAGGTCGGCGGCCTTTCGGTTCAGCGTCGACATGGAGCGGATGGATCGCTCGACAAGCGTCTCGTCGGCGGAGCCTACCTTCACGGCCGTGCTGACGATCCCCGTCCCCAGGGCCTTGGTGAGGATTAGCCGGTCCCCCGGCTTTGCCCCCCGGTTGAGGAGCACCTTGTCGGGGTGGATGAGACCCGTTACGGCAAGGCCGTACTTGAACTCGTCGTCCTCCACGCTGTGCCCGCCCACGAGGGTCACGCCGGCTTCGATCATCTTGTCGAGGCCGCCCCTCAGGACGTCGTGTAAAACGGAAATGTCCATCGTCTTCACGGGGAAGCAGATGATATTCATGGCTGTCAGGGCTCGCCCCCCCATCGCGTAGACGTCGGAGAGGGAATTGGCGGCCGCCACCTGGCCGAAGGTATAGGGGTCATCCACGATGGGCGTGAAGAAATCCACGGTCTGGATGATGGCCAGGTCGTCGCGAAGTTTATACACCCCTGCGTCTTCGTTGCCCTCGATCCCGGCGATGAGGTTCGGGTCCACGATTTTCGGCAGGCCTTGCAGTGCTCGATTCAGGTCACCCGGACCGATCTTGCAGGCTCAACCGGCGCTCTTGACGGTTTCCGTCAGGCGGATCTTCTTGTCCTTCGTCACGGCTTTCCTCACATCGTAGAGAAATTTCCGCATGAAATAGCGAATAAACAACATCTTATCCTTCATCCTTCCCAATCATGTCAAGGCGGCTCATTTCACCTTCTCGACCGGATATCCCGCCTCGTCCCAGCCCTTGATTCCGCCGGGGTAGCGGTAAACGTTTTTGTATCCCAGCTTCACGGCCCACATGGCCGCGTTGTGGCTCCTCGTGCACTTCGTGAAACCGCAGTAGAAGACGGTGAGACGGTTCTTGTCTGGCCCCAGGAGTTTCACCAGTGCCGCTTTCGTCTTGTCGTCGAGGCTCGTCATCTCGGGGATGGGGAACTCCAGCTGCACCGCGCCGGGGATGTGCTGCTTTTTGTAGCTGTCCTCGTAGGGCATGGTGTCGACGATGAGCATGGGCTTCTTCTGGTCGACCCATCCTTTCAATTCTTTTGTCGTTACGATCTTGTAACCGCCCCGGGCGACCTCGCCGGCGAAGTTGACGGCGATGGTCTCGTTTTCCAGTTCCTTCGTTCCCCAGGCGGCCAGCGCATTTCCGGCTGCCAGGACCAACATCGCGGCGATGGCGGCAACGATGACTTTGCGAATCATTCTGATAGTCTCCTTCTTTTTTTACTTACGGCTCTATTGAAGCCGGTCACTTTCCAATTGGGCCCGCGTCCGGCGGGTGTAATAAAGAAAGGATGCCGCCCCGATGAGAAAAAGATCCCGGACGAAGGCCTGTCTCAGGCTCTGCTGGCCTACAATCTCCTCGGGACCGAAACAGCCGCAGTCGACGTTCAGGTCGGACAGGATGCCGTAGCCCAGTACGGCAGCGAAGAGGACAAGCAGCGCCGTGATCACCGTAAGGCCCCCCCGGACGTTGAAAAGGAGCGCCGTTCCAGCGGCCACCTCCAGTGCCGGCAGTCCGATGGCCACGACGGGAAGGAGCATCTCGGCAATGAGATCATAGTGGGACAGGGTTGCGGCAAAGGCCTTGGGGTCCGCGAGCTTCAGACCTCCTCCGTAAATGAAGAGGAAGGCCAGGATCCCCCGGATGGCCCGGTCGGGCCACCGGGACTGAAGGATGGTTCTCAACCTGTCGGTGATGCGCTGGATCGACAAGGTGCCTGTACCCGTGCCTGTATTTCTTGCCTGCGCAAGCCTTTCCTGCAAACAACACACGTTGATATTCATATTCAGCTTTATCGAATATGTCAAATTCATATAAGTTATAATGACCCGTTGATTATGCGCTTTCTATATGGTAAGCAGCCATTGTGGGACGGGGGCGCTGCGCCCTCGCAAGCACGGGACGGAGGAAAGGGGCATGGCTTCCGACGGGTTTCAAAATCTGACGATGCAGCAGTTCGAGGCGCTCATTCATCTCGTCGAGGAGCGCAGTTTCAGCCGCGCGGCGAAAAGGATGCACCTCACGCAGCCGTCGCTGACGAAACATATCCGCAATGTCGAGGAGGCCCTGGGGGCCAAGATCGTCAACCGCTCCAGCCGGAGCCTCGCCTTGACCCCCGAGGGCAGGGTCCTTTACGACTATGCCCGGCGGATCGTCAAGCTCCGGGATGAGGCCCGGGAGCGGGTCCTGCGGCTCCGCGAGGAAGAGGCCGGAGATATCCGGATTGCCGCGAGCACGATCCCTGCCACGTACATCCTGCCCTATGCGATCGGCGCCTTCCGGAAAAAGCACCCCCGGATCCGGACAACCGTGCGCACGGCCGACAGCAGCGACGTCATCGAAACAGTCCTGGGAAACGGCGCCGAGATCGGATTCGTCGGGAAGAAGCCGTCGGGGGGGAAGTTGATTGCCGAGGAACTCTGGAAGGACCGCCTGGTGCTGGCCGTTCCCTCGGGGCACCCTTGGGCCAAAAAGCGTTCGGTCCGCGTCGTCGAACTTTCGGAGGCGGCCTTCGTGATCCGCGAGAAAGGCTCGGGCACCCGGGAAGCCCTCGAGGAATGCATGCGGAATGCGGCCGCACCCGGCCTGCCGCTTCTCAACATTGCGGCGGAGTTGGGAAGCTCCGAGGCCGTGAAGGAGGCGATCATCGCCGGACTCGGGATCTCCGTGATTTCCGTGCACGCCATCCGGCGCGAGCTCAAGTCGGGCATCCTTGCGGCCCTTGCCATCGAGGGCTGCCCCATCGAGCGATCTTTTTATTTGATTT
>DCVI01000023.1 GCA_002327315.1 Syntrophaceae bacterium UBA2192 | reverse complement strand
TCCGGTGTTCTGCTTGCCGGCTATGCCGATCAGGTCGGGAGTCTTTTCCTTCTTTATCTCGGCTTCGGCATCATCGGCGGCCTCGGCAACGGCTTCGGTTATGTGACGCCCATCGCGACCCTCATCCGCTGGTTCCCCGACAAGCGCGGCCTCATCACGGGGCTTGCCGTCATGGGCTTCGGCGCCGGCGCCTTCTTCATGGGCAAGATCGCCCCCGGGATGGTCAATGACATGGGCGTGGCCCAGACCTTCTACATCTGGGGCGTGATCTTCCTGATCGTCGTTACGGGATGCGCCCAGTTCTACAAGAATCCCCCCAAGGGCTGGACCCCCGCGGGCTGGACGGCCCCGGCGAGCGCCGTGTCCGCCGCAGACTCCTTCACCTTCGACGAGGCCGTGAAAAGGCCCCAGTGGTGGATGCTCTGGGGCATGCTGTTCCTGAATGTATCGGCGGGCCTGGGTCTCATCTCCCAGCTCTCTCCGCTGGCTCAGGTTGTTGTCAAGAATGCGACCCCCGGCATCACCCCCGCCGATCTGGCCATCGCAGGCGGCACCATCCTCGCCATTGCCTCCATCTTTAACGGGCTGGGGCGGCTCTTCTGGGCATCGCTCTCCGACAAGATCGGGCGCAAGATGGTCTTCATGGTCATGTTCGCCAGCCAGGCCGTCCTGTACGTCTTCCTGCCCCAGATCAGCAACGTGATGCTGTTCACCATCGTCGCCTGCTACCTGCTGGCCTGCTACGGCGGCGGGTTCGCCACGATGCCCCCCTTCACGGCCGACTCGTTCGGGCCGGGCTACATCGGGAAGGTCTACGGCATGATGCTCACGGCCTGGGCCTGCGCCGGCGTCGTGGGTCCCTTCGTCTTTGCGAAGATTCCCGGCGTGGCTCTTTACGTTGCGGCGGGTCTTCTCGCTGCGGGCTTTGTCGTAGCCCTGAGCTTCACCCGTCCGGCCCCGAAAGCCAAAGCATAAAAGACGGGCTCCGGGCTTCAGGCCTCGGGCATCGGGAATAACCAATCAAGGGAAGGCGGATCCTTTGCGGTCCGCCTTCCCTTTTTGCATCCATAATCCTGAATCCCGCGCGCATTGCGCAGGCTCAGGGCTTCCGGCATCAGGATTCAGGAAAGAACATTTTCCTTTTCTCTCTTCACTCAGACACTTCAACACTCAGACACTCAGTCACTTCTTGCTGGTTCCCTTTTTTTCTATTGCATCTTGCCCATTTATGATTTAGGCATCTCGGCATACAATTGAGCAGTGTTCGATTGTACAGGATTCAAGGTTCGGCAGGGAGAGGGGCGAATCATGGCGCTGGGCAATCTGCAGAGAAGGGGTGTGGTCTTCGGGATCCTTATCGTGGTGCTGGTCATAGGAGCCGTGGCGCTGTTCTTTTTTCTCGAGTACCGCCGCACCCACGTGACGACCGATGACGCCTATGTGGATGGGCACATCCACATCGTGGCCTCCAAGGTTCCCGGGACGGTCCTCGCCCTCCACGTCAAGGACAACCAGCTTCTGAAGAAAGACGATCCCATTCTCGACATCGACCCCGTGGACTATCGTGTCGCCCTCCTGGAGGCCCAGGCCAATCTCGAGATGGAGAAGGCGCGGCTCACCGAGGTGCAGAGCCGCGTAGAAACGGCCAGGAAACAGCTGGTTGAAATCCGGTCGGCGCTGGAATCCGCCCGCTCCGCCCTGAAAGCACAGGAGGCGCTCACCTGGAAGGCACGCGAGGATCTGAAGCGGGCCGAGCCGCTCATCAAGGAGCAGATCGTCACCCAGGAATACTACGACCAGAGAAAGACGAATTATGAGGTCGGCATCGCCCAGGTGAATTCGGCTAAAGAAAATGTAACTCGGCTGGAGGGATCCGTCGAATCGCAGAAAGCGCTCATCCGTCAGACGGAAACCGCAGTGGCCCCTCAACAGGCCCTGATCCAGCAAAGGGAGGCCCTTGTCGAAAAGGCGAAACTGAACCTCGGCTACACGAAGATCACGGCGTCGGCGAACGGCTATGTCACGAAGCGAAGCGCCGAGGTGGGAAACCAGGTCCAGGCGGGGCAGCCCCTGCTGGCCGTCGTTCCCCTCGAGCAGGAGAGGATCTGGGTCACCGCGAACTACAAGGAGACGGATCTCAGGGAAGTGAAGGCGGGGCAGAAAGTCGAGTTCAAGGTGGATACCTACTCGGGCAAGGTGTTCCGCGGCCGCGTGAACAGCATCATGGCCGGCACGGGCTCCGCGTTTTCCCTGTTCCCGCCCGAGAACGCCACAGGGAATTATGTCAAGATCGTCCAGCGAATCCCTGTCCGGATCACTCTCGACGAGGGGAGCGACCCCGATCACCTGCTGAGAGTGGGGATGTCTGTTGTCCCCACGATCCTCATCGAGCGCTGAGAGCCCCGGGGGCGTCATGAACAAATGGCTCGTGGCCGTCACGGTGATGCTGCCCACGCTGGTCGTGATCATCGACACCTCGGTGGTCAACGTCTCCCTGGGCCACATCCGGGGCAGCCTCTCCGCGGGGATCGACGAGTCGACCTGGGCGATCACCTCCTACCTGGCCGCCAATGCCATCGTCATTCCCATGACGGGCTGGCTCAGCCGGTTCTTCGGACGCAAACGTTTCCTGCTCGTCTCCATTGTCCTGTTCACTGTCAGCTCCTTTCTCTGCGGGGCCTCCTGGAACCTCCGGGCCCTCATCTTTTTCCGCATCATACAGGGGCTTGCCGGCGGCTCGCTGCAGCCGATGTCGCAGGCCATCCTGCTGGAGACCTTCCCGCGGCATCAGCACGGCACGGCCATGGCGATCTTCGGGATCGGCATCATGATCGGGCCCGTCGTCGGCCCTTTGCTCGGGGGCTGGATCACCGACAACTGGTCGTGGCACTGGGTTTTCTTCATCAACATCCCCATCGGGATCGTTGCGATCCTCATGACGATGGCCTTCATCGTCGATCCCGATTACGCCGGGGCCCGGAAGATGAAGGTGGACTACATGGGGCTCGCCTTCCTGGCCGTCGGCATCGGGTGCCTCCAGATCGTCCTGGACCAGGGCCAGAGGGAAGACTGGCTGGCCTCGCAGTTTATCCTGTGGC
The DNA here is from genome assembly GCA_002327315.1 of Syntrophaceae bacterium UBA2192. Taxonomy (GTDB): domain Bacteria; phylum Desulfobacterota; class Syntrophia; order Syntrophales; family UBA2192; genus UBA2192. Next base: position 12,131 of record DCVI01000023.1, on the reverse strand, counting down.
TCTCCGTGATCGCTGTCGCGGGGCTTGTCTTTTTCGTCGTGAACGAACACTATGCCGAGCATCCCGTCGTCGATTTTCACATATTCAAGAACCTGACGTTTGCCTCGGGGAACATCATCGGATTTGCCCTGTTTTTCACGCTGTTCGGCAGCCTGATCATGCTCCCCATCTGCCTGCAGACCCTGATGGGCTACACGGCGTTTCTGGCCGGCTGGGTTCTCGGACCCGGGGGTCTCATGGCGATGATCTCCATGCCCATCGCAGGCAGGCTCATCATCCGGGTGAACCCGAAGGCGGTTCTCTTTGTCGGCGCGATGATCACGGCCTATTCCATGCTTATAATGTCGTGGTTCAACCTCTCCACCGATTTCTACACCGTGGCCCTGCCGAGGGTCGTCATGGGCTTCGGCATGGGACTGGTCTTCGTGCCGCTGACCACGCTGACCATGTCCTGGATCCACAAGGAGGAAATGGGGAATGCCACGTCGGTGTTCAACCTGCTGAGAATGCTCGGAGGGAGCTTCGGGGTTGCCTTTGCCAGCACGCTTGTGTCCCGGAGGGCCCAGTTCCACCACGGGCGCCTAGCCGAAGGGATGAGCATTCTGGACCGGAATTTCCATGAGGCCCTGTCGCAGGTATCCGGGATCCTGAAAAATCAGGGCTTCGCGCCATCACAGCTCGACGCCGGGACGCTGGGGCTCCTCTACAAGAAGCTCGTAAAGGAGTCCACCATGATGGCATTCAACGACACCTTCTTCGTGCTTGCGGTGTTGATGGCCATCTCGGGGCTGATGGTCCTCTTCATGAAAAGAAGCCAGGTGACGGCGGGATCGGGCCGGACGGGCCCGGCCGTGGCGGAGTGAAAAGAGACAGGGAACCGCTGTCTTGTGAAATAAAAAAATAGAACGGCGAAGATCGAGAATCCATATGCCGACAATACCGGTGGTATTTTCGGTTACGGTTTCTTGGCAAAATACCGGTGAAGGGCATTGATGATGGACGCCTCCACAACCCCTGCCGGAGATTTCACATTGGAGGGCGCCGTCTCGAAGTACCGGACGACAGCGCTTACGATGGCCTTATCTTCCTGTAACTTTTCCTGCTTGGCCGCAGCGGAGAATAAATCTTGAATGGGCATATCTACCTCCCGTCCTGAATCAGGATAACCCCATCCGCCTCAGTCACCAACGTGCACCTTCCTGCCCGTGAAAGCAATTCGACGAAAGTATGATTTTTACCGGATCCTGCATTCTGATTGCATAAGGACAGGGGGATCAACGGACTGGTGCGCCCGGTAAGAAGGTCTTGCGTTTCAGGAAGAAAGGGAGAAAAGAAAAAGGCGGGCATCGAGCCCGCCTTTTCTATGTAACGAGTAGTTCGCTTCTTTTTAATGGAAGGGGTTTATTCACCCTCACCGCGACCCTCTCCTGCGAGAGGAAAGGATCTGCCACCCTCACCCTTGCCCTCTCCCCTCAAGGGAGAGGGAACCTATAAGGTGAATATCCCTATAGGGAGAGGGAGATTAAGGAATGGGGCTTTTCTAGGCCGCCTCAATCTTGACGGCGCAGACCTTGTACTCCGGGATCTTGCAGACCGGGTCGAGGGCCGGGTTTGTGATCAGGTTGACGCGCGCCTCACTGAAGTGGAAGCTCATGAAGACGGTCCCCTCGGGGGAGCGCTCCGTCACGGAGGCCTTTGCCTCAACAGCGCCGCGCCGCGAGGCGACGCGCACGCTCCTGCCGTCCGTGATGCCGTACTTCAACGCATCTTTGGGATGGATCTCCACCAGGCTCTCCGGGTATCGCTCGTTGCAGCCCCTGGCCCTGCGGGTCATGGTGCCCGTGTGGTACTGGTAGAGCACGCGCCCCGTCGTGAGGTAGAGCGGGTAGTCCTTGTCGGGCACCTCGGCGGGCGGGATGAAGTCAATGGGGGCAAAGAGTCCCAGACCCCGCGTGAAGCGGTCCTTGTGGAGGTACTTCGTGCCCGGGTGGTCCGTGTTGGGGCAGGGCCACTGAAGTCCCTGGCGGCTGATGCGCTCGTAGGTGATGCCGGCATAACTCGGCGTCACCTGGCGAATCTCGCCCCAGAGCTCACGCGGCTTGGCGTACTTCATGGGGTATCCCATGCGGGTTGACAGGTCGGCGATGATCTCCCAGTCGGTGCGGGCATCTCCGGGCGGCTCGACGGCCTTGCGGACACGCTGGACTCGGCGCTCCGTGTTGGTGAAGGTGCCGCCCTTCTCGGCAAAGCAGGCCGCGGGAAGGACCACGTGGGCGTACTCGGTTGTCTCCGTGGGGAAGATGTCCTGGACGACGAACAGGTCGAGTTTCCTGAGTGCTTTTTCCAGATGGTGCAGGTCCGGGTCGGAGAGCAGCATGTTCTCGCCCATGCAGTATAGGGCCTTGAGCTTGCCCTCGTCGGCGGCTCTCGACATCTCGACAACGGTCAGGCCCGGCTTGGCGGGGAGTTTCACGCCCCAGGCAGTCTCGAATTTTTCCCTCGGCGCATCCAGGGCGACGTTCTGGTAGGCCGGGAAGACGTTAGGCAGGCAGCCCATGTCGCAGGCGCCCTGGACGTTGTTCTGGCCGCGCAGCGGGTTGATGCCGCATGATTCATACCCCACCTTGCCGCAGAGCATCGCGAGGTTGGCCAGCGACTTCACGTTGTCCGTGCCCGTCCTGTGCTGGGTGATCCCCATGGCGTAAAGAATGGTGGCCTTCGGGGCCGTGGCGTACAGGCGTGCGGCGGCCTTGAGCTGCTCAGCCGGGATGCCCGTGATCGACTCGACGTACTCGGGCGTGAACTTCGTGACGATCTTCCGGACCTCCTCGAATCCTTCCGTGCGCTTTTCCACGTACTCCTTCGCGTAGAGCCCCTCGGCGATGATGACGTTCATCATGCCGTTGATCCAGGCCACGTCCGTTCCGGGTTTCTGCCTCAGGAAGAGGCTCGCGTACTTGACGAGCGGGATCTCGCGGGGCTCGATGACGATGAGCTTGGCGCCGCGCTTGCGGACGGCCCGCTTCACGTACATGCCCACGATGGGGTGATTCTCCGTCGTGTTGGTCCCCGTGGCGAGGATCACGTCGGCAAACTCGATCTCTTCCATGGCGTTGGTCATGGCACCGCTGCCGAAAGAGGCGGCCAGCCCGGCCACCGTGGAGCTGTGTCAGAGTCGCGCGCAGTGATCGACATTGTTGGTCCCGATCGCGGCCCTCATGAATTTCTGGAAGATGTAGTTGTCTTCGTTGGTGACGCGCGCGGATGAGAGCCCCCCGATCGCGTCGGGGCCGTACTTTGCCTTGATCTCCTTGAGCTTTTCGGCGATGTAATCGAGCGCCTCGTCCCAGTCGGCCTCAACGAGCTTGCCTTCCTTGCGGATGAGCGGGGTGGTCAGGCGGTCGGGTGAGTGGATGAACTCATTGGCAAAGCGTCCCTTGACGCAGAGGCTCCCCCAGTTGGGGGCTCCGTGGCCGCGGTCGGAGGTGACCTTCACGACCTTTCCGTCATAGACATTGAGGTCGAGCTGGCAGCCCACGCCGCAATAGGTGCAGGTCGTGCGGACCTTCTCGATCTCCCAGGGGCGCCCCTGGAAGCGGCCCTGCTTGTTGATGATGGCCCCCGTGGGGCAGTCCTGCATGCACTCGCCGCAGAAGACGCAGGAGGAGTTGATGTAATCGTCGTCGAAGGCGGGTCCCACCTTCATGCGGTTACCGCGCTGGGCGAAATCGAGCACCTCGTTGACCTGGATCTCGTTGCAGCCGCGGATGCAGCGCCCGCAGAGCACGCACTTGTTGAGATCGCGCTGGATCATCGTGTTCGACGTGTCGAGGGGGTAGCCCGGGGGATCGATCTCGAAGCGGGGTTTTTCGATCCCGAGCCGGTAGACGAGGTCCTGCAGCTCGCACTGCCCGTTGGACTCGCACTGAAGGCAGTTGTGGTCGCCCGAGGACCAGATAAGCTCCACGACCATCTTCCGCGCTTCGGTAACCCGGGGGGTGTCCGTCCGGATCTTCATGCCGGGGCTTGCCGGCATGGCGCAGGAAGCCACGAGGTTTCTCGCGCCCTCCTGCTCGACGACGCAGACGCGACAGGCGCCCACCAGGGTCGTGGAGGGGAAATAGCAGAGCGTGGGGATGAAGATCCCGTTCTTCTTCGCTACGTCGAGAATGGTCTGCCCGGCCGACGCCTGGCACTCCTTTCCGTCGATAAATAGTGTGAATCTGCCTTCCATTTTGTCCTCCCTCTTGGAGAATCAATCAGCGGTTATATAAACCATGTGGCCCGTGAGCGCCAGCACTTTTTTCCCTTTTAATCAAGAGGGGTTATGGCCGTAACCCGTTTCAAAAGCGAGCCGCGGGCGCCGCTGCCCCCGCTGATATCCGAGACGACGACCCGGCCCGCCATGACCGTCCGTTCACCGAGGATCCGCGTCTCCCGCAACGCCCAGGCGCTGTGGATCGCATAGACCTTCCCGTCGATGACGCCGAGGAAGATCATGATGTGCCCCGGCATGTAGAGCAGGGCCGGCCGGTAGCCGAGAATTATCAGGTTTGAAATCTTGTCCTTCTCACTGAGACCCTTCGTATCCTTTCGCCCGGCGATGTTGAATGCGGCCTGGCGGCTGCTGTTGCGTGGCATGTTGAACCCGAAGGTGGAGAATACGTCCATGACGAGGCGTGAGCAGTCGCGACCGTCGAAGAGATCGCCCCATCCGTACGGGGTGCCCTCGAGCTTGAAGAGCTGCCGGTAGACGTTTCGCGGCGTGTAGGGCAGAAACCCGATGCTGACGTCGGCCTCTCTGCGGATGTAGCCCGTCACGAACCGCAGAGCGCCGTCGGGGGCTCGCCAGGGCAGGGTGACGGCGTAGTGGCGCTCCGTCGTTTCCACGAAGGGGAGCCTCGTACCCATGGGGATCGTCACGGCGTGGCTCGTGAAAGCCGCATCGGTGTAAACGGGGACCATGCTCGCGGTGGCGACGAGGGGCTTTGACCGGCAAAAGGCAGCCACGTTCTGCCTGTCCCCGATGGCGATTGAGGCCGAGGGGACCCACCCCATCGTGTAGATCGTCTGGACGAAGGACCAACTGCCGTCGGCGATCCGGTGGAGAACGACGACGGGGTTTCCGCACTCCAGCGTCGAATACTGGAACCGGTCGAATTCGTTGCCGTAGGGCCGGTCGTAAAAGGCCTCGTTCGTGGGGAGCCGACGCAGGCTCACCCGCGCCGCGATGACCCCCCAGGCAGGGCGGACAACGGAGGGAACGGTCCCGATGGATGCCTCGATCCGGTCGTAGAAGACGGACGTGATGAGCCGGTTCGTGTGGTCGTAGCCTTTGGTCTGCCTCGATTCCGAAAGGACCTCCGCGATGGCCTTCCGGACGACGGTCCCTTCCACCGGGTCCGGGATCGCGAGCACATCGACGAGCTCCGTTTCCGGGCGGCCCGTGGCGGCCCGGTTCATCGCCTCGATCCCCGCGGGCGCGAGGATCACGCGGTCCGGCTCCGGGTGGCGGGCGATCCAGTAATTGGCCTTCTCCTGCCCCGGCTGCACGCCGGGCAGGGGCAACGGGGCTGTCTCCCACTGCTCGGCAAGACAAAGCCCCGCGGAGACGGCGATGAGGACGAGGGAGATAACGATATACAGGGGTCGTTTCATGGTGTCCAGCCTGTCCTTTTACGGCCCCTCAAATCAAGTGGCACCCGACTGTCCAACCTTCTCACCTTCACACCTTCTCAACTTCTTCTTCAGCGAAGCGGGAATTCGGAGAGCTTCACGAAGCGAAACCCCTTCTGCCTGAGCAGGGGGATGGCTTCCTTCAGGCCGGCCGCCGTCTGGCTCCGGGGCTGATTCATGTGCAGGATGACGATCGCCCCGGGGGCGGCCTTGAGCATGGCCTTCCGGATCTTTTCCTTCGGGCGGGTGGCCCCCGCATCGCCGAGGATGTTGTAGTTGACGACCTCGTAGCCGAGCTCGCCTGCCACCTTCACGGCCACTTCGTCGCAGTAAGCCGTGCCGGGCCGGTAGAACTTCGGCTTGCCGCCCGTGACGGCCTCGATCTTGCGGCCGTTCTTCTCGATCTCGTCGACCAGCTCCGCCACGCTCGCCGTCCCCTTGATGCCGTAAGCCTTGTTTCCGTTCACGGAGCAGGGCTTGTGGGCAAGGCCGTGGTTTTCGATTTCGAAGAGGGGGTCGGCGGCGAGCTTCTTGAAAGCAGCCGGGTTGGCGTCGATCCAGCTTCCGCTGACAAAGAGGGTGGCAGGGATCTTTTCTGCCCGGAGAAGCTCGATGATCGCGGCGTCATAGCGGCTGCCCCTCGGGCCGCCGCAGGCGTCGAAGGTAAGCGCAATGACCTGTTCGGATGTGTCGAGCTGAGCTTTGACGCCGGCCACCCTTTCGCCCCAATCCTTCGGGGTCTGGTTTTTGTAGGCGGCGACGATCTGCCTCTTCCTGGTCTGCTCCGGGCCTTGCGAAGCCGATGGTGCCGGGGCCTTCGAAGCGGGCGCCGCGGGTTCCTGCGCAGGGGATGGGGCAGGTGTCTGAACTTCGGGGTGGCGAATTTTTTTGCGGATGACGGGTGCGGGCGGGGCCGTTTCAGGGGAAGGCGTTGCTGGCTGCGCCTCCTGGATGGTCCCCTCTTTCACGGCAAGCTGGATCGGCCCGGACCCTTCTGCAAGGCAGGGCTCAAGGACGAGAAGTGCGGCGAGCAACAACGCTGTTTTCATTCGAGGGGTGCCTTTCCCGGCGAGGTCGCCATCAGCGGCGGAATCTTACCAGAAAAGACACCCCAGTATAAGCCCTATTTTCTGAGAAATTCGGGCGACATCGAAGCGGGATTTCCGTAAGAAGAAAGTATGAGGTCGCCTCCTGCGGGATCATACTCCCGGCGTATGAAATCCCGCCTTTTTCTCACCCGAAAGTCGTGCCCTAAATCATACTCCGTACCGATTGTCTTTCGGCTTCGTTTCGTGAATGATCCATCGGTGTACCGGGATAGCCTTGTTGTGTTCCGGATCCGGCGCACGGTCCCGGGAGGGAATCGACGGCGTGACCGAAGAAGGAACCCAGAGAGAGATCGGACGAACCGCCATGATTCGGAGCGCCTGGAAAAAGAGGGCCGTCCTGCACGCTGTCGTCGGGCTTCTGTTGCTTGTGCCCGCCGGGCCGAGTGCAGGCGGCGAGATGCTCTCCTACGAGGAGATCGTCGGCGAGGCCCTCGGCTATTCCTCCCGTCTGAAGGTGAAAAAGGAGGAAGTCTTCATCAGCGAGGCGAACTACCGCCAATCCCTCTCGACCCTCTATCCGACCCTTGCCCTCAACGGGCGCCTCGAGCGTTTCAACAACCTCACCCGGCAGGACAGCATCGGGACGATCAACGGCGGCGTCGTCGGGGGCCTGCAGGACGAGTGGCGCTCGTCGGTCTTCGTGCTGGGGGAATACACGCTCTCGAACTGGTACAAGAAACGCTACGAGAGCGGCTACTACGAGAGGCTCACCGAGGTCTCTCTCTACGAAACCGAGTCGGAGAAGAAAAAGATCGTCCTGGAGATCACCGACGTCTACGGATCGATCACCGAGGGGAGCATCCGGCTGGGCTACCTGGGCAGGATGATCTCGAAGATGAAGGAGTCCGTTGCACTGAGGGCGGAGGCTCACCGGGAGGGGGAGATCTCCTATGAGGACCTGCTGCGGGCCGAGGTCCAGGTCGTCGATATGGAGAAAGAGAGGACCGAGGTCCTCAGGCAGTTCAAGGAAAACCTGACGCGGCTCACCCTCTACACGGGTGTCGAGTACGGCGAGGACGTCGAACTTCAGAGGCTGATTGGCGACGCGGAGGTTTCCAATCGCTTCGACCCGGAACGGCTCGAACAGACACCCGAATACCGGGCGAAGAAAAAGGAAGTGGAGGCCTCCCGGGAGCGGGGCCGGGCTGCACGGAACAACCTGCTGCCCGACGTGGGGGTTTACGGCCGCTATGACTTCTACGGCCGCAACCCCGAATTCTACGATGCCATGAAAGACACGGACAAGAATTCCTGGAACGCTGGGGTCTATATCTCGATCCCTCTTTTTGACGGCGGTCTGCGCAAGTGGGAGCGCGAGCGCGCAACCCGGGAGATCCGGCGCCAGGAGGAATCGCTCCGGGTGCTCAAGGAGGAGAAGCGCAGGGACTCGACGGGTCTTCTCGTGAAGCTCCAGGAACTGGACCGGACGATCGGGCAGTACCGGAAGCTTCTCGAGCGTTACGAAAAGCTCGTCGGCATTGCCTCGGGGGCGACGGCCCTCGGCGGCCGCAGCCGGGCGGAGCTCCTGGAAAGCGAGAAGGAGGCGCTCGCCATCGAGCGGGACATGGAAGTGTACGTCAACCAGCGAGCCGTTGCGGTGAAGAAATACCTGCTGGAAACGGATTTTGCGAGTGCCATGGGGGACCTTGATGGAAACGGGACTCATCGCAATTGAAATCGCCGCGAGGATCCACTCCGTCCCGATGGACGTCCAGTCCGTCCGGAAGAAGTATTTCGTGGAGCGCGAGCTCTCCCCGGAGGAGATGATCCGGATCCTGCGCGACCACGGCTTCAAGGCGAACCACCGCAGGCTCTCGAGCCTGGAGGAGCTGAAAGGCTACCCGCTGCCCCAGATCATCCTCACGCCGGAGCGGACCTTCCACGTCCTCATCGGGATGAAGGACGGCAAGTGCCTGATCTTCGACACCGGGGAAAAGGCGATCCGCGAAGTGGACGAGGAAAGCCTCCGGGGGCTCTGGTCCGGGGAAGTCGTCGCGCTGCGGCCCCGGTTCAAGCAGACCGAGTTCTACAGCAGCTTCAAGTGGCTCTTCATGGAGTTCTTCCGTTTCCGGTCCATCTTCTACGAGGTGGTGGGCGCCTCGTTCTTCATCCAGTCCTTCGGGCTCGTGACGCCGCTTTTCATCCAGGTCATCATCGACAAGGTGCTGCCCCATCACGCCGTCTCCACGCTCCAGGTCGTCGCCGCCGCCTTTCTCACGGTGATCGTCTTCGAGTCCTTCATGAACTTTTTGCGCAACTATCTTCTCTACCACACGGCCAACAAGATCGACGCGGGGCTCGGGGGCCGGGTGTACCGGCACCTGCTGTCGCTCCCGTACCGCTACTTCGAGACGCGGCGGGTGGGCAACATCATCGCCCGGGTCCGGGAGCTGGAGAACCTGCGCCAGTTCATGACCAACGTCTCGCTGACGGTTCTCCTCGACACGGTCTTCTCCGTCGTCTTCATCGTCATCATGGCCCTCTACAGCGTGACGCTCACCCTCATGGTGCTCGCTTTCGTCGCCGTCATCGGCCTGGTCTCCTTCGTCGCCACCCCGCACATCAAGGCCAAGCTCGACGAGAAGTTCCACAAGGGTGCCATGGCGCAGTCCTTCCTGGTAGAGTCCATCACGGGGATCCAGACGGTGAAGTCCATGGCCCTCGAGGGCAAGATGGTGCGCAACTGGGAGAACCACCTCGGGGACTACATCCAGTCGGCCTTCAACCTCGCCAACGTGGGAAACGTCGCCGTCACCGTCTCCCAGGCCCTTCAGAAGCTGATGACGCTCGCCGTGATCTATTTCGGCGTGGGCCTCGTCTTCGACAATCGCCTCAGCGTGGGCCAGCTGATCGCCTTCCAGATGTTTGCCTCCCAGTTGAGCGGGCCCATCCTGCGCCTTGTGCACATGTGGCAGGACTTCCAGCAGGCGAGGCTCTCGCTGGAGAGGATCGGCGACATCGTCAACACCCCCTCGGAGGTCACGGGCGGCTCCGTGTCGCTGAGGGATCTCAAGGGTTCGATCGTGTTCAAGGACGTGAAGTTCCGCTATGCCCACGACGGGCCGCTCGTGCTCGACGGGGTGAGCCTTGCCATCCAGCCCGGCGAGATGATCGGCATCGTCGGCCGGAGCGGCTCGGGCAAGAGCACCGTCGCCAAGCTTGTCCAGCGCCTCTATCACCCGCAGGAGGGCGTCATCGCCGTCGACAACATCGACCTGCGCCACATGGACCCGCTGTTTTTGCGCCACCGGATCGGCATGGTGCCCCAGGACAGCTTCCTCTTCAGCGGCACGATCCGCGAAAACATCACCATGGCCATGCCCGATGCCGACATGGAGCGGGTCATGGCCGCCTCGCGGATCGCCGGGGCCCACGAGTTCATCTCCGAGATGCCCCTGGGCTACGACAGCATTGTGGAGGAGAGGGGCGTGTCGCTCTCCGGCGGCCAGCGCCAGAGGATCTCGATTGCGCGGGCGCTCATCACCAACCCGAGGTTCATCATCTTCGACGAGGCGACAAGCGCCCTGGATTACGAATCGGAGCGGGCCATCAAGAATCACCTCGGCCTGATCCGCAAGGGCCGAACGGTCATCCTCATTGCCCACCGGCTCAACATGATGAAGGACTGCGACCGGATCATCGTTCTCGACCGCGGCCGGATCGTCGAGACGGGCGATCACGTGTCTCTCATGAAGAAGGGAGGGCTTTATGCCCATCTTTGCAATCAGCAGGAAATCGAAGGCGACGGATCAGCACGACTTCAAGCCAATCCTGGCTGAGATCCAGGAGCGGCCGCCGAACCCTGCGGGACGGATGTTCCTCTGGATCCTGATGGCCTTCCTGGTCATCGCGGGGCTGGGCCTGTTCCTGATTGAGGTCGACGTGGTCGTCTCGGCGCGCGGCAAGATCGTCCCCGCGGGCGACGTCAAGACACTTCAGCCCCTGGAGACGGGGGTGGTCAGCGGCATCCACGTAAAGGAGGGAGACTTCGTGGCCAAGGGCGCCACGCTCGTGGAGATCGACCCCGCCCTCGACACGGCCGACCTCGAGGGAAAGGAGAAGAACCTGCGGTTTTCGCGGGCGGCCGCGCAGAGGATCGATGCGGTGCTTGCCGAGCAGCCCTTCCGACCCAACGGCGACACCGAGCCCGAACTGGCCCGGGCCCAGCGCCGGCTCTATGAGACGCAGAGGGCTGTCTATCGTTCCACGCTGTACGAAAAAGAGAAGGCGCTGCGGGAAGCCGAGGCGACCCTCCAGGGGTTCAGGGAGGAGCGCAAGAGGCTGGAGAGCATCCACCGGCTCGTCTCCGAGGAGGAGAAGCGCCAGCAGTCCCTGGTGAAGATCGGGGCCCTTGCCGAAAACCGCTACCGCGATAAAGTCAAGGAGAGGCTCCAGACCGAGAAGGAGCTGGAGTTCAAGGGGGCCCAGGTGGAGGAGGGGACCTACCGGGTCCAGCGGGTGCGCGAGGAGATGGAGACCTTCAGGAATACCTTCCGCGAGAAGCTTCTCGCGGAGCTTTCCGGGAATCTCCAGGGCCGCAACACCCTCGAGTCGGAGGTGAACAGCATCCACTTCCGCAAGCAGAAGCGCCAGATCGCGGCACCCGTGAACGGCACGGTCCACCAGCTCCACGTGAAAACAGTGGGCGGCGTCGTGACCCCCGCTCAGCCCGTGGTGAGCATCGTCCCCGAGAACACCCCGATCGTGGCCAACATCCTCGTCGTCAACCGCGACATCGGTTATGTGAGACAGGGCCAGGAATGCATCGTCAAGGTCGACACCTATGACTTCCAGAAGCACGGCACCGTCGAGGGCCGCGTCGAGACGGTGAGCCCCTTCAACGTGGAGAACAAGGAGAACACCAGCGACGGCTACCCCGTCTTCGTGAACCTCGCCGCAATGGAGCTCAAGGCAAAGGACGGCACCGTATACCCCCTGAGGCCAGGCATGGCCGTGACGACGGAGATCAACGTGGGCAAGCGGCGGGTCATCGAGTTCTTCCTCTTCCCGATCATCAAGTACCTCGACGAGGGTCTGAAGGTGCGGTGACCGACCGGAAGGGACGCCTCCTGCCGGTTCGCATCTGCAAACACGTGTCGTTCATTTCCTGCAAACAGCCGAATTTTATCCGATTTTCACTCATCAAAACCTCATAAAATTCCACTGGTTTGGTCCGAATTCTGCAATCAAGCATGAAAGCTAGCCCGCTCTCGTCATTGCGAGCGACCGAAGGGAGCGCGGCAATCTCAGTCTTTCCGAGTAGATCCGAGATTGCTTCAGTCGCTTCGCTCCTTCGCAATGACATTGCGACACAGCCTCCGATTAAATTCCCCTAAGTAATCCCCC
>DCVI01000140.1 GCA_002327315.1 Syntrophaceae bacterium UBA2192 | reverse complement strand
CACGGTTGAAAGCGAGTTTATGATGTCAATTTTATTGTTTTTGTGGGTATCTTTATTTGTTTCATTGTCGAGAAGTTGCTTGCTGGCTTTGGCATCGAGATCGGTACTCTCATCATCATTGACTTTCTCGTTCATGACTCAACCTGACCCCCAATATTCTTCCATATAAAGACATCAGCACACACATGCAATGGTTATTTGGGCAACAGCCCGTCAAGACCTGACCCCCGATCTTACCTCAGTCTTCCGCTCTGCTGAGTTAGGCAACTTCATTTCTTCCGCAACTTTTTCACGTGGTTCTCATAGGATTTATGAAGTTCCTCAGCACTTGGCGGGTAGATGTCGAACCAGTCAGTGGCGTAGACACGCTCCCTTTCAATATCTCTTTGGCTTAGATCCATTGGAATCTCAGCGCCAGGCGTCCCTCGTTTCTTTCCGACTACAATGGACGTAAGGGCAGGAAGTCCATTATCGATGCAGTGGAAAGCAACGTGACCAAGTATCTGGTCGAGCACACCTTGCGCTTTGTGGCCGTACATCAATACGGAGAGTCCTTCGTAGGTCAACGTCTGTCGGTGCATTGCAGCGCTAACAAGAATGAGCCAAGCTTGAACAGCACGATCTGGATGACGTGAAGATGGGTTAAAGTTGTTCATATAAATCTCCCAATTAAGAGCTGCGGAGTAATGTAATAGTTTCAAACATTCTTGTTAAGTGACACGATGTACGAGTGTCTACTGAACCGATTTGTCAGGAGCGTCTTTCGATAAACCCAAGAAGATCTTTAAATTCATCTTCTAGCTCCTTAAGAATCGGCGGTACCTCGTCACGCATACGCTTATATGCTTCAATCCACATGCCAGTCCGATCCGGCTTATACTCGTCATTACCCATCTGCGCCGTATCAAAATCAATCAACACGTCTCTTATGGCCATCACGAGCTGTTCCGTTTTTTCAGCTGTAGAGTGCGGCAGAAAAAGCCGGTTTTCAAAAAAATACGAACCCATGTCATTATAGATATCGGCAGCCTTATTTTTCTTTTCAATCAAAGATTGTCCGCCTGGTTGAAAAATTCCGATGAGGTCTGCTGTTACCGCCTTTGCCCTTGCGATTTTTACATAAAGGGTCGAGATAACATCCGCTCGCTTTTGGTGGATAAGTGAGAAACGCTCTCGATGCTCAAAGTTCTCTAGCTCGAGATCACTCTTGTAACGCTGGAGATCCCGTGCGAAGCCCTGATCGATGATCCCCCGCAGAAGCCATGCGACTGTCCCCACCACTACGACCGGCGCTATTATCAGTCCGATAAGATGTTGCCAATACGCGAAAAATTTAGGGTCAAGTCTTGTATTAAATCATTTCCGCAATTGCTTCAAAAAAAACCCCGCACTCATTTCGAGTCGCGGGGTTTTGTCGTGTCAGTCGGTCAAGGTTCTTTTCCCATGAAAAGACAGTTGATTGGTTAACTGGTTGATAAGTTGATTAGGGAAAGACCTCCATTAAAAGGTTCGAGGATCGAGGTACGAGGATAAGAACGAGATTGCTTCGTCGGCCTGCGGCCTCCTCGCAATTACAAAAGTACGAGATTGCCGCGCTTCGCTCCTAAGAAACAGATTCCGCAAGTGGTTGAAAGTCAATCATAAACCCAAGCTCTTTGGCCTTTCTCTTCATATTGGACAGAAGCCGCTCCTGGTATCGCTTTTCATAGTAGTCTAGTACTAACTTGCAATATACTGCGANNGGCCGCACCGCTTTATAAATCTATCGGTGACTTACGCAAGTAAGTACTAGGCCGGGATCCCGGTAGGCATCCCCTGTTTTCCAGAGCCGGTAGAACAAGCGAGCCAGCTTATGAGCGGTGGCGGTGATTGCCTTGGGGGAACCCAGACGGGCCTTCATGCGGCGATAATACCCACCCAAGGCGCTGAGGCTGTTGGCCACACTCTGAGCCGCCAATCGAAACGCATCGGCAGCCCGATTCGTTACTTTTCGGGTGGAACGCTTCTTGATCTTGCCGCCCGTAATGCGGTTATCGGGACAGAGTCCCATCCAGGAGCAGAAGTGCTTCTCCGAAGGAAACCGGCTCGGGTCCAGGCCAACTTCGGACAAGATCGTCTGCACCGTGGAGGTGTCCAGCCCCTTGATCTGAGTGAAGTCCACCCCCGTGACCCGGAACAGATGGCTGCGCAGATCGAAGTAGGGTTCATTCTTTCTTCGCTTCCGGGGCTTGGCCGGCGGGCAGGGGCTTCCTTGGGAGCGCGCTTCAAAGGCCGATAACACGGCTTCGATCTCACGATCACACGAAGCGATCTTCTCGTGGTAGATGTCGTAGAGCTCAACGGCCTGCCGAAGCACAAACAGATGCTCCGGCCGATAGTCGCCCTCCAGGGCCTTGGCGATTTCGGCGGCGCTGCTCTTGACCCGGCCGTCGCGCATTGCGGCCAAGGCGACGGGATTGCGTTGGCCTTCGAGAATGGCCCGAACGATGCGCATCCCGGTCACTCCCTTGATGTCGCTGAGCACCTTATGCAGATGCAGGTTCATCTCCGTGAGCGCCTTCTGCATATGCTGGATATGAGCCGAAGCATAGCGGATGAGGTTGTCGCGCTGGCGCAGATAGCTGCGCAGCACACAGACCTGCGCCTCCGGGCGAAAGGAACCGCTCAGAAGCCCGTAGCTGTGCAGCCGCTGAAGCCACTGACAGTCCTGGACATCGGTCTTGCGACCCGGCACGTTCCTGACCTGTCGGGCATTGACCAGCTTCACTTCAAAGCCCCGGTCCTCCAGGATCTGGTACAGCGCAATCCAATACACCCCCGTGGATTCTATGGCCACCGTCTTGATGCCGCAGCCCCGAAGCCAGTCGGCCATCGCGTACAGATCCGCGGTGAAGCAGCCGAAGCTGCGCACCGGCCGCTCGTCCCGATCCTCGGGCACGGCCACCCAGTGCTCGCGCGAGCCGATGTCGATCCCCGCAGCATCCGGCTGGATCATGGAAAGAGAGGAAGAGGTTGCGGCCGACTTTTTTTCCGGTTGAATCAAACGCGCTCTTTTCATACAGTGTCACCACCTGTGGGGGATGTCGATACGCATCCGGCCCGGGGTGGTTTGTTACAACACTCTCCTAAACGGGATCATGCACCGCAATGCATGTCACCAATGGGACAACCGATCACTCCCGGAACCAGGCTCGCAAACGGGTTTAAAAACACCACTGCGACGGCGGTCTTTTGCTGCCGGTGCGTATCGGCTCCCCTGTATCAAACTGAGCCTGTTTCTTCCATCGATAACCCCGTGCCTACCCGGGGTCAGGGGCTCGCAATGACAAAGAAATTCCCCCTCACCTCTGTCCTCTCCCGCCAGGGGAGAGGAGATTAAGGAAGGGGAATGCTCACCCTCACCCCGACCCTCTCCCGTCAAGGGAGAGGAAGACTATAGGGTAGGGGGCGTGTTCCCGTCTCTCCCCCGGGGGACCCTTGCGGGCCCCCCGAAGGTAAAGATGAAAGGGAGAGATGGAGTTGGGGAAATGGTTCTGTTATGAAGGAGAGGGTTTTTCACCCTCACCCTTGCCCTCTCCCGTCGAGGGAGAGGGTTCATTTCATAAGAGGATTGATGTTGGATTGCCACGGGGCTTATGCCCCTCACAATGACAACTGTATATTGTCTACTATTTTTTTTCTTTCTTTGCTACTTTTTTTTCGCCTTTCGATGCCTTTAGCTTTCTTCATAGGCCCTGAGGAAATCTTCCCTCGAAATACCGGCTTGTGTACAGATGATCCGGAGTGTCGATCCTTTTATCTTCGGATGATTGGGCATGGTCAGCGGCGTCTTCGATCCGTCGGGATTCAGCCTGATCATCGAAATGTGTTCTTTTTGACGAACTATCGTAAAGCCCAGCTTTTCAAGTGCCTTGATGACTTGCTGTCTGGGGGCATCGACAGGGAATTTCGGCATCGGATTTCAGACCCCGGCTTCGGCAACAAACACTTCCAGTATGGGCGGATCCATGTCAAAAATGTCATTCCCGAAGGTTTCAATGTGAAAACGAATCGCGGATTTCACATCGAAGAGCGCTTCCTCGTAAGAGTCACCCTGGCCGACTACGATGCCCTTCAATCCCAGGGGATAGGCGACGTAACCGTCTGAATGTTTTTCCATGATAATTTTGTATTGGGTCATAGCACACCCGGAGAGAATTCATTTTTCTGAAGAAGCATTTCCCCCTCACCTCAATCCTCTCCC
>DCVI01000014.1 GCA_002327315.1 Syntrophaceae bacterium UBA2192 | reverse complement strand
TGACCAATGACGACGGGATTTATGCGCGCGGACTGGGCGCCCTTTACCAGGAACTGTCGAAGGATGCCGACTGCATCGTGGTGGCCCCCGAGGTGGAGCAGAGCGCCGTGGGGCACGCCATTACGATCTCGCGGCCCCTCATGGTCCGGCAGGCCAGGAAAAACGGCCAGTTCATGGGGTGGGCCGTGGCGGGGACACCTGCGGACTGCGTCAAGATCGGTCTGCGTGAACTTACGGACAAGCCTGTCGATCTGGTCGTGTCGGGGATCAACCTCGGGGCCAACGTGGGAATCAACGTCCTGTATTCCGGGACCGTCTCCGCCGCGACGGAAGGTGCGATCCTGGGGGTCCCCTCCATCGCCATCTCGCTCGGGACGCACAGCCGCGACGCCGATTTCGGCTTCGCCGCCCGTTTTGCCCGGAAGGTGGCGCAATTCATGCTCCATCACAACCCGAACCGGCACATCCCGCTGAACGTGAACGTCCCCGCCATCCCGGAGGGCCAGATCAAGGGGGTGGCCGTCACCCGCCAGGGGCAGGCCCGGCTCATCGAGCAATTCGAGCGGCGCACCGATCCCCGGGAAAACGTCTATTACTGGCTTGCCGGCGAAACGCAGATAACCGATTCGGATGCTTCCGGGACAGATTTCCTGGCCCTGCAGAGCGGCATGATCTCCATCACGCCCATCTACTACGACATGACGCGCTACGACGCGCTGGAGGAACTCAAGGGATCAATCGATAGACTCAGGCTGGACGGGGATAAAGGTCAAAGGACAAAGGATAAAGGNNTCCTGCTGCGCACGCAGCGCTAGCGCGTGAGCAGCACCGGGATGCGGCTCTTGCGGATGACGTGGGAGGTGGTGCTCCCGAGAAGGAGTTCCTTTAACCGGCTGTGCCCGTGGGCCCCCATCAGCATCAGTTCCACGGCCCCCTCCTCGATGAACTTGAGGATTTCTTTTTCCTCTTTCCCCCCCAGGGCGATGATGTCGCTGTCGATGGCGTAATCCTCGAGGGCGCTCTCCACTCTCTTGCTGAGATCGGCCGAGAGTTTTGCATTATCCGTCACGATGAGCACCGTGAGCGGCCACCGGATCTTGTCGGAGAGTTCGGCGGCGATCTTGAGGGCATGATCGGCGGGAGCGCTTCCATCGTAGGCAAGGCCCATGCTCTCGATCTCGATGAAGGAGACGGGGGTCACCAGGACGGGCTTGCCGGACTTTCGCACCACCGCCTCGGCCGTGGAGCCCAGCAGCACGCTGCGGCTCAGCGGATAGTGCTCGCCGCGCTGCGCGAGCACGATGAGGTCCGCGTTTTTCCCCTCGTTGATGATCTCCTCGTCGATGATCCCCGTGGTTTTCTTTACCTCGGGCTTGAGCCCCTCCTTTTCGCAGTTCTCCCGGAATTCTTTCAAGATATTGTCTGCCCTCGCCTCGAGGGCCTTTTCGATGACGGAGAAAAATTCCGGGCCCGGGGAGAGGCTCGCGGAGCTGCAGATGTCATTGAGAACGGGTCCCTGGAGCACCTTGATGTCGATGACATGGAGACCCGTGAGACGGGCATCGAGTTTCCTGGCGATATAGATGCCGTACTGGAGGGCTGTCCTGCTGTAATCGGAGCCATCCGTGGGAAGGAGGATATTCTGGAACATCAGTCTTCCTCCTCGTCATCCTCTTGATCGTCGATCTTGCCCTTTTCGACTCCTTTGTCGACCTTCTTGTCGTAGTCGGCCATTTTCCGCAGCATCCGGTCGAATTCGTGCTCGTCGAGGTCCTCGTCGCCCTGGCCGTCGTATGCGGCCATGGCCGACCCGGCTGCGGCCCCGAGAAGAGTGAAGGTCCCCACAAGCTTGCCGGCCTTGAAATTCGCCTTCTCCAGGGGATGGCCGTCGCGGTCGAAGGCCACGTAGGGCCCCTCGCGCTTGTCGTTGCGGAAACTCCCTTTTTCGCGAACCTGTCCGTTCTTGTAGTAGGAGACGTAATCCCCGTCGAATTTCCCGTCCAGGAAATGTTCCTGCTCCTTGATCTGCCCGTTTCGATAATAGAGCAGATACTCACCCTCGAGCTTTCCGTCCTTGTTGTATGTTTCTTTCTCCCGCAACTGCCCCGTCTCATAGTAAGAGGTGCACTCGCCGACCAACCGGTCCTTGTCGTAGGTGCACTTCTCCCGGATCTTGCCGTCGCGGTAATGGGAGACCGCCTCCCCGTGTCTCTGCCCGTCCTTATAGGATATCCTCACGATGAGTTGTCCGTTCTCGTAATACGACTCGTAGACTCCGTTGAGCTTCCCTTTGAGGTAATGGCGCCTTTCCCGGAGTTGCCCCTTTCCAAAGCGGGAGATGTGCTCCCCATCAGTCCTTTTCGGGGCGAAGAGATCCCATTTCATGGATAGTCGGCTCTTTTTCTTTGAGGATTTAAAGCAGGGTCGGATGCAACGCCGTTGAACGCAGGAAGTTAGGAAGCACGGAAGAGCAGAAGAGCGGAGAGGATATCATTCTTTCGCTTTTATCCGCTCTTCCTCACTTCTGATCTTCCGATCTTCGCCGGCTTGGAGTTTGAGGTCTTACTCCTTGCGGCATGCGGGATGGGCCGCCATAAGGCGCTCAGCCGCTATAGGCCCAGTTCGTTGCGCACCTTCTCCACCGGGAAAAAGTTTGCGTCCGGACCCTTGAGTCCCCTGCGCAGGGCGCGCTCGTTCTGGTTCTCGAAATCCTTCAGGAGGTCGATCAACCGCCTTTTTCCCTCGGGGGTCTTGACGGCTTCGCGCGGTGTGATGTTGCCGATGGCCGCGATTTTCTCGTCGATCCAGTTGTCGAACGGGCGCAAGGCCGTCTCCCGGCCGATCGCGCCGCCTTCCATGGAATCGGGAGATCCTTCCGATGGAGCTTTTTCGGCCCGCTTCTCGACACTCTTGTGGACAGTCGTCCGGTAGGTGACGATCGTGCCGAACATCTTTTCGAGGATGGCGCGCAGGGTTTCCGCCCGCTTTGCCGAAGTACACTGGGCCACGAGGGAATCCCTCTTGAGGAAGAGGATACCCGGGGCATTCTTGAGAGGCCTCTTCATCCCTTCCTTGTGGAGCCAGTAGAAGCGAATCACTTTCGCCGGCGGGGTCACGCCCGGTTTCCACGATTCGGAAGCCGTGAAGACCGGCGATTTTTCGATGGTCTTCAGAAAGGCGTCGTAATCCCCCACCCGGAAGAGGAGACTGGTCTGGGAAAATTTGTCCGCTTCGGGGTCGGCGGGCGCCTCGGGCCGCTCGGCGTTGCGGACGGCGTTCTCGACCAGCGCACAGATCTCCGCGGAGGCCCGTTTCATGTAGTCGCGGAAATTCCGGTAGTTCTCCCGCTCCTCGCGGTAGATTTCATGGAGGTTCTGCTCGGTGAAACGCCGCAGCTTCTGGGGGATGATGGTGAGCGGCATGCCGCCCAGGAGGTGATACCCGAGGATCTCGATGAGACCGCCATAGAACAGATCCCATTTGCAGAGAGTCTTCGCGGCAGCAGGGTCGACAATGCTGCAGACCCGGTCGGCAAAGATATCCCTGACTTCGACGCCCTTTCCCGGGTCAACCCTCTGGACCTCGTAGACGCTCAGCACGGAGCGGGCATAACTCTGCAGGATCTCACGCTCCAGCGCGGAGAGCTGGTTCTTCCTGCGCTCCAGGTAGAGTTCCGGAAAGGTTTTGTCGTACTCGTCGGTGACGAAGTGCAGAGAGTACCACGTGAGAAACTTCGAGAACTCTTCCTCGCTCTGGAAATTGTCGTAAAGCTCGTCTTCGTCTTCGCCGTAAACGCCGCGCCCCTCGAAATACTCGTAAAGGGCGAGCTCGTATTCCTCGTAGAACCGGTCGGAATTGGAAAAACGGGTAAGCCTATAGTGGAGATCGGAAATGATCTTCCTGCAGCGGGCGAGATCGAAGTCGATGATCTGGGCTGCCCGGTTCTCGGTAGAGCCGCCCTGCCCGGCGGAAGAGCCGCCGCGATCAACCGTTGACATTTTTTAGTAACCTCCTGTCCAAATGGAACATAAAGCCTTTTAATTACAGGCTGTTGGAAAACTAAGCCTGAATAGAAGGAATCCAACAAGCCTCCCATATACATAATATAAGGCTTTACATCCTGATATGACAGACCCCCTTTCGTATTTGCTACATATCATGGATGATGGAGATTATCGCATTTCGAGGGGCCTGTCGAGAAAAAAAAGATGGGTAATTTATCATAAAAAAACAGAAGGTTAGGGCATCGAAAAGGGGCTGTTTTCCACAATCCCGAGCCTGAAGATCGGCTGACAAAAAAAGAGGGGATCGGGTCGGCCCGGTCCTCCACCTTTTCGCAGCGATCCGTCAGGGACGTTCGCGTTCGCAGGGCATCTACGAGAGGGCTGTATGGGTCACGGAAAACAGAAGAACCGCCATGAGCACCAGCCAGAAAACCATGTATATGACCTTTCTCATTCGAGAAACTCCTCTTGGATGCAGGTAAGGTTGCTCGGCTCTTCCGAGCCGCCGGGAAGAATATCTGTTTTCCATCCATACATCGGTTTTCCCGGGCGAACCTTGAGGACGAATGCTATGTGACAGGGGAGCGGATTGCGCCATGATCATGGATTGGTAATGCGCTTGCGGGCTGACGGCTGTGCCGCTTCGTGGCAAAGAATCAGGGTTCAGGGACGGGAGCTGTAAATGAACGGGATTCGGGATGCCGGATGCCCGATTCCCGCCGCACAGCGGCTTGTGGCTTGCGGCTTTATTTCCCCCGATAGCGTTTGTACTTCATCTCCACCCCCGTCGGGGTGGTGAGGGTCAGATCCCCTTTCGTGACGGTATACCCCCACGTCAGGGTGCTGCCTTTTTTCATCGTGATCTCGATCTGGTCCTTGTCGAGAAGGCGGTAGCTGCCGGGATAGGCGACCCGCTCGACGGCACTGAACAGGGTAACCGTGCCGTCCTCCATGAACTCGATCGTGTCGCCGCCCTGGGCCTGGCGCCTCCATTTGCCGAGCAGCATCTCCTTTGCCTGGCTCCGGATCATTTCCGATTCGTCAGGAACGGGCGGCGGTGGCGCGACCGTTGCCGGTTGCGGTGCGGGCTCCTGGGGTTTTACGGCCTCCTGCTGCAGGGTGCCGGCACAGCCCAAAAGGGCAACCAGAAGGAGCAGGCCGACGATACCGCAGAAAGATGATTTCTTCATGTTTTTCCGTTCCCCCCTTCCCTCGGGCATCCCCGTTAGCTCACAAAGCGGTTGTATATCTCACGTCCCGGGACGTTCCGCAAGATGGAACTCATCGTAGCGGTCGATGAGGCGGTCGAGATAGCGGGATCGCATCTGGCGGGATGCGACCGCCCTTTTCATGGGTGGCAGCTTCAAAATGGCCCCCAGGATGGATGCCATGACGCGATGGCTCCGGAGGGCCTGTGTGTCGAATATCAGGTTCTGGAGCTTGTCACGCTCGACGGCCATGAGAAGAAGCCGGCGCGCCGAGTCGACGGGCGTGATCACCCTCTCGGGGCGGCTTTTCAGGGTCATCGCGCCCGCCTTGCAATCCCGGACGCAGACGCCGCACCCCAGGCAGGCATCCTCGTCGACGCGGGCCTTCATCTTCGTGCGCTTGCGCGGGTCCGCGGCGGAGATCATGGAAACGGCCCCGATGGGGCAGACGCCGGCGCATTGGCCGCACCCCGTGCATTTCCCCTCGTCCAGGTCGGGCAGGAAATTCGTCGTGTGGACAGGGTGCAGGTGCGCAAACTTCCGGGCGGCGATCATGGCCTCGCAGCAGCAGCCGCAGCAGTTGCAGATGAAGCTCACCTGCCTCTGCACGTTTTCGCCGAACTGGACGAGGTTGTTCTCGTGGGCCCGCTCCAGCAGGCCCATACACTCCGATGCCGTCACGGGTCGCACGATCCCGTGGCGGATCAGCGAGTCCGCAGCCCGGTTGAAGGTCATGCAGATATCCATGGGGGCCTCGCAGGCCCGCCCCACGTGACCCATCTTGTGGCGGCAGTAGCACATGGCGATCCCGATGTGACTGGCCGTTTGGATGATGCGGCTTGCCCGCTCGTAGTCCAGGACGTGGATGCCGCTGTCCGGTGGAAGGGCCGGTTCGTGAACCAGGGCGCGTCCCAGCTGGGTCTCGCCGGCCACGAAGAGGGCCTTGATGAAATCCTCCTCCACGTTGATGTACTGGTAGTAGAGCTCGCTCAGGGCCTTCTGGTCGAGATCGGCCCGCAGGCGCATCAGCGAAAATTCGAAGAATCCCGCCATCGGCGGCGGCATGATATAGATGCGGTTGCCGTTCTCTTCGATGTCGAGGAGGATCCCCCGGTCGGCAAGCCCGTCCAGGATCCCTTCGGCCTCACTTTCCCTCATGTTCCAGACCGAGGCGGCCTTGCGGACATCGAAAGGACGGACGGGAAGCTGCGAGACCAGCCCCGCCTCCCTCTCCGAGAAAAGCATCCTGAGGATCCCGTAGAGAAGCTCCGAGGGCGGGGCGCCCTGCGGGAACAGGTTGATGCGCTCCGTAAGGCGGTGGTAGGCACTTTTGAGGTGTTGATGGGCCATGACCGGAAACCAATTCCGTTCGGATTGTCGGATAATTTGACAACAGTTTACCAGAAGGGCTGGCCCGCTGGCAAGCCCGCGCAAACCAAGAAGTTGAGAAGGAAAGAAGGTGAGAAGCTTGGATCAGGCTGTTGCATATAGCACACTTCCCTCTTCTCCAACCTTCTTACCCTCAAACCCTCTCACCTTCTGTTTTGCAGAACCTGGCCCCTGTCGGACGGCCGGAGACAGGCAACAACGGTTGACAGCAAACCCCTTTCCCTATATGAGGGCTTCAACGCAAAACCAAGGATGAAACGTTTGCCGTCGTCAGCGGACATATTAAAGCGCCTCCGGGCAAAGCTGCACAGCGCCATGCGGGCCGACCGGGTCGGTCTGCTGCGCGAGTTGGGAAAGCTGCAGGGGATGAGGAAGCCGGAGGAGATCGCACAGGGGATCGCACGGCTGGAGAGAAAACTCGCGGC
>DCVI01000216.1 GCA_002327315.1 Syntrophaceae bacterium UBA2192 | reverse complement strand
CGGGGGGAGAGGGAAATTGATAGAAGGCATGGATCAGCCGCCGCAGTCAGTGGCTTTATATAGACGAAAGCGGCACCCCGGTCAACCCTTGCGCTAGAGGCAGGGAATCGGGTATTGGGTATTGGGTATTGGGTTGGGGGAACGTGAAAAGAAGCCGACAGCCAATAGAAAAAGTCGAGGGAAGAGGGGGCGAGAAAAAATGCATCCCTGCGTTGCCGCTTGAGTGAGGAGAACGGATCCATGAAGTGCTTCATTATTATCGGCATGCCCGCTGCGGGCAAGGACATCGCCCGGCAGGTTGCGCGCGCGAAGGGATATCCCTACTTTGCCACAGGCGACATCGTCCGGGCGGAAGCGGCCCGAAGGAAAGTATCGCCCGGTGCCGAAAGCATGGCCCGGCTTTCGACGGAGCTTCGCGGCAGTGACGGGCTGGGGGTGACGCGGCTGGCCCTGAAGACGGCTATGGAGACTGGAGCGCCGGTCGTGTTCATGGAAGGGATCCGCTCGAAGCAGGAGATCGACCTCATCGGGGCGCAGGCCGAGACCGTGGTCGTCGCCTTTCTCGCCCCGAAATCCCTGCGCAGGGCACGGGTACTGTCCCGGGGCCGCTCGGACGACTCTGCGGCGGCCTTCGACGGGCGGGACCGGCGGGAGATCGATTACGGCCTGGCCACCCCCATCGCGCTGGCCGACGAATACATTTTGAACACGGGCACGGTGGATGAGGCCCTGGCCGCCTTCGGTGAAGTTATCGATCGCCACACCGTCGCGTGAGTCTTTCACAGCAGGGAACGTCCGCCCGCGTAATGCGTGCTGTAGTACTTGCTGTCGAGCGATTCGATGCCGATCTTCTTCCCCCTGCCGGGCGCGTGGATGAAGCGCCCGTTGCCGATATAGACCCCCACGTGGGAAACCTTGCCTGAATTGTTCGTGTTGAAAAAAACCAGGTCGCCCTTTTCGAGGTTGCCCTTGCCGACGTGGACGCCCATCTCGGACTGCTCCCGCGACGAATGGGGCAGCATGAGGCCGGTGTACTGGTAGATGGCCATGGTGAAGCCGCTGCAATCGAAGCCCTCGTCCGCGGAGTCGCCGCCCCACAGGTAGGGGACGCCGATGAAGCTCCTCGCCGTTCTCATGATTTCGTCCCGCACATACTGCTCGCCCTTTTCGTCCTTGAGGGCGATGGCATACTCGCGGGGGTTGACGATCCAGTATTCCTCGATGATGCCCTTGTCCACGAGGCGTCTGGCCCGATCCGCCGCGGCCTCGGCCGTCTTGAAGTTGCCGAAACGGACCTTGTAGAGACCTGTCTTGTAAACAAAGTAGTAGGCGGAAAGGCCCTCGCGATTCAACTTGCCGGTCAGTTTTGCCGCATTTTCTGCCTTGGAGAAGGCACCCGCCTGGATGGTGAAGCCCATCTTCGCCGGCATGGGCCCCTTGCCCGCGGGCCGGATTTGCTCGGGCGGCGCCTCCCGCCTGGCGCAGCCGGCAAGGATCAGAAGGATGAGCAGGAATAGAAAGAGTCGATTGCGGTTCAACAGTTCACCTCAACATGTCATTCCCGCGGACGCGGGAATCCATATTACGACTGGATTCCGGACCAAGTCCGGAATGACAAAATCTTTTTCGGGGAAAATCCCCCTCCATCCCTCCTTTATGAAAGGGGGAGGTTCAAGAGGGAGCCACTTTTACTACGGGAGAAAGCAATAACTCCCTCCTTTCATAAAGGAGGGATGGGGAGGATTTTTTAAAATCGGTCCATCCCCCGGTCACCAGCCTGTCACAACTTCGAGACGATGAACGGGTAATGCAAATCACAGGGCACGCCCATCCTCAGCCACGAATTACGCTCGTCGAGCACCTTGTTCATAATGTCCCGGATGGTGGCCGTCTTTCCTTCGCCTGCCGGCACCTCGAGGGATACGCTCAGCGCCTCGATGACGGGCGGCGGATCCAATCCCACTTCATGCTTGTAGAAAAGCCGGGCATCTTCTTCCGTGTCGGCGGCGATGACATGATCGCCGATCCTGTAGGCTTCCATATTGAGTTGTCCCCCCCTTTGCCGGACTTCGAAGTCCCCCTCACCCCAACCCTCTCCCGCGAGGGGAGAGGGAAAGAGGAATCTCCGGTTGGTAATTACCCGCATTATACACTCCCCGTCAAGGGCACCGCGCCTTGACAGCCCGGGGACGATCCCCTATAGTGCTCGGTACCTGCCCGCAAGAGCCGGAAAGTACACGAAAAGGGGTTGCAATAGCATGGTCGACATCCGCACATTTCGTCCTCCGACGGTTAAAAATCCCAAGGGCCTCCTGGCGATCATCGTCCTGGCCGTCCTGTTCTTCGGCTTCTGGCGAACAACCGGCCTTTTCTCGGACTGGCTCTGGTTCCAGGAAGTGGGCTACGAGAGTGTCTTCACCGTCAGCCTGTTCGCGCAGATGAAGGCGGCCGCCTTCTTCGGCATTCCGTACTTCCTCTTCTTCTTCCTGAACCTCTTTCTTGCAAACCGCCTGACCCCGCAATTCCAGGTGCACGAGGGAAGCGACACCATCGACATGAACCCCCAGGCCCTGGGGAAATTGCCTTTTCAGATTTTGATCCTGGCGGTCTCTCTCCTCCTCGGATTGTTTGCCGCGCTGGCGGGGGCCAGCCAATGGGAGAACCTGCTGCTGTACTTCAACGGCGTTCCCTTCGGAGCGAACGATCCCCTCTTCGGGAAAGACATCGGCTTTTACGTCTTCCAGCTGCCCCTTCTCAACCACATCTTCGGCTGGTTCGTGAGCCTGAACCTCTTCACCCTCATCGCCACGGCCGTCGTCTACGTCATCCGCAAGGCCGTGATCATCCGGCCGCCGCAGTTCTTCAGCCTCGCCCCGGCGGCAAAGCGGCACCTGCTGATCCTGGCATCCCTCTTTTTCTTCTGGGGCGTCTTCGGATCGTGGCTGTCGCTCAACGAGATCCTCTTCACCAAGCGCGGCGTCGTCTTCGGCCCCGGCTACACGGACGTGACGACCCAACTCTGGGTCCTCAAGGCCCTCATGATCGTATCCTTCCTCTGCGGGGCGGCGATCGTCGCCTACGCCTTCATCGGGAAAATACTGATCCCCATTGTGGCCGTCGGGACCTTTGCGGTTCTCATCCTTCTCGGGCGCGGAATCTATCCGTCTATCGTCCAGAAATTCCAGGTCATCCCCAACGAGATCGTCCTCGAGCGGCCCTATGTCGAGTGGAACATCAAGTACACCCGCATGGCCTACCAGCTCGACAACATCGAGGAGCGGGACTTCCCCGCCGAGGAGAACCTGACCCGCGAAGACCTGCGGCGCAACGACCTCACGATCAAAAACGTGCGCCTCTGGAACGACGCGCCGCTGCTGCAGACCTACGGGCAGCTCCAGGAGATCCGGACCTACTACAAGTTCATCGACGTGGACAACGACCGCTACATGGTCAACGGCGAGTACCGCCAGGTGATGATATCGCCCCGCGAGATGCACTACCCCTCGCTGCCGTCCAAAACCTGGGTGAACGAGCACCTCACCTACACCCACGGCTACGGAATCGTCGTCGGCCCCGTCAACCGCGTCACCCCCGAGGGGCTCCCCGAGTTTTTCATCAAGGACATCCCCCCGGTGTCGTCGGCGAACCTGAAAGTAACCCGGCCGGAAATCTACTACGGGGAGACCTCGAACGACTATGTCTTCGTGCGCACGAAGGCCCCCGAGTTCGACTATCCCGTGGGCGACAAAAACGTTTATTCCCAGTACGAAGGAAAAGGCGGCGTGCCCCTGACCTTCTTCCGGAAGCTGCTCTTTGCCGCCCGGTTCGGCTCCGCGACCATGCTCCTGGCCAACGAGATCACCAACGAGAGCCGCATTATGTACCACCGGCAGGTCCGGGAGCGCGTCGCCAGGATCGCCCCCTTCGCCCGCCTCGAGGCGGACCCCTATCTCGTGATCTCCCCCGAGGGACGGCTGCTGTGGTTCGTTGACGGCTACACCATGACGGATCGATTCCCCTACTCGGAGCCCATGAAGGGGGTGGGCAACTACGTTCGCAACTCCTTCAAGGCCATCGTCGATGCCTACGACGGCACGGTGCAGCTCTACGTGAGCGACGCCACGGACCCCATCATCCAGACCTATGCGAAGATCTTCCCGGGGGTCTTCAAGCCCCTGGGCGAGATGCCCGAGCCCCTGCAGAAGCACATCCGATACCCCGGCGGGATGCTGGGCATGCAGGCCCACATGTACCGGGCCTACCACATGCAGGACGCCCAGGTCTTCTACAACAAGGAGGACCTCTGGTCCATCCCCGGGAAGGCGACGCGCAGCGGCGAGCAGGAGATGGACCCCTACTACACGATCATGAAGCTCCCCGGCGAGAAGAAGGAGGAGTTCATCATGCTCGTCCCCTTTACGCCGAGCCGCAAGGACAACATGGCCGCCTGGATGGCCGTCCGCTGTGACATGCCGAACTACGGCAAGCTGATATCCTACCAGTTCCCGAAGCAGAAGCTGGTCTACGGGCCCCGGCAGATCGACGCTCGGATCGACCAGGACGCCGAGATCTCCAAGCAGCTCTCGCTCTGGAACCAGAGGGGCTCCCAGGCCATCCGGGGAAGCCTGCTGGCCATTCCCATCGAGAAGTCGATCCTCTACGTCCAGCCCCTCTACCTCTCGGCCGAGAAGGGGCAGCTGCCGGAACTCAAGCGGGTCATCGTGGCCTTCGGCAACACAATCGCCATGGAGGAGACATTCGAGCAATCGCTGCAGCGTGTCTTCGGCGGCGAGCTCATCCGCGACCGGGGGGCAAGGCCTGCGGGATCGGCGGCAACGACACCGGCCGCACGGGAGAAAGCGGACCGGGAACTGGCCCTGGAGGCCCTCGGCCACTACCGGAGGGCCCAGGAGTACATGAAACAGGGCAACTGGGCCGCCTACGGCGAGGAGATGAGGAAGCTCGACGAGTCCCTGCGGTCCGTCGAACGCAGAAAATAAGCATAGGGTCATTCCTGCGGAGGCAGGAATCCATGAAGTAACGGAAGGGGCGCTGCACCGGCAGCGCCCCTTCCGTTATATGCCTGGTCTTCTGTTTCTGGATCTTTGATCCTATCCTTTGATCCCGACGCCTGAAGCCTGATGCCTGGCGCCTGCGGCCTACAGGCCGCTAGTCGTCCTTCCCCTTGCCGTGCCCTTTGCCTTTGTTCTTGTCGTCCTTATCCTTCTTGTCTTTCTTGTCCCACTTGTCGTTTTTGTCTTTTCCCTTCCCTCTGTCGTCACCTTGATCGCGCTGCTTTCCTTTTTCCTTGTGATGGTGCTCGTTGATGGCGACGAATCTCTCGCCTCTCCCTCTCTCGTCCATGATCACCTCGGCGGCCACGCCGTGATACTCGGACATGAAACGCAGGTTGACGAGATTGACCACGTCGGCGTCCGCGAGCTTGACCTTCTTGTAGTCCTTCCCGTGCTTCTTGTAATGGCCATAGGCGTTGCCGTAGGGGGGACCCACTCGCTTCACGGGGACGTAGTAGATCTCGGGGGTCAGCCCGTAGTGGAAGGTGATGTTAAGCCAGCTCATCCGCTGGCGAAGACGAAGGTCAATAATGACTTGCGGGTCCACGTGGGCCCTGGATGCCAGGAAGAACACCACGGGAAGCTCCTCGTCGGGGAAGCGGTAATGATCCTTCACGTATACAACCCGGGACTCGGGCACCCGGTAGTAGTCGCCGATGGCAAGATAAAAACTCCGCAGCTCGCCGTTGGAGATGGAAATGCCCGTGCTTACGTTCTGGGCCGAAGCGGGTGCCGCCGGCACGAGAAACATCAGGGCAATGAACAGGATGATAATCTTTTTCATGGTTACCTCCTTAAAATCCGCACCTCTTGCTGTGTAAAAACGCCCCATTGGCGGATCCGTTGACCCTGCCTGTGAGGCGTGCAAAATCCAGACCGGAAAACGTCACCCTTCAGTGCCAGCCTTGCGGCTTCCCCTGTAGAGCTCGTACTCCAGCAGGCGACACTCGATGGGCCCGTTGTAGAAGGGGATCCTGCGCTTGGTCCGCAACCCGACCTTTTTGGCCAGATCGAGGTTTCCCGTGAAGATGTAACCCCGGTAGCCCATGCACCGGGCTTTGAAGAAATCGCCGATTTGCTTATAGATTTCTTCTAGCGCCCCGACATTCCCCATTCGCTCGCCGTATTCGGGGTTGAGGATCACGACCCCCTCGCCATCCGGAACGGCCGTCTCGCGGAAATCACAGGCCTGAAACTCGATGAGATGCTCCACCCCCGCCGTCCGGGCATTTTGCTGCGCGGCCGCAACGGCCTCGCGCCGGATGTCGGTGGCGATGATGCGCCCGGCAGTCTTTGGGAGTGCCGCTTTATTCAGCGCTTCCCGCTGTTTTTCGAAGGCGGACCGATCAAATCCCAGGATGTGCATGAAGCCGAAATTCTGCCTCAGGATCCCCGGCGCCCGCTTGAGGGCAATGAGGGCCCCTTCGATGGCAATCGTGCCGCTTCCGCACATGGGGTTGACCAGGGGGGCCTTTCCGTCCCAGCCCGTGGCCAGGACGACGGCGGCAGCCAGCGTCTCCTGCATGGGGGCCTCGAGCGGGATCTTCCGGTACCCCCTGCGCGACAGGGGCTCGCCCGAGGTGTCGAGCCAGACCTCGCATCGGTCCTGCTCCCAGTGCAGGTGAACCACGGCCCCGTGACGCCCCGGGCCCGAGTCGGGCCGGCGGCCCTGCTTTTCACGGATGCGGTCCACGATGGCATCCTTCGTCTTCACGTTTGCAAACCGGGAGTCATTGATGGCGGAGGTGTCCACACTCGAGGTGACGGAAAGATACCCGTCGGCGGCGATGACCTTTTCCCAGGGCAGCGTCACGACTCGCCGGTAGAGATCCTGGGCCTGCCCGGCCGGGAAGGCGTCGAAAAGATAGAGGATCCGCTGGGCCGTGCGCAGGGAGAGATTGAGGCGCAGGGTGTCCGCCAGGGTCCCCTCCGTCTCGACGGCCGTTTCCAGGCTTAAGCGGACCGGGCAGCGTTGCGCCTGGATTTCCCCTGCGAGGATGCCTGGGGTCCCGCGGGCACAGGAGATGAGAATTCTTCGTTTTTCATTCCACAGCGACACCGGGTATTCCTCCCTGGCCAAAACAATGGCCGCAGTTAATCACAGGTTCGGCCGACTGTAAAGCGGCGGCTGCGCCCGAAAAATTCCTTGCGAAAAGCGATCCTTGTGATAAAAAAGCCCCGTTTCCTCAGCAGAGCAAGGGGATATCGTCATGATCGATCTGGAGCATCTCAACCGTATCTTTCTCTCAGCGAACCCTCTCGGGCAGAGAATCATGGCCCAGTTCGTTCTGTCGCCGAATTACCATCTCTTCCGGAACGTGGACATCCGTCTGGAACACTTGGAGAGGATCCCGCGCGACGAGACGGTCATCTACGCCATGAATCACACGGACCGCTACAATTACTGGCCCTTCCAGTACGAGCTCTGGCGTATGCACTACCCCTTCACGACGGTGTGGGCCAAGGGCAAATACTACCGCAACAAGGCCGTCGGGAAGTTCCTCGATTCGTGCAACGTCATCCCCGTGCCCTCCATGGGGTACCTGGTGGAGGAGTACTACAAGCAAAGCTTCGGCAGGAAGATCGGGAAGGAAGAGTACCGCATCATCAAGGACTGGATCGACGGGAAGATTGATGAAGCCGCCTCACTGGCGAAACTCAAGGACGAGACGACAACCCTCTTCAAGGAAAGCTACATCGAGCATCTCAGGGAATATCATCAGACCCTGATGGAGAAAGTGGCCGAACTGAGCACAAGGGCCCTCAAGGAGTGGGGCCTGAGCCTCCTCATCTTCCCCGAGGGAACCCGGTCGATCAGGCTGGGTGAGGGGAGAATCGGGATCGCCCAGATCGCCCTCTACTCGGGAAAGAAGATCATTCCTTTGGGCTGCAACAACTCCGACACGGTCTACACGGGCCATTCGCCCTTTGCAAAAACGGGCGCCATCACCTACAGGATCGGAGAGCCGCTCACCGTGGACGACAAGCTCAAGGAGTTCCGCATCACGGAGCCCTTCAAGCTCTTCTCACGCGAATCCCAGCAGAAATACCGGGCCCAGTTCGAAGGCGTCACCCGGGTTGTGATGGACAGTATTAACGACCTGCTCGACGAGAGGCACAAGCGGCAGGAGCCGCCGGATTCAGGCTCCGGGCATCAGGCTTCAGGATAAAGATTCAGGACGAACAGCTCTCCCGATACGCCGTAAGCCCCCCCCAAAAAAAGAAAATCCCCCTTCCATCCCCCCTATGAATGCCATATACCTTGATCTTCCTCTCCCCTGGCGGGAGAG
>DCVI01000159.1 GCA_002327315.1 Syntrophaceae bacterium UBA2192 | reverse complement strand
AAGGGATTAAACCGGGTCAACTTCTAGCCCTCCGACATCTAACGCTTTTCCACGAAAATCAAATTTCCGGCAAAAAAATCTTTTCAGGACACCGAACTCGTGCTTTATAGGTTTCCTGTCAGGATACATTTTGTTTCATTGTGTTTGTGTTTTAATTCAGCTAGTTACACAAACATTCCCCTCGGATATACAGGGAAAGTAAACCGACATGAAACAAGAACAGGCCATCATCGAGGCCGAAATCGGCAAGCGGATCAAGTCCTTCAGGACGCAGAAACGGATCACCCTCGAGCAGCTGGCCAATCAGGCGGGCTTCACCAAGGGCTACCTCTCGAAAGTCGAAAAATCGAAAAAGTCGCTCCCCCGTTTCCACGCTCGGAATTATCGCCAGGGCCCTCGGCGTCACCATCTCGGCCCTCCTGGGCGAGAATGCGCCCCGCACATCCCTGTGCCTCGTGCGGAAGGTTGAACGTCCCCTCATCTCCAGAGACGGCACCGCCTTCGGGTATTCCTACGAGGCCATGGCCTATAAATACCCGAACAAGATCATGGAACCTTTCATCCTCACCCTCCCCGTCAAACCGAAGAAGCGGACCCTCTACCAGCACGAGGGGGAGGAGATCCTCTTCGTCATCCAGGGAACGATGAAATTCCTGCACGGCAACGAGGAGTATGTCGTCAACGAGGGGGATTGCATCTACTTCGATTCGGGTCTCCCCCACTGGGGGGAGTCCATTGGCCCCGCAGAGGTCAAGTGCTTCATGGTCATCTACAACCCCACCAACGGCAAGGAAAGGAAGGCGTAGTCATGGAGCTCAAGGACATCGGTCGCATCGGCGTGATCGGGGCCGGCCTCATGGGACACGGCATCGCACAGGTTTTCGCCTCGGCGGGCTACAATGTGAACCTCTATGACGCGGACAAGGCCACTCTCGAGGCTGCGAAGGGAAAGATCGAGGCGAACTTCAAACCGTTTATCGCCCTCGGCCTGGCCAAACCGGAAGATGTCGCAGGCTGTCTCGGCCGGGTCTCCCCTTGCCCTTCCCTCGAGGCCCTGTGCAAAGGCCCCCAGTACATCATCGAGGCCATCCTGGAGGATCTCGAGCTGAAAAGAAAGGTCTTCTCCGAGGTCGAGCGCCACGCGGCACCCGATGCCATTTTCTCGAGCAACACCTCGGCCATCAGCATCACCGAGATCGGGGCGGCCCTGAAAAACAAGGGGCGCTTTCTGGGGACCCACTTCTGGCCCCCCCCAGGTGTTGCCCTGCGTGGAGGTGATCCGCGGCGATGAGACCGCCGACGGCGCTTTCGAGACGATCTACGCTCTCATGGAGAAGGTGGGCAAGGTGCCCGTCCGCGTGCTCAAGGACGTGCCGGGTTTTCTGGGCAACCGCCTCCAGCACGCCATGTGGCGGGAGGCCGTCTCGCTTTACGACAAGAAGGTCGCCAGCACCGAGGATATCGACAAGGTCGTCAAGTACGGCTTCGGGGCCCGGATGCCCTTCATCGGCACCATGGAGACGGCGGACCTTGCCGGGCTCGTCCTGACGCGCGACATCCACCGGTATCTCTTCCCCTATCTCGAGTCGGCCGTAAAGCCTGCGCCGGTCCTGGAAGATCTCGTTTCCGAAGGGGCAACCGGCGTCAGGGCCGGATGGGGGTTCTACGAGTGGACGCCCGGGAAGATCCGGCAGATCATCGAGCAGCGCGACACGGTCCTGCTGCGCATTTTACACGAGATCATCGGGGGAGTGAAGCGCGGCTGACGGAAAAGGTGCCATGCCGCAGAGGCGTCGATTGACGGTTTCACCGGACCGATAGAGAGGTTAATCTCATGAGCGATTTCCCGGTCTTCTTTCTCCATGGGCTGGCCTACGCGGGCCTTCTGTTCCTCGTCTCGGCGGGCCTGACGTTGGTCTTCGGGATGATGAACGTCCTGAACTTCGCCCACGCGGCCATGTACATGCTGGGCGCTTATTTCTCCTACAGCCTGCTGCAGGCAACGGACCAGTTCTGGCTGTCGCTGATGGTCTGCCCGATCCTGCTGTTTGTCATCGGCGCCCTCATCGAGCGGTTCCTGCTTCGCCGCGTCCACGTATATGGGCATCTACACGAGTTGCTCCTCACGTTCGGGCTTGCCTATATCATTACGGAAGTGGTGAAGTGGGCCTGGGGCAACTTCCCGCTGGCCG
Organism: Syntrophaceae bacterium UBA2192; assembly: GCA_002327315.1. Classification (GTDB taxonomy): domain Bacteria; phylum Desulfobacterota; class Syntrophia; order Syntrophales; family UBA2192; genus UBA2192. The sequence goes on along the minus strand of DCVI01000159.1, from coordinate 4,335 downwards.
TGAACATCGGGGGCTTCCTGGGCGACACCGTCGAGATCGTCGGCATCACCTACCCCGTCTACCGGATCTTCATCTTCGTCTGCGCCGTCTTCGTGGGGACCATGATGGCGCTCATCCTCTACAAGACCCGTCTCGGGATCATCCTCCGGGCGGCCGTCAACGACAGTGAAATGGTAAATGCCCTCGGGTTCAACGTACCGCGCGTTTTCATGGGAGTCTTCGCCTTCGGCGCGGCACTCTCGGGCTTTGCGGGCGTCATCGCGGGGCCGCTGCTATCGACCTACCCGGGCATGGCCCACGAGATTCTCATCGACGCCCTCGTCGTGATCGTTGTCGGCGGCTTCGGGAGCCTCGGGGGTGCCGTGGTCGCCTCTCTGATCATCGGCGAGCTGCAGTCCTTCGGGGTCCTGCTCTTCCCGAAGCTCTCCCTGGCCCTGGTCTACCTGCTCATGGCTGCCGTCCTGATCGTCAAACCCTCCGGACTCTTTGGTGAAAAGCAATGATGACACAGAAAAACGCACCCTATCTCTTCATCGCCGTCCTCTTCGCCCTCGGGGCCGTGATGCCGCTCATGCTCAAGCAGTACCACCTGAACATGCTGACGGAGATCATCGTGTTTGCCCTCTATGCCGTCAGCTACAACCTCCTGCTCGGCTATGCGGGCCTGCTCTCTTTCGGGCACGCCATGTTTTTCGGCACAGGGGCCTTCACCGTCGCCGTGGCCCTGATCCACATCCCCGGGCTCTCCATGTGGAGCGTGATCGGCCTGGCGGTCATCATGACGACGGCCGTCGGCTTTATCGCGGGGGGACTGCTGCTGCGGCACAAGGGCTCCTACTTCGCGCTACTCACTCTGGCCTTCAACGCGCTTTTCTACGCCGTCGCGACAAAGTGGCACACCGTCACGGGCGGCGATGACGGTCTGAGCGTCACGCGGCCCGACCTTGGCCTGGGGTTCACCACGATCAGCATGGCGGGAATCGAGAGCTTTTACTACTTCACCCTCGTCATCGTCGGGGCGACCATCCTGTTCTGCTGGTACTTCACGAAGACGGCCATGGGGCAGACGGTGCTGATGATGCGCGAAAACGAGGAGCGGATGAAGTTTCTCGGATACAACACCAACATCAGCCGCCTGATCCTCTTCACCTTCACGGGGGCCGTTGCGGGGCTCGCGGGGGCGTTCTACACGCTGCACTTTCAGTCTGCTCCCAGTCGGCCATCAGTGTCGACATGACGACGACAGTGCTGCTCATGACCTTCGTGGGCGGGACGGGAACCTTCTGGGGACCCATGCTGGGGGTCCTGGTCTACGTCATCCTCCAGAACTACCTGAGCGACATCACGGATCGCTGGCCCCTGTTCATGGGCCTGATCTTCGTCGTCATGGTTCTCTTCATCCCCGGCGGGCTCACGCAGATCATCCAATCCCTGAAGGCCCAGTTTGCGGGAAAGCGCGGCACGGGAAAACCCATCGCAGTCAGGGAAGTATCGACATGAGCGAATACCTGCATATCAAGGANNGAAGTTCAAGGCCAGCTCGGGCGCAATCCTGTTCAAGGGCCGGGACATCTCGGGCAAGCCCGCCCATGCCATCAACCGCGACGGGCTGTCGCGATCGTTCCAGATCACCAACGTCTTCCAGGAGCTCTCCGTCTTCGAAAACATCCGCTCCGGCGTGCGCTCCCGTCACGGACTGCGGTATCACTTCTTCCGCAGGCCCGATCACGACCGGGAAATCAACGAACGCACGCAGGCCATCGTCGAGGAGGTCGGTCTGAAGGATGTCATGCACATGCCCGTCAGCGTCCTGTCCTACGGCCAGCAGCGGGCCCTGGAGATCGGCATCACCCTTTCCACGGAGCCCCCAGCTGATCCTGCTCGACGAGCCCACGGCGGGAATGACGCGCGAGGAGACGGGCCAGGCCATCCGGATGATCGACCGGGTCACGGCGGGCCGGACGCTGATCATCATCGAACACGACATGGACGTGGTGTTCTCGCTTGCCGACACGATTTCAGTCCTTCACTACGGCACAATCCTCGTCTCGGGCAAGCCCGACGAGATCCGCAACGACCAGCGTGTGAAGGACGCCTACCTGGGGGACGGATAACCATGCTGGAAGTAAAAGACATCCACAGCTATTACGGAAAGAGCCACATCCTGCAGGGGGTCTCCATGACCCTGAACGAGGGGGAACTGGTCTGCCTGCTCGGCCGCAACGGCGTCGGAAAGTCCACCACGCTCAAGAGCATCATGGGCCTGGTGAAGCCCAGCGAAGGGAGCATCCGCTTCCACGGGCAGGAGCTGATCGGCAAGCGGCCCTTCGAGGTTGCCCGTCTCGGCGTGGGCTACGTGCCCGAGGACCGGCGGATCTTCCGGAGCCTCTCCGTCCACGAGAATCTCCTCATGGGCGTAAAGGGCTCGAAGGGGGCCGCCCAAAACGGCGGCTGGACCGTCGAGAGGGTCTACGAGAAATTCCCCGGCCTCAAGGACCGGCGCGACAACAAGGGCGGCCATCTCTCCGGCGGAGAGCAGCAGATGCTCACCGTGGCGAGGACCCTCATGGGAAACCCTAAGCTCATCCTCATCGACGAGCCCACGGAGGGCCTTGCCCCCCTGATCGTGAGGGACGTGCTGGAGATGCTGGCCGCCGTCCGCAACTCGGGGGTGACGGTGCTCATGGTGGAGCAGAACTTCAAGGCCTCCATCAAGGTCGCCGACCGCTTCTACATCATGGGCAAGGGGCAGATGGTCTTCGAGGGCAACACGGAGGCCCTGCTGGCGGCGGAAGATGTCAGGAAGAACTATCTGGAAGTGTAGGGCCGAAGGCCCGGTGAATCAGTGCATGAGTGCGGAAGTACGTGAGTGAAGAGAATATAGGATAAACACATGCGGACTCCATCATGCTGAACTGGAAAACAGCAAGACCTTTGGGTCAAAGAACTGGGAGGTAAGGAATTATGAAGAAGATGTTGGGATTGGTTGCATTGTCCGTCCTGCTCATGCTGGCAGTACCCGCGGCGGCGCAGGACACCATCAAGATCGGCGCAACGGAGCCCCTTTCCGGAACGTTCAAGGACATCGGGGAGCGTTATCTCGAGGGCGTCGTGTACGCCGCCAAGGTCGTCAATGAAAGCGGCGGCCTGCTCGGCAAGAAAGTGGAAGTCGTCCCCATCGACTCGGAACTCAAGCCTGACGTGGCCACCCGCAAGGCCCAGAACCTGATCCTGAAGGATGGCGTGAAGTTCTTCTGCGGCGGCACGGGCAGCTCCGTCGGGGCGGCCATGGCCCAGCTCGCGGAAAAGCAGAACGTGATCATGTTCACCTACGGCATGGACGCCTCCAGCATGACCGGCGAGAAGTGCAATAAGAACTTCTTCCGGCCCGGCGGGAGCACCGACGGACGCTCCTTCGCGCTGGCGCAGATGATCGCCAAGAAAGGCTACAAGAGGGTCGGCATCATCGCGCAGGATTATTCATTCGGACAGGAGGCCGTGGCTGCCTTCAAGAAGAAGATGGCCCAGATCAGCCCCTCGACGAAGATCGTGGCCGAGCTCTACCACCCCGCCGCCATGAAGGACTTCGCCCCCTACGCGAGCCAGCTGATCGCCGCCAAGCCCGATGTCATCTTCACGCCCAACTGGGGCAACGACCTGACGCTCCTGCTGAAGCAGGGACGGCCCATGGGCCTGAAGCAGAAGGTGTACTCCTACTACATCAACGACGAGGTCATGATCAAATCGCTCGGCGACGACAAGCTCATCGTCGGCGACATGGGTGCAGAGGTCTACGTGCTCTCCATTCCCAACAAGAAGAACCAGGAATTCGTCGCCAAGTTCTACAAGGACAAGGGCTACTACCCGACGTGGCTGAGAGGCAAGTCCTACATGGCCACCATGATGTGGGCCGAGGCGGTGAAGAAGGCCGGCACGACCGATATTCCTGCCGTGATCAAGGCCTGGGAAGGACTCTCCTATGACGGTATCGCCGGGACCTGGACCATGAGGGCCTGCGATCACCAGGCGCAGACTCCCTATTGGGCCGTCGAGATCGTGAAAAACAACAAGTTCTTCAAGCAGCACGCCTTCGAAGGCCCCGCCACGATGATCCCCGCAAAGGACGTCGAGGTGCCCTGCGAGCAGACCGGCTGCAAAATTCTGTCTACGATGTCGTGACACTTGTCAGGTACCCCATAGATATTGATACCCTTGTAGACCTCGGGCAGCAACAAATTTTTATTATATGCTTCAGAGCCCATATCATCACCTTCCGAGTCGTCTTAGAGCTTATCCGTAAATAAAATATCCTTTTTGTTGGTTTTATGGTATAGA
>DCVI01000116.1 GCA_002327315.1 Syntrophaceae bacterium UBA2192 | reverse complement strand
ATTTCCCTTTTCCCAATACCCAGATTTATCATACCAGAGCCGCGCTCCCGGGGAAAGGACTCCCTGGTTGTCTTGCACGTCGGCCTGTGCTAAAAGGACCGACGGAGGCATTGATGGCCGTTCCCGGAAATTTCGTATCGTTGACGCATATTGCCATGACACGGGTCCTTCCCACCGTTAACCGCTTTCTCGGCGGCTGGAAGGAAAAGGCGAACAAGATACCCGACCCCGAGTTGCGCCGCCAGGCCCTCATGAGCATCGAAGCCAAGACCTTCCACTGCGAAGGAGGCGGGATTTACACGCTGCTCGCGGGGGAACATGCCCACGAAACGATGCGATTCATCATCGCCTACCAGACGATCAGCGACTACCTCGACAATCTCTGCGACCGCGGCACCTCGCGCGACCCGGAGGATTTCCGGACCCTGCACACGGCCCTTGCAGACGCCCTGACCCCCGGGGCCGAGCCCGGCGATTACTATCGCTGTCGAGAAGAAAAAGACGATGGGGGCTACCTGCCAGCCCTCGTCCGGACCTGCCAGAATGTCCTCAAGGACCATCGCGCCTATGAACGGATCGCGCCCTTTCTTATGGAGCTTGCCGGCTACTACCGCGAGTTGCAGGTCCACAAGCACGTGAGGGCCGAAGAGGTCAGGCCCCGGCTCGAGTCCTGGTTTGCCGGCTACCGTGACGGGTTTCCGGATCTGCAATGGCAGGAGTTTGCCGCCGCCTCCGGATCCACGCTGGGGGTTTTCTCGCTCGTCTCGCAGAGCTGGGATAACGATCTTTCCGACGATGTCATCCGCCGGATGAAAGAGGCCTACTTCCCCTGGGTCCAGGGGCTTCACATCCTGCTCGACTACTACGTGGACCGGGAAGAAGATCATCTCGCCGGGGAGCTCAATTTCTGCGACCAATACCGGAGTGAAAGCGAGATGGGGGCGCGGTTCATCCAGTTCTTCCGGGTGTCGGATCAGGCGCTCGAGAATCTGCCCAACCCCAGGTTCCAGCGCATGCTCCTGAGAGGGGTGCTCGCCGTCTATCTCTCCGACGTGAAGGTCGGCCGGCAGGATCGTGGCGTGAAAAAACTCGCCCGGCGTCTCCTGCGCGAAGGGGGGCCGCTTGCCTGGTTCTTTTTCGCCAACTGCTGGGGTTATCGGCGCCTGAAGAACAGCTAGCAGACTGTTTATAAACGCCCGTCTGCTGTGTTTCCCTCATCCCTCGTCCCTGCGGCGTACGCACCAGTACGCCTCAGTCCTCAGGACTGAGGGGGCCTTGCATCCAGACATTTATAAACAGCCTGGATTAGAAGCTAGAAACCCATTCCGCCTTTCCGAAAACCGTGATAAAGTATTCCGCAATTGTAATCACGAAATACATGCCGACCCGGCAGGTAACCACCCCATTCCAAAACAAGGAGGAGTTGCATGAAGCTCAAGGTCGGGCAGAAAGCCCCCAACTTCACCCTGCCAAGCCACCTCGACAAGAAGGTGAGTCTCGCGAAGTGCCTCGGCAAGGGTCCTGTCGTCATCGCGTTCTTTCCCCTGGCCTGGACACCGGTCTGAACGAATCAGCTTCCCTCGTACGAAGCCGAAATGGCCAAGTTCGAGAAGCTCAATGCCCAGGTCCTGGGCATCAGCGTCGACCATGTACCCTGCCTGAAGGCGTGGGCTGAAAGCCTCGGCGGGATTTCTTTCCCTCTGCTGAGCGATTTCAACCCCCTGGGCGCCGTCGCGAGGAAGTATGGCGTGAAGAGGAAAGAAGGCTTCTCGGAGCGGGCGATCTTCGTTCTCGACAAGTACGGAATCATCCGCTACATCGACATCCACGATATCAAGGACCGGCCAAAGAACAAGATCCTTTTCGCTGAACTCAAGAGGGTGATCCAACTGGAAAGCGAGCTTGAGAAGGTCGCGGCAAAGGGGAAAAGGAAGCCCAGGCCCAAGGCGAAGAAGAAGGCCAGGAAGTAACGGAAACATCTTTGCCCTTCCACATCCCGACACGATCGGGCGGAAGGGCGAAGTTTTTATTTCAGAACATAAAAAGAACCGGATGACAAGACCATGAAACCATCCATCGAAAAAATCGCCATCATCGGCGCCGGGGCCCTCGGGGCGGCCTACGGCAGCATCCTCTACGAAATGGACCCCCAATGTGTTTGCTTCATCGCCAGCGGCGAGCGCTACGAGAAGCTTACGCGGGGCGGCGTCGTCGTGAACGGCAAGCGCTATGCGATTGCCGTGGCCCGGCCCGAGGAGGCCACGCCTGCCGACCTGCTCATCGTGGCGGTCAAGCATCATCATCTCGACCAGGCCATCGGCGAGATGAAGAAGGCCGTGGGCCCGGCAACGACGATTCTCTCCGTCATGAACGGAATCGACAGCGAGGAGCGCATCGGCGCCGTCTACGGGATGGACAAGGTTATCTACGGCCTGACGCTCGGCATCGACGCCGTGCGGGAGGGAAACAGCGTCAACTACAAAAACCAGGGGCGGATCCTCTTCGGCGAGGAGAAGAACACCGAGTTGACGGACCGGGTCCGGCGGATCAAGGAGCTCTTTGACAAGGCCGGGATCGCCTGCGTGATCCCTCCGGATATGATCCGCAGCCTCTGGTTCAAGTATATGATCAATGTCGGGGCCAACCAGACCTCGGCTGTCTTGAGAGCGAACTACGGCACCCTGCGATCTTCTTCCGAGGCCCGGGAGCTCATGGATTCGGCCATGCGGGAAGTGATCGCGATTGCCCGGGCCATGAAGGTCGAACTGAGCGAAAAAGACATCGGCGAATGGTACAAGGTCCTCGAACCTCTGAACCCGGCGGGTAAGACCTCCATGTTCCAGGACGTCGAGGCCGGCCGGAAGACAGAAGTGGAGATGTTTGCCGGCACGGTGATCGATCTGGGGAAACGCCACGGCATCCCCACGCCGGTGAACCGAAGATTGTTTGATGAACTGAAGAGGATCGAAGCGCGCTCAGGAGAAAAATCCTGAAAGGGGAAAGGGTCATGAAAAGGGCACTTCTGCTGGTGGATATCCAGAACGATTACTTCACGGGCGGGGCGATGCAACTTGTGGGAATGGAAGCGGCGGCCGGAAAGGCAAGCGCCCTTCTGCAGTACTTCCGCGAACGGTCGGAGCCCGTCTGCCATGTTCAGCACATCTCCAAGCGCGCCGGGGCGACTTTCTTTGTGCCCGGTACGAAGGGGGCCGAGATCCATCCCGCCGTCGAGCCCCTGCCGGCCGAACCCGTCGTGACCAAGTACTTCCCGAACAGCTTCCGGGGGACGAACCTTCTGGATCTGCTGAAAAAGGAGGAGGTCGGGCAACTCGTCATCTGCGGCGCCATGTCCCAGATGTGCATCGATGCCACGACGAGGGCGGCCTTTGACCTGGGGTTCAAGTGCACCGTCATCGAGGACGCCTGCGCGACGAGAAACCTCACCTTCAAGGGGGAGGTCGTACCGGCGTGGTCCGTGCACGGCGCGTTCATGGCGGCGCTGCAGGGGATCTACGCGGAGGTTGTGTCAGCCGGCGACTTCATGAAGTAACGAT
>DCVI01000197.1:84728-87689 GCA_002327315.1 Syntrophaceae bacterium UBA2192 | reverse complement strand
CCTCTCGCCGAACTTCGCGATGGGTGCGCCCTTGTAATATTCAGCCCTCGTCTTGTCCAACTTCTGCGGTACCTTTTCCATCTCTACCTCCTCTTCTCCTGTGAGGGATTCACGGCAGGGGGCAAACCTGCTCCGTAAAGCCCTTATGATTTTTCATTCAGGCCCCGAGCCCTGCATCACCCGGAACGGGTGAATGTTCCCCTTTCGGAGCGAAGCGAAGGCGGCGGGGCGCGGACCCGGCATTCGACGCAATGCCGGCGCGGCGGTTTCTCGGCTTCCATCGCCCGCGATCAGGCGCCGGAAGCCGGGATTAACTCAAGCGGTCAACGAACTCGATTTCTCTCGGGATCTTATATGAGGACAGGTAGGTTCTGCAGTGCTTCAGGATGGCCTTGTCGTCTGCAGTGGCCCCCTCCTTCTTTACAACGAACGCCTTGACGATTTCCCCGCGCATGAGGTCCGCTTTTCCGATTACCTTCGAATCCGCGACGGTGGGGTGCATGTTCAGCACGATCTCCACTTCCCGGGGGTAAACGTTGAACCCGCTGGTGATGATCANNGATCCCCCGTGTGAAGCCAGCCGTCGCGAAGCACCTGGGCCGTTGCGGTAATGTCCTTGTAATAGCCCTTCATGACGTTCGGGCCCCTGACGACGAGCTCCCCGATCTCGCCGCGGGACAGCTCCCGTTCGGCGTCGTCGACGATGCGAGCTGTAAGCCCCGGGATGGGGACGCCGATGGAGCCGGGTTTCTGTTCCGTGTCAAGCCTTGTGACGGAGCATACGGGCGAGGCCTCCGTGAGACCGTACCCTTCGCGAAGCCTCACCTTGAATTTCTTCTCGAACTGGGGCATGTAGGCCGGCGGCATGGCGGAGCCGCCCGTGACACAGAACTTCATGGAACTCATGTCGAAATCGCCCGACCCTTCCTGGAGGAGCATGCCGAGATACACGCGCGGGACGGCCGTCATATAGGTGATCTTCTCGGTTTCGATTGTTTTGAAGATGCTCTCGATGCTGAAGGCGTCGAGCATCACGACGCAGGCGCCTATCAGGATGGGGTTGAGCATGTTGGCGACGGCGCCGAAGGAGTGAAAGAGAGGGATGAGGCACAACGCCTTGTCCGTCTGTGTTGCCCCGAACAGGTTCTTCAGCAGCATGGACTGAGAGATGAGGTTTCCATGAGTCAGAACGGCCCCGAGGGGCTTGCCCGTAAGCCCTGACGTGTAGATCATGACGGCCGGATCGTCTTCCGTTGCATCGGAGGCCTCGAACTCGAAGGGCCCCGATTCAAGGGCTTTCTTCATGGACATGGGCCCGTCGTCGACCTCGGTCAGAAGCAGGTTCCTGCAGGTTGCGAGCCTGTCCTTGATCTCCTCGAAGCGCCGTGCGGAGGTTGCCGCCGTGATCAGGACCTTGGAATCGCTGTTGTCGAGGAGGTATTGAAGCTCGTAGGCGGTGGACATGACGTTGAGCGTCACGGCCACAGCGCCCAGTTTCTGGCAGGCAAAGTAGGTAATGGGGAATTCGGGGACGTTGGGAAGCATCAGGGCCACCTTGTCGCCCTTGCCGATGCCGAGGGATTTCAGGCGGTTGGCCAGGGAGTTTACGGCTCGGTCCAAGTCCCTGAAGTTGATCCGTGAACCTTCAAAGACAAGAGACGTATTGTCCTTGTAGGTGAGGCAGGCATTTCCGAACATTTTCCCAAGGTTCATATAGCCCACGGACCCCCCAAATTTACGGGCGAACCATACCACAACAGGGCCAACTCTTCAACAGAAAACATGAGAAAAGATGGGCATTCCAGGGCTTTTTGACGAGAGGAAAAAGTTCAGTGGAAGGGCTCCGGAAGAATCGGCCGACCCTCCTCCTTTTCCGCCCTTTTCTTGACAATTCGGGCTGCCTGCGGTAAAAGCAGAAACCTCTTTAGATATTGGAGTGTTGGAAGGATCCAGGGATGGGGAGATGGAAAAGACAATGGCCAAAGTGATTGACGGCAACAGAATAGCCGAGGACGTAAGAGCTGAGGTTAAGGCACAAGCTATTGAATTGAAAGAGAAAACGGGAATAGTCCCCGGCCTTGCCGTGATTCTCGTCGGCGAGGATGCCGCCTCGAAGATCTACGTGGGCCGCAAGGAAAAGGCCGCAACGGAGGCCGGCTTCCTGTCTCGGGAGTACCGGCTTCCGGCGAATACGGCGGAGGATCGCCTCCGGGAGATCGTCGCCGGGCTCAACGCGAGCCCCGAGATCCACGGCATCCTGGTCCAGTTGCCCCTTCCGAAACACATCAACCCCGATGTGGTGATCGAGACGATCGACCCCCGCAAGGACGTTGACGGGTTTCATCCCTTCAATATCGGAGGGCTTTTCACCGGGCGGCCCGGCCACCGGGCCTGCACGCCCCTCGGGATCATCGAACTGCTCGACCGCAGCGGCATCCCCATCGAAGGAAAGGAGGCCGTCATCGTGGGCCGCAGCAACATCGTGGGCAAGCCCCTGGCGCTGATGCTCCTCAACCGCCATGCCACGGTGACGATCTGCCACACTCGGACAAGGGACCTCGGCGCCGTCACGAGGCGGGCCGACATCCTGGTGGCCGCGGCGGGCAAGGCCGAGATGATCCGGGGGGAGATGGTGCGGGAAGGCGCCGTCGTCATCGACGTGGGGATCAACCGGCGCCCCGACGGAAAGCTCGTGGGGGATGTCGCCTATGCCGAGGCGGCCGCGAAGGCATCCTGGATCACGCCGGTGCCGGGAGGTGTGGGGCCTATGACGATTGCGATGCTGTTGCGCAATACCCTGAACAGCGCACTGAAGACAGGCTAAAGGCTGCAGGCCACAGGCTACAGGGCAGAAGAGCCGACAGCCGACAGTATACAGCCGACAACCCAAAAATAAGAAAATCCCCCTCTTTCCCCCCTGTGAAGACCCAATACCCTAATCTTCCTCTCCCCTGGCGGGAG
>DCVI01000197.1:30467-84716 GCA_002327315.1 Syntrophaceae bacterium UBA2192 | reverse complement strand
TCTCCCCTCAAGGGAGAGGGAAACTAAGGTATATGGTTTCCAAAGGGGGATGAAGGGGGATTTGAATTTTTCAAAACTCTTTATGGCTGTGGCTTCGCTTCCAACACCCCGAGGAGCTTGAATACCTTCTCGAACCGCATCTCCCAGGTGTGCTCGGAGCGGGCCCGCTCGAATCCCGCCTTCCTGATTCTCTCGGCCTCTTCGGGGTGGGAAAGAAGGCGGCGGATCTTCTCCACGAGATCGTCGAAATCCCCGTAGGTGACCACTTCCTGACCCGGCCGGAAGAACTTCCCGAGCTCCGTGCAGGATTCGGTGACGTAGAGACCGCCGCTCATGGGGATTTCGAAGTCCCTTCCTTTCAGGCAGTACGTGTCGTCATGCCCCGCCACGCCCCCGAAGCCCAGGTTGATCCGGCTGCGGGAATACATCTTCACCATTTCCTCCGTTGCGAGCGCCCCGTTCGGCCAGCCGAACCCGAAGGCCTCGGCGCGGATGCCCCTTTCCTGCAGCTTCCGGATGACCTCGGGCCGGTTGCCGTAGCACTGTCCCACGAAGGACACGTCGATCGAGCGCTCGACGTCATGGGGCCGGTGAACCTCCGGGTTGGCCCCTTCCGGAAGGTAAAGGGGCAAGGTTCCCTCGACGCAGTACTTCTTCAGGGCGTCCTCGGTGCTCGTCCAGCACAGGTCGAAGTGCCGGCAGATGTCCCTCATCCCGAAGGCACGCCCCCCGCGGATCTTTCCCACGAAGTTCTCCTTGTCGTTGAGGGCGAGATTGACGATCGGGATCCCCTGCGATCGCATTGCCTGCACTGTCTCGGGCCAGACCAGCTCCCCCGAGAGGTACGTGAAGATCACGTCGGGCCGCTCGGCCCGGCACCACGTGTCGACGAGATCGACGAGGGCCCGGTTCATCCGGGGTTTAACGGCGCGGTCCCAGTCTTTGCGGCTGTGGTCGAACTCCCCGTACCAGTCGTAGAGGCGGACCGGCCCAAACCGTTCCAGGGACGGCTTCAGGGCGTCCGTCACCCAGTTGTAGTTGTGCCAGATCGCCAGGGTGCGCAAGGCCCCGCGGGGGCTGGGTTTCATTTGGGGGAAGCGCTCCCGCATGGCCGCCCGGATCTCGGCCTCCCCGGGGATTTTCAGGCCGCGGGACCGGAAAGCGTCCTCGTAGAAATCCCGCTCCTTCTCGAGCCTGCGCCGGTTTCGCCAGGCCCTCAGGCGCCTGCGGGTGCTTTGCAGGGGGTCGCTCATGCCCTGCCTTCCTTCCAAAGGGTGTAGAGCCGGGGCCCGCCGGATTTGTCCACACGGCCATTCATCATGTTCATGACATGCCCCGCGTCGATTGCGGGGATCGAAAACCCCTCAGCCGCATCGACGCAGACCTGCAGCGCCCCGACGCCCGCCCCGACGATGCAGAAATCGACATCGGGAGGGATGTTCGACAAAACGCCGTCCCGCATCGAATTCCAGCGGGTGGCCACATACTCGGCCGCAATTGGCGCGTGCGAGATCCGGGGGGTGCTCGAGAACTGTCGGAACCAGGCCTCGCAGGCTTTTTCATCAAAGTCCGAGTTGATGATGCAGACGGACTTTCCGTCGAGCAGGCGCGCGAAGCGCCCCGTTACGAGATAGGCGTAGACGGCGTAGAAGGGGATGTAGTTGCCGCCGGAAAGCTCGATTCCGCTTGCGGCGAGAAAATCCAGGAACCCGATGGCCGAGTCGTCGTTTTTCGATTTGCGCAGGAAGGAAAAGAAGCCCCGCTCTTTTTCCCGCGTGTTGCCCGGGAAGACGAGGGTGGCGATCTTCCCGCGGCGGGCAAGTGTTCGCATGGCTTCGATGTGAGAGGGCATGGCCTTGCGGATTGCCGCCACGTTTTCGGCCTGCCGGTACAGGCCGTTGCAATCCAGGGAGTTCCGGTAGAAGGCGTATTCGCCGTCGGCAAACCGCACGATGGGCATGGCGGCCTTCTGAGCGATTGCCTTCTGCACCGTTGCGTGCAGGAACTCCAGGTACTGGTTGCCCGAGGAGACGTCCCGGTGGAACAGGCAGGTCTCCTGCTCCACCATCTCGGGTACGTTGAGCTTGAAGACGGGCTCATTGTCGATGCCGTCGATATTCAGCCGGTCGAAGCGGAACGCCCCGCCCGCAATCAGTTGATCGAGATAGGTTTCATTCTTCACGGGTCTCACCAAAGCTCATGTGGTTTTCTTTCTGACCACCACGGCGTAGCTGGTCCCCGAGAAGACCTTCGCGACAAGCCGTGCAAACAGGCCGACTACGGGGATCTTCCGGAGCCTCTCCTTGACGATCTCCGAGTGGTAGTCCTTGTGGTGGATGACTTCGAAGCCGTGCTGCGAGAGCAGCAGGGCGAGCGTTGCCGGCGTGAAATGGTAGAAGTGGTAGGGGAGCTGCCAGCCCACCCAGTTGCGCCAGGTCTTCTGCGCGTCCGTGCCCTCGTAGTTCGGCACGTCGATGACCAGCAGGCCGTCGGGCTTGAGCCATCGGGCGACTTTCTCGATGTAGCGCCGCGGGTCGTCCGTGTGTTCCAGGAAGTGCCACATGGTGGCCACATCCACGGTGCGCTCCGGCACCTCGACGGCGTCGATGTGGCCGATCCTCATCGGGATGTTCAAAACCTCCCTCACGTAGGAGGCGGCGTGATCGGAAATGTCGACCCCCGTGACGTCGTAGCCCGCCTGCCGGGCGGCATAGAGAAAGTACCCCATGCCGCATCCGATGTCTACAACCAGCCCCCGCCTCTTGAATTTCCGGAAAAACCGGATCCGGTGGTCCTCCTGGGAGATTCGCCGCTGCATCTCCGGGGAGCCGGGACGCAGCCCCTCGCGGTACTGGCTGTCGAAGTATTCCTTTTCGTAGAGCCGGCCCAGTTCCTCGCGGTCGGGGCGCGGGTCCAGAACCCCGAGGCCGCAGCCGCTGCACTTGAACACGGTCCAGCCGTCCCGTTCGACCATGGCCGACCGGGCTGGGCTGCCGCAGAGTATGCATGCAACAGGTGCCCGTTCCACTCAGGCGCCTCCCTGCCGTCCGGGGTGCTCGATATCGTCGAGGGTCTCGAGGATCGTCCGGTACTTCACAAGCTTGTCCCGCGCCGCGTCGCCGTCACGCAGAAACGGGAGGGTGAGGGGGATTGTCAGCGTCCGCCACCAGGCCTTGCGCCGGTCTTCCCGGGAGATCCGCCTGATCGTCTCCGGTTTGTAGTGTTTGCGGTAGAATATGTACTCGGCGAGTGTCTTTCGCCTCCACCGGTCAGCCGATGCCGAAGCCCTCTCGCTGTGCCCCCCGATGTGCCGAACCACCGCCTCACCGATGTAGCCGATCTCGAAACCCTGCTGCCGGATCCGCAGGCACAGCTCCTGGTCCTCTCCATAGAGGAAGTAGTCCTCGTCGAAGCCGCCGATTGCGCGGATCAGCTCCGCCCGCGCGATCATGCTGGCCCCGAGCACACAGGCGATGGGGCCCTGGAGCCCCTCCAGCTCCCCCATCGTGTGTCTTTCGCCCGGGTAGCGCAGGGAGATCGTCTCCTGCATCGCTCCGTCCGGGTAGACCACTTTCGTTCCGGCCAGCCCGATGCGCGGGTTTTCATCCATATACCGGACGGCTGTCTCTAGGCATCCCCCGGTGAGCTCCGCGTCGGGGTTGAGAAAGAAGAGATAGCGCCCCCTGCACTGGGGGATCGCCTGGTTGTTGGCCGCGGAAAACCCCCGGTTCGAGTCATTGGAGATGAGCTGCACGGAGGGATATTTGGCCCGGACAATCTCCGCCGACCCGTCGCCCGAGGCGTTGTCGACGAGAAAGACCTCCCGGCTCACATTGCCGCCTGCCCCAATGGAATCCAGGCATGAGCCGATCACGTCGGCAGAGCGGTACGTGACGATGACGAAGGAGACATCCATATTCCAGGGATTGCCGCTCTGCAAATTACCTCCCGATCACCCGGTGCAGGGTTCCCGTCCGGTCCTGTGCCGTCTATTCTCGGGCTTGCCCGTTGAAGACATAGCGCTTGTCGAGTTGATACTTCGTCGTATATCCCAGGGCCAGCCCGAGGACGGCACCCCAGTACTTGGCCACTTCGGAGGCGAAGACCGCATCGAAGGCGATCTCAAAGCCCCAGAAGATGAGCGTCGTGAAAACGCCCATCAGGGAATAGAGGAGAAATTTGTTCGTATCGTCGCGTCGGTTCACGACGACGTAGTTGAATATATAGTTCTTGTCCAGGATGTATTTCACGATAAGACCCGCCAGCGTACCGAACGCCATAGCGACGTAAAGGCCGTAAGGCCCGCGATAAAGAGAGAGGCTTGCGTATTGCACCACCACGTTGACCAGGGTCGCGATGCAGGCGAAAAGGGCATATTTGAGCGTGAGGGATATCACCGGTAGATCAGAATCCCGAATGAGAAGATCCAACCTAGTAGGGTGAACTGGATAAACCGGTCTTTCAACAGAATTTCCGTCGGCGAGCCGCTTTTCTCCTCCACGAAGGTGATTTGCATGTACCGCATGATGCCCAAAATGACGAAGGCCGTGGTGAGGTAGAGTCTGTCCGTCCCGAATTTGGCGATGACGTCGGGCGAAACCGTGTACATGATGTAGGCCACAATGGTGATAGCCGTCATGGCCATCATCGCCGAGTCGATGAAGTTCAGGTTGTACCCGTCAATGGATTTTCGGGTCTTCTGATCCGTTTCCAGGAAGATCAAAACGTCGTCCCTTCGCTTGGCCAGGGCCAGGAACAAAGCGAGTAGAAAGGTCATTATGATGATCCACATGGTGATCTTCACGTGGGTCACTGCCCCACCCACAAAGATCCGGATGACGAAATTGACGGCGATCACGAAGACGTCAATGATTGGGATATGCTTCAGCCGGATCGAGTAGGCGACATTCAGGATCAGGTACAGGAGCAAGAGAGAGAACATCTGCGGACTAAGCCACCAAGATGCCGCAAGGCCCGCAACCAGCAACGCCGCCGCGAGCATGAGGGCGACCCGGGGGTATATCCGGCCGGAGGCCAGGGGGCGGTCCTTCTTGACGGGATGCGCCCGGTCCTCTTCGATATCGAGAAAGTCGTTGAAAATGTAGACGGCGCTTGCAATAGCCGAGAAGATCGCGAAGGCCAGGGACGCGTTGACGAGCAGGTCAGCCTCGACGATCCGCAAGGAGAAAAACAGGGGCAGGAAGATGAACAGATTCTTGAGATACTGGTGAACCCGGAGCAGTCGAAAATAATCTTTCATCTTCATCCGTAAGCCGTATCTTGCTAGAAAAACAGTTTCGCCAGTTTCAATATCCCCTGCTTCCAGGGGACCCTGTGGGAAATGCCCGTTTGATCTTCGAACTGATCGAGATGGCCGAGATACCACTCATAGTTTCGGATCAACGCCTCTCGGTTGGAGTATTTCGGGCTGAAGCCGAGGACTCTTTCGGCCTTTTCGATCGACACGAAGGAGTCCTTTGCGGCCGTCTCGTAAACCCACTTGTACAGCGGGGAGAGTCGGAGGAATTCCAGGATCCTGAGCGCCGTGATGGCCGGCCCCGCCGGAATGGGGACGATCCGTTTCCCGAACCCTGCACGGTCCAGAACGGCCTGGTAATCTTCCTTCATCGTGGCAAATTCTTTTGCCCCGATGTTGAACGTGTCATTGACGGTCTGCGGGTCTTTGACCATGCAGAGACGAATCGCCTCACAGAGGTCCTCCACGTCGAGAAGCTGATAGCGGTTATTTCCGCTGCCGAGCATGGGGAAGCTCTTCCCATCCTTTGCCCAGTCGTAGAACAGGGCGAATACGCCGAGCCGCTCGGGCCCGACGAAAGACTTGGGCCGGACGATGGGGACACACATTCCCTTACGGCGATACTCCAGGCAGGCCTCCTCGGCCAGGATCTTTGCCTTGCCGTAGGGGCCGACCCCGTCGAGCCGGTCCGTCTCATAGATCGGGTGATGATCGGGGATGCCGTAGACGGCCGTGGACGAGACATGGATGAAGCGCTCCGTCTTCTGCCGTAGAGCCTCATCCAGCAGATTTCGCGTCCCGTCCACATCGATTGTGTAGATGTCCTTCTCGCTATACAGCGGCAGGGCGGCTGCTGTGTGGATGACGATGCCGACCCCTTCCATCGCTCTTGCGACGACGTTTCGGTCCCGGATGTCTCCTTGGATGAAGGTGACCCGGCCCCTCACATCGGGATAGTCAAAATCCGCGAGATCGAGCACGACGATTCGGCCCGCATCCTTCTGGATCAGGTGTCGGACGAGGTTGATGCCGAGAAAGCCTGCCCCCCCTGTGATCAATAAATTCATTCCTTTAGCCCATTAGCGGATTTAGAAATCGTTGCCATCTTGAAAAAGTTTTTTATTTAAACTTACTTGTCCGTTCTTTGTGTGTCGTTTGTTAATATGTCTAAACGCTACAAATTCTGTTGTAGTGATTCAATGCAACGAGGTCACATGGGTGGCTTTTTATTATGAGAAATTCTATCGTCTTCATACACCTGTGGATCGATTTTTACGATTCTGAAAGTGTAGCTTTCTCTAACGGGGATGGAGAGAACAGTTTTATTAGAATCATTGTATAGATTAAGATAGGGTTCTCCTTGGGATGAGAGACCATGATAATATTCACTTGGGCGCGTTATCTTTTCTATCGCCGAAATCTTTCCGTTAGGGAACCCTGTATCTGCAACCCATAACGGTTTCTTCTTTTTCAGCTCATTGATGAATAATAGCCAGTTATTTTTCTCCAATGCAATTACCGGAGCTTTGGAAGTTAATCCGTAGACATCAATGAAATCATGTGATTTTGCGAAATAGGCTATTGCTCCGATATCCGATGACAAGATTATTTCATCGGAGGGAACATTGGCCTTGATCCATTGACCTATTGCTTCTCTCGCTATTTGGTGCTCGGCCGTCTTGCTGAAGAACTGGGCAACTCGCATTTGGTTTCGGGTGGCTTGATAGGTCGCCAGCGCGAACAGGATGACTCCGAAGATGAGTACGGCACGGTGGGGTGTTACGCAGCTTTTGACCCAATAGCGGCAGACAAGAGCCGTAGCTACGGCTAGAACGGGTACAAGAGGAATCATATAGCGGTTCTGATCAGATGCCGGCCCCACGACGTATGACAAAACGCTGAGCAGGATGTAAACGGCCACCAGGACATCACGTGTCTGTGTTTGGGCATCCAACTTGCCCAGTGTCGGGGAAAAGGATGACCGCGGAATTCCTGCCTTATCTTTGTTTGTTTGGACTTCCGACCACTTGCTCCATAGCAAAAAGACAGCAACCCCTATTCCGGGTATGGTGTACAGCCCGAAATATTTTATCAAAAAGGTCAACGTTTCTTCTAAAGAAGTAAAAAAAGGATGAGAATAATACAATGCATATTTCTTGAGAAGGACAGGATGAGGTATCGCAGTCCCGTAATAGCATAAATAGAATGCAACGAGTCCGCCAAAGGAAATCGCGCCTGTGATAGCAAAGACTGCGAGTCGTCGGTTTCTCAGACGAAACCCGCCATCGATCCATTCGGAAAACAACAGGGATGCGAGCAGAATGACACCCTCGAATCGGGTAAGCAAACAGGCTGCAAGAAGCGCGAGGCTGAATGCAAACCGATCGGAATAATATGCCCAGAGAAATGCCATAATCAGCATCGAGAAAAAGATCGTTTCCATTCCGCTGACCGCCCAACCGGTTATCGATCCAGAGATACAGAGCGGCAGTAGAAAAAGTGCCATTAGCAGGGCATTTTCGACAATGCGAAAGACCAACAGGGAGGTAAAGAGGATCAGCAAGCATCCGCTGGTCAGTCCTATAAATGCTGCGACCCGCTCGAGATTCTGGAACCCAAGCTTGTAGAAGCCTGCCAGAAACAGGGTGTAAAGAAACGAACTTGCGCTATTTACTTTTTCATATGAATTAAAAACAAAACCATTTCCTTCTGCAAGATTCACGGCATACCGATATGTGATATAGGAATCATCGTACTGTCTTCCGTGCAGGATCATGTCAGAGTAATGATAAAAAGAACCTCCTAGGAAAACCACAGTCAAGAAAACAATGAAGGCGATAAGGGATTTATGCATACTCCCTACACAACTTGTTTGTTCATTATTCCGGAAACCCGCCGCATCATGTCCTTCTGCCTGTGTATTTCTCCACAGCATTGTGATCATGGCCAGAAGAAATCATGGCCAGAAGAATGTAAAGCACGTTGGCTGACGCCCCGAAGTAAGTGTCAGCAAGCAAAAGGCATCTTCACGAAGCCACGGGCCGGTTATCTGTCTCAACCTCGGGTAGGGTCATTATTTCGCTCCAAAAATCATTGATGAGCGCCGCCTGTTTCGTAGTTATCCACTTCCAGCCCAGCATTGGTTCCCCTACGATACCCTTTGGGGGCGTTTAAAGCGAATAACGATGTCCGGATTATATAGAAAACGATGACAGGTGAATTAACCCAAAGGACTTGTGCGAGAACAGCGATACTGGCTTATGGGCTCACGTCGTGCAACCTTTTTCATGTCCTGCAACATCATTTGCATCGTCTTCTCTCTGAATCCGCCAGAAGATGGTGATCATAGCCAAAAGAGTATAAAACACTACTGCCGGTGGGCCGCTGTGAACATTCTCAAACATACCCTGGATCAGGAAGGCGACGAGCGCAGCTAAAAATGTAATGCCCCACCTCCTGCCTTCATCATCCCGGGCGTCTTTTATTAGCGCAGTGATCATCCTGAAAGCCCAGTACAAGGCATAAAGATACAGCGCGAGTCCGACGATACCTAATCGCACCATGATATCGATCACGAAGTTATGTGGAGCCTTTATAAAAATCGGATTCCTTTGCGCAGGGTCGGTCCGGTCGTGATACATTTTCATGAACTTCTCATCTGCGTACGATTGCAGTCCAAAGCCAATGCCTTGGAGAGGGAAATCTTTAATGACTTCGATGTACGTATACGAGATGTTGATTCGGGAATCACTTCTTAATTTATCAAGAATAGCCGAAGGCGTCAGGCGGTTCTTGACGGGTAGAAAAGATGCTAAGATGAAGATAGTGATGATTAAAACCAGAATGAACCGGTTCCGGAAAGAGAGGATTGCCAGGGCCAAAAACAAGGCTAGAAAGGCACTTCGCGTCTGTGTCAATAGCGTCGCCAGCACCAGCAAGGCTAGTATGAAGATGATCACCAGCCTGTGCCGTGAGCGGCGTTCAAGGCTAAGCATTTGCAGAGACAAAATGATATTGAACACAGTTATGATACCGATGATATTGGTTGGGATCTCCTGGAAGACATCAATACCCAATTGTTGCGTGATGGGGTGTCCAAGAAAAAGATAGAAATACGACACACTCCAGACGCAGAAGCTTGCCGAGGAGAGAAGGATCGTCCAGGAGAAGCTGTTCAGTTTTTCCTTGGAAGCGAAATAATTTATAATCATGAAGTAAACAGCGAAATATTTGATTAAATGGGCATAGATATCGTGCAACGAATTCATTTTGTTGATTGCAAAGAGAAGGTCAACGGCCGACCAAAGAAAAATAAACAAAAAAGGTTTCGACAGGGGCGACCGGAAGTTAACGCCCCCCTTATTCGACACGACAGCCAGAATGATGAAAAAAATTGTCGAGTAAAAAAATATTTCTTTTAAGGCCGTGACATGTGGAAAGGGATTGAGAAAAATAAATCCAGCGATCAGAAAGACGATATATGATGACAGATCATACCGTGTAATGAAGTTTGATATCTTCTGCATTGCTTGCGTAGAGAAGGATGACCGCAGGGCTATTCTGTTAAAACGCTTACGCTCCAGGGTTGTACTCGGGCACAATCTCCCGAAGCTTTTTTCGTATCGCAGAGCTGTCGCCCTGCCTGGCAATAGCGAGAAGTGATTCGATCTGGGCCAGCAGCCCCGCCGCATCCTGCTTTTCTCCTCTCAGAACCATGATCTTTTCGTGACAAGTGCTGACGATGCCCTCACCGGACGTGATCAACTCCTCGTACAGTTTTTCTCCGGGCCTCAGGCCGGTGAACTCGATGAGTATATCCTTGTCCGGCTCCAGGCCGTGGAGCCGGATGAGATCCCTGGCCATGCCGACGATCCGGATGGGCTCGCCCATGTCGAGGATGAAGATTTCCCCACCCTCACCCATGGCCCCGGCTTGAAGGATCAGCTGTGCTGCCTCGGGAATAGACATGAAATAGCGCGTGACCTCGGGATGAGTGACCGTTACGGGTCCCCCTTGCGAAATCTGCTTCTGGAATATAGGAATGACCGACCCGGAGCTGCTGAATACATTCCCGAAGCGGACCGCGACAAAACGGGTGACTTGCCTCTCGCGCATGCTCTCGACGAAGAGTTCCGCAACTCTCTTGGTGGCGCCCATGACGTTCGTGGGCCGCACGGCCTTGTCCGTTGAAACGAGGACAAACCGCTCCACCTCCATCTCCAGGGCCAGATCCACGAGATTGCGCGTTCCCAGGACGTTGTTCAAAACCGCTTCCCGGGGGTGGCTCTCCTGCATCGGTACGTGCTTGTAGGCAGCGGCGTGAAAGATGATGTGGGGCCTGAAACGCTCCAGGACCCCCTGCAGAGCATCGCGGTCCCGGATGTCCGTGAGGAAGCACTCCGTGGGCAGCTCCCGGAGACGGTGCTGGAACTCCTGTCCGATCTCGAACAGGTTGAATTCGCTGAAATCGAGCAGCCCCACGACTGCAGGCTGGAAACGGCTGATCTGGCGCACCAGCTCCGAGCCGATCGAGCCCCCGGCACCGGTCACCAGAATCCGCTTGCCGCAGAGGCAGCGGCTGATACTTTCTGTATCGAGCTGGACTTCCTGCCTGCCAACGAGGTCCTCCAGCCTCACTTCCCGTATGGCGTTCACGGAGATGCGCCCTTCAATCAGCTCGCCAATCTTGGGAATGGTACAGTAACGCTTGCCCGTCCGGTCGCAGAGTTCGACGATGCGCCGCATCACGTCGCCCCGCGCCGAGGGGATGGCGATGAGGATCTCATCGAACGGGATGGGTATCTCCTCAATGTCGTCGATTGCACCCAGGACGGGTACGCCGTGGATTGCCTGGCCTTGCTTGCGGGGGTTGTCGTCAAGGAACCCCACGGGACGATACTTGACCCGTGGATTGTCGAGGATCTCGCGCAGCATCTTCTCGGCGGCATCCCCTGCGCCCACAATGAGCAGCCGCTTCCGCTTTTCACGGTCCGGTTTGAAGAAGGGGAAATAGGCAGAGCTGAAGAAGCTGGCGGGGATGGTCCTCTGTATGTAGACCCGGATAAGCAGCCGTATGCCGCCAACGAGTACCAGGGTGAGCAGAGCATCCAGGATGAGGACACTTCTGGAAAACCCCTCAAAGCGTCGGACGAGAACCAGGGACAATGCGATGACCCCCGCGCTGATCACCGTTGACGTGATGATGTTGATAAGATCCGCGATGCTTGTGTAGCGCCACATGCCCCGGTAGAGGCCGACCCACGAGAAGACCGCGATTTTCAAAGGCACGATCCAGGGCAGCGTCTGAAGCAGCAGCTGCATTTGCTCCGGAGGGATGTCGCCCTCGAAGCGAATGACATACGCCATCAAGTACGAGACGCAGACGAATGCGACGTCGATGACTAGGATGGTCCAGAAATTCTTATTTCGAATCAGGTGTTTCATCTGGATTCTTCTGTTCCAACCTCGCGACCTGCAGGACTACGGCCGCAGGAAATGGCGTCCAAAAAATGAAATTGCACATCCGTATCAAATGTTTCATGTATTGTGGTTTCTATTGGACGATGGCTAAATTGATCACCGCCTGAAGCGCATCACAGGTTTTTCGGATTTCCTCCGGCTTCAACGTTGGATGGACCAAAAACATCAAACTGGTTTCACCCAGCTCTTTCGCAGTCGCGAGTCTTGTGATGGGACGAAAATCCGTGCTCTCGAATGCCTGTTCAAGATAGACCTCGGGGCAACTTCCGGAATAACAAGGTACGCCTCTTCGCTGGATTTCTTCCAGGATGCGATCCCGGCTCCACCCTGAACGCAGCCATTCCGGCCGCACGAACAGATAGCACTTGTACCAGGCATGGATGAAATTTCCCGGCAGCTCCGGCACCCTCAGCGCGGGAAGTGTTCGAGCCATTGCCCGGATTGCCTCGGCGTGGCGTGTCCGCGCCGCGTGCCACTCCGGCATCCGGCCCAGTTGGATACGCCCGATGGCTGCCTGCATTTCCGTCAGCCGCCAGTTGGTTCCGAACGTTTCATGCAGCCAGCGAAAGCCGGGAGAATGTTGCCGCTGATAGACTGCATCCCAGGACTTGCCGTGATCTTTGTACGACCAGGCTTTTTCCCACCACTCCCGGCGGTTTGTAGTCAGCATTCCCCCCTCACCGCCCGTGGTGATGATCTTGTCCTGGCAGAACGACCACGCGCCGAGATCGCCTATGGTGCCGACCGACTTGCCTTTATATAGAGCGCCATGAGCCTGAGCGCAATCTTCAATAACGTAAAGGTTTTTTTTCGAGGCAAGGGACATTATCTCATCCATCTCACACGGCATCCCGGCGAGATGAACACAAATAATAGCCTTCGTGCGTGGCGTGAGAACTGCTCGAATGGATTCCGCTGTTATATTTTGGGAATCTCGATCCACGTCGGCGAAGACAGGCCTTGCCCCGGCATTCACCACGCAGGAAACGGAGGCAATAAATGTCCGTGGAGCCACCACCACTTCATCCCCGGGTCCGATACCAAGCACGTTGAGCGCAAGATCCAGGGCAACCGTGCCGTTTGCCAGCGCAACTGCGTGTTCGACTCCGGCCCAGGCGGCGAACTCGCATTCGAATTCCCGGCACTCACGACCTGTCCAGTAATTGACCCTGTTGGAGAGCAGTACCCTGGAGACTGCATCTGCCTCCTCCTGTGTGAAATCCGGCCAGGGCGTGAAGGGGGTTTCAATCATAGGGAAACTCAATCAAGGGTTCTTTATATCCAGTGGTCGTGCCGGCACGCCCGCCACGGTCTGCCTGTCTGCCACGTCCTCCACCACGACGGCACCTGCGCCGATCATGGCCCCGCGGCCGATCGTGAGGCCCTGGCACACGGTGCTTCCGACGCCGACCCAGGTGCCCCTGCCGATTTTGACATCGCCCGCCAGGTGCGCCCCGGGGCAGACATGCACCCCATCGCCAAGGATGCAATCGTGGTCCACCGTGGCGCCTGTGTTGATGATACAGCCCAGGCCGACAAGAGTCTGGATGTTCACGACCGCCCCCGCCACAACAAGACAACCTGTCCCCATGGACGCCCCGATGCTCACGACGGCTGAGGGGTGAATAACCGTCGCGATCTCGATTCCGGCCGATGCTATTTGCTGCAGCAGGTTGAGACGAGTCTCGGCCTGGCCGATCGCCACAAAGGCCTGATCCCCCGGTTGGGCTTGGTTTAACAAGGCCTCGACCGTACCCATCACCCGCCAGGGTCCGCAGTCTTGCAGCGTCGGCCACCTGTCATCGAAGAAAACAAGCTCAGACCAGAGGTCCGCCGCCCGCGCGCAGTCTCCGGCAACCTTGCCGTGACCGCTCGCCCCCAGGATCAATAATCTTCCCTTTTTCATTTAATGCTGCCCAGCTTGCGTGCTTCCCTTGAACCGCTCCATCGTGGCGCTGCCCTGGTGGCTGATTCCTTCTCGATTTAACACGATCCGAAGCGTCATCCAAATGATTTTAAGGTCCAGACACAGTGTCAGGTTTTCCACGTACCAGACATCCATCTCCAGACGGTCTTCCCACGTCAGGGCGTTTCGCCCGTTCACCTGCGCCCAGCCAGTGAGCCCGGGTTTCACCTCGTGCCGCCTCGCCTGCCGGGTACTGTACAGGGGGAGATACTCCTCGAGAAGCGGCCGCGGACCGACAAGGCTCATGTCCCCCTTCAGGACATTCCATAGCTCGGGTAACTCATCCAGGCTGGTGGAGCGCAGGAATTTTCCGAAACGGGTCAGCCGTTCCGCGTCGGGCAGCGGCTGGCCCTCGGTGTCCGCCTCATTGGTCATGGTGCGGAACTTATAAAGTTTGAAAGGCCTGCCGCCTTGCCCGGGACGGTCCTGGCAGAAAAGAACCGGAGAGCCGAGTTTGACACGAACTGCCAGGGCAATACAGAGCAGAAAAGGAGATAACATCGTCAGGCCTGGCATGACCAAAGCCAGGTCGAGCATACGTTTCTGCAACCGGCGAATCATAAAGATTCTATTTTCCCACTCTTCCCAGGCGGCTGACCAAGGCAACAAACTCCTTCGCCTGGTCGGATCGATTAAAATTGCGAACCACATAACTGCGAGCTGACGTTCCCATTTCGCGAGCTAGGTCCGGATTCGACGACAATTTCAGCACAGCGGCAGCCAGGACCTCATCATCACCTGGTGGGACATATAAACCACCGCCGGCTGACTCGATCACCTGCCGGATGACGCCGTCGATCGCCAGGATGGTCGGTCTTTCTGCCGCCATATAGTCAAATACCTTGTTGGGATAGGTGGTTCGGAACATGGGGATGTTCATCAGGATGGCCAGACAAGCGTCCGAGGCAGCTAATATTTTCGGCATGTCAGCCTTTGGTCTAGCACCAGCGAAGATGACATTCGAAAGCTTCATTTCCTCGGCCATTTTCTTTAAATTTGGCTGCTCCTTGCCGTCGCCTACGAACAGAAAACGGATTTTCCGATGGTCCTGCAATCGCTCGGCTGCTCGAAGGACCGTCGGGATGTCATTGGCCATGCCCAGAGCACCTGCATACGTGACGACAAAACAGTCATCGCCGAGCTCCAACTCCTGCCTGATCTCGACCCCGGTCGACTGGGGATCAAAGAGGGTCGGATCGACACCGTTGGCAATAAGGCTGATCCGTTCTGAGGCAACACCCTTTGAATGAACATAATCTCGGTATGCCGGCGAATTTACCAGTATATGATCCGCTCGTGCATACAGAAAATTTTCAAGCCAGCGGGAGAGGCCGATCAGGACAGGATTCTTGAGCACCCCCATATCGATGGCGAATTCCGGCCAGAGATCGCGGATCTCCAGGAGAAAAGGGCGTCTTCGCATCATGGCAACGATCCAGGCTGATACTGCCTGAAAAATCGGCGGAGAGGTCCCCATAACCAGATCGATTGGCCCGGCCTTCATGCCCGTGTATACGGATGAAACCATGAAACTCAGAAAAGAGACAACCCGCCAGACGAAGCCGCGATGAACGGAAGGATAGGTATAGGCCCGAAGTACTCGGATCCCCTGGAACTCCTGTTTGGTTATCAAAGACCGACGATCGAACAGGGCCTTCCCTGTCAGATAGCTCACATCACTTGCCACAATGGAAAATCGATGCCCTGCCTTCAACAGATATTGGCCAAGTTCGAAATGGCGTGTGCCCCCTGCCTCGGAAGGTGAGACGAACGCCTGATGGATAAGAAGCACATGCATCAGATAAAGTCCAATCTGTCTTCTGTGGTCCCTCTCAGTGAAACACTCGAAATCATGGTCACATCTTTCCTTGCCGATAGCATCGACAGGTCGGCACGCCAAAACGGCGCTTTGATGGACATATGGTCTCCCATCCACGAGATGCTGCAGGGTTCAGGACTGAAGAGCGTGCAGAAAAATGCTTGTGAGCCATCAACTGTTAGATCCAGAGATAGTGCCGGCTCTTTGTAAAAGTAGTATGGCGCCCGCCAGCCCCGGGGCGACTTCTCATCGCCTCTAATGAGCGAACAAACACCCTTTCGGGGTTGGGCAAGAGCTTGAACATGATAAACACCAGCCTCTGTCTTCAGTATAAGCATGCCTTGGGCTTCCAGCCATGTATGTTCCATATCCGGGAGTAGCCAATGCAGGCGATAGCTATGGGAAGAGGAGCTCACCAGATGATCTACGACCAGCCAGCTTTCGTCGCCCAACTGCAAAATCCCCCGCCTCTGATCCACGGGCGACGTCAATCTTGCATACCCATCGTGCGAACCTTCCCAGTAGGCCAGATGACCAGCGGACGATCGCTTGATGCAGCGGACCTTCCCCTGAAGCCAGGGCAGCCATAGAAAGCGCCCGACCCGGTCCATCTGATCCCTGTCATCTACTGTAACGGTATTGTGATAAGCCGTATGAGCCAAGGGGTTATTCCAGGGCGCGGGGTTATTATAGCTGAATGTGCCCGCATCGCAGGCAATATTCTTTCCCCGCCACCACAGATCGGCATGAAGCATGTCGGCCTGACCGGGACGGTCCCGAAAGCTGGCACAGCGAATAAAAGCAAATCCCGCCTTGGTGCGAAGAGTATAATAACCGCCGTCCGTTGCCGACAGATCCCGCCATGATCCCATTTCACCAATGGGTGCCGATAAGGCATCCGGCCCAAATAGCCATAAAAGGTCCTCGTCCCAGGATCCGCTTTCAAAAAGCCGCTCGCCGGCAAAGTAGTAATTCGCGGCCTGCGCCACCGGCCGAAAATCAAGATAATCACAATTGTTCAGGGGTAATATCAAAGCGCCGTCGTTTTGACCGTAATAGGGTACTTGTCCCGTTACGTCATCGCGAATGTGGTCGAGCCATTCACCGGACCTCTTCACGCGTCCCTTTAAATCATCGCTGAAGGACTGTCCATTCAAATCCCCAAGGCGCAAAGACCACAGATAGCCATGCAGCATCAAGCGATGATAATTTACGGAATGCTGGCTGAAAGAGCCATCTTCATAAATCAGAGATTTCCCCTGTTCTTCCAGATAACGGCGGCCCTTCTCACGCCATTGTTCTGCCTTCCGCAACTCCGGGAAAAGCAGACCGATTGTCCACAACCCGACGGCTTCGATGATGCCGTGATTGTTCCTCTGGCTGAGGGCATAGCCGATATTGCCCTCGATCCGTTCACCTGAAACGGCGATCATCTGAATTAAGGCATAAACACGCGCAGCACTGGTTGCGTGGGCATTGTAAAACCCGTAAAGCCCGAAACACCACGCCATAACCCGAATGGCAGTTTCCTGTCCGCATTTCCAGTTCACACCGTAATTAGGGGGGTTCTTTTCGCGCCAATCTTCCACTAATGTCCAAAATATCTCGGCGTATTGTTCGTTGCCGGTACGCCAGTGCGCCCTCACCAGCGCATAGACGAAAGAGAATCGGCTCAACTCCCAAATGAGCTTGATGTCACCGTTATCAAAATCGCCTATGTCGCTCCAATGCTTTTGCGCAGGTGATTTGTAACCGGTAGAAGGATTCAAATGCCAGTCGGGAGGGAACGTGTTTTGCAGAAAATTGTGCTCAAAATACTTAAACGTTCCTCTTCGAATACCATCAGCGTAGGATGCCGGCGTTAGGGTTTCATGATCCCAGCGGGGAAAATACGTCTGGTAGTTTTGGATATCCGATGGAGCAAAGAAAAAAAGAGGGGCGCTGTTAAGACGAGAATGAAAATAGGCAGATGGATCAGCCAACGTGCTGTCATTCAAATACTGGTGTAAGGGACATGCATCCCATTTTTTGGCGGGCAGCCGCCGTCGCAGTATGCCAAGGCGTCGACGCACTGCATAGAATATACGGTAGCCTAACCATGAGAGACCTAAATGGTGCAAAAGCTTCGGAAGATAAAGTAGCATTTGCATCATCACGATTGAATGACGTCCGCAATTCTTTCGCTTGCCCTGCCATCCCACAGCGGCGGTACAGCGCCTCTTTTCGCATGGCCGGCTAAAATGCGATCGACCTCCGAGCGAAGGCGTTCCATGTCCTGTCCCACGAGAATGTTTGTTCCTATGGACACCGTAACAGGACGTTCCGTATTGTCTCGTACCGTAAGGCACGGTACGCCCAGGAAGGTTGTCTCTTCCTGTATTCCGCCGGAATCAGTTATCACGAGTCTGGCCTTCTGCTGCAGGCTCAAGAAATCCAGATACCCGACAGGATCGATCAGTTGAAATCGGCGATTCTCAGTAACAAGCAAATCTGACGATGCGATTCGCGCGCGTGTGCGAGGGTGAATAGGGAAGACGATGTGAATTTCTTTACTGAGGTTTTCGAGAGCTGCCATAATTTTAGCAAGCATCGCCGTTTCATCCACGTTGGACGGACGGTGTAATGTAACCAAGGCATATCGATTTTCCTCAATAGTTAATGTTGAGCCTAAGATAGGCCACTTCAATTCCGCTTCTTTCAGGAGGTATGACAACGTATCGATCATGACATTGCCGACAAAGTGAATCTTCTCCGATTGGATACCCTCACGAATCAGATTTTCATTTCCATCAAGCGACGGGGTAAATAGCAGATCGGCAACCTGATCTGTAAGCAACCGGTTAATCTCTTCCGGCATGGTGCGATCAAAAGAACGAAGACCTGCCTCCACATGCCCGATGGGAATAAGCAATTTTGCGCATACCATTGCCGAGGCGACGGTAGAATTGACATCGCCATAAACCAGAACCATGTCGGGTTTTTTCTCCAAAAGGACCGTTTCGATGCGCGTCATGATTTGCGCCGTCTGCATGGCATGAGTGCCCGATCCGACCTCGAGATTGACATCCGGCGCTGGAATCGCCAGCTGTTTGAAAAAAATGTCGGACATATTGATATCATAGTGCTGTCCGGTGTGGACAAGCATCTGCCTGATGTTGTCTTTTTTCCCCAATGCCTTGATGACCGGCGCGACCTTCATGAAATTTGGCCTGGCACCGACGACATGCAGTATTTTCATCTCGTGTGAGTTACCTTTTCTGTGTCATTCCCGAGCTCGTGGAATCTATGGAGCGATACTGATGACCTTTTCGGTTTTTGCCGATTCCACCGCAGCGAAGCTCGCCCGCGTGACATTCACAATTTCTTTGAAAGGAATCAAGGGCGCGCTGTCCGTGGATACGCGATCGACAAATGCCGCGATTTCCGCCCTGTGTCCTTTGTCCTGCCGCCATGTCCGGAAAGAGCGGAATCCCTTGAAACCATATCCGGTCGTGATTCGGAAGTTCTCCATCCGGATCACCCGCCCGTCTCCGAAGACCTCAAGGGTTTCCTTGGGATAGCTCTTCGCCCCGTTAGCGAAATAGTGCACCGTTCCCACAGAGCCATCAGCGAAACTCAGAAGAATGGACATCCTGTCTTCGCGTATTGGACCACTGCCCCCCACCATCGCTGAGGAGACAGTTGCCACTGAACTCCCCGACAAGTATGACAATAAATCAATAAAATGACATGCTTCACCGATAATCCGACCGCCGCCGCGCACCGGATCCTGCGTCCAGTGCTCCAGGGGGATAAAGCCCGCGTTGACCGACATGCTCATGCAAAGCGGCTCCGACCGGCCTGCTAACAGCTCCCTGACCTTGATAATATGGGGACTGAACCGACGGTTGAACCCGACCGTCAACAACGGCATGGCTGGGCATTGTGCGCCAAGAGCCAAATAAAAGGATATTATTTGACTTAATTCTGCCTCATTCAGAGCCAACGGCTTCTCGACAAAGACATGCTTGCCCGCCTCCAGGACCTCACGGACGAACCGGGCATGGAGATGATGGCCAACAAGCACAAAAACCGCCCGGATGTCTGGATCATCCAGGATCAGCCGATAATCGGAAATGGCCTTTCCTGCCCCAAACTTTCGTGCGGCATGGGTGGCAGCCACGCCATTGATATCTGCGATTGCAACAATATCCGCCTTTGTGCGTATCAGTGCCGGCAGCAGTGTCGACCGCGCATAATTCCCCGCCCCGATTATACCGACTGCCAGCCCTTGATCCCCCCTGACCTTGAGGGGGGAGGGCCGGGATGAAGGTGAGGGAAGAACCTGTTGAATTTTCGTTTGATCCGAAAGCGGGTACTCTATCAAAACTCCCATCGCCGTCGGGTCATGCAGCGCCTTGTCGTACCGTCCTGCGGCCTCTACCAATGCCATCCGATGCGTGATCAGTTCCTTCACGCACATCTGCCCGGCACGCATCGCCTCGAGAACCGCCTCGAAGTTCCGCTGCTCGGTCCAGCGAACGAAACCAATGGGATAGTCCTGCCCCGCCTGTTCATAGTTTTCATCGTATCGACCGGGCCCGTAAGAGCAGGACACCTGAAACGTCAACTCTTTTTCATAGAAATCGCTCCGCCGAAGGTTCAGATCCACCACTCCAACGAGAATGATCCGACCCCTTTTCCGGCAGGCTTGTGCCGCCTGATGGACAATTTCATCTCCCTTGGCCGAGGCAGCGAGGATGGCCCCATCCACTCCCCTGCCACCTGTCCAGGCCAGCGCTGTTGCTACGGGGTCGCCACCCAGAGTTAAGTTCACAGTCTCAGCCCCGAAGTTCTCTGCCAGCTTCAGCCTTGTTTCGCTTACATCCACGGCTAAAACGGGGCAACCGCTGGCACGGAGCAGCTGAACGGTTAATAGACCGACCAGCCCCAGGCCAAAGACGATGAATCGTTCTCCAAGAGTCGGTACTGCCAGTCGTACTCCCTGGAGGGCAATACTTCCTAAGACCGTAAAGGCTGCCTCTTCATCTGTCACCCCGTCCGGTATCTTTGCACACAGGTTCCTGGGCACACAGACCATTTCTGCATGAGGCCCATTGCTCGCTACCCGATCCCCAGGCCGTAAATCGGTTATCCCTGCGCCAACCTCCAGGACTGTTCCCGCATTGCAATACCCCAGCGGAATCGGCTCATCGAGTTTGCTGAATACGGCCTCCATCGTTGGTATCAACCCATCCGTCCGGATTTTGTCCAGCACCTGCTGGACCTTCTCCGGTTGCTGCCGGGCCTTCTCCAGCCAGCCAGCCTTACCGAAATCCACCATCATGCGTTCCGTGCCTGCAGACACCAGCGTGCGTGATGTACGAATCAGGGCCTGTCCCCGCCCGGGAGCAGGTACCGGTACATCCACAATCTCCGTTACTCCGTTTTTCAGGTTTTGTAGGATTTGCTTCATACGGTTATCCATTGACCCTATGGCCCTTTGTTGATGAGAGCATCCTTTTCGGCACGGCTTGGGTAATTGATCAATACGGCCCTGTATACTCCCTTGAACACGAACAAACTTCCGGCTGCAGCACCGATGATGCCGAAAGTATGAATTAACTTCGCTATGTCTTTCAGTGATCCGGCGCCGCCCAATACGGTCATCGGCAATCTTATCGCCTCGCGGACTTCACTGACGAGTTCGAGATCATAGCCCTTCATGCCTCCATCATGGTCGACGGAGTTCATTACCACCTCTCCTGCGCCGAGTGCCTCCACTTGCTTTGCGAAATCGACAGGAGCCAGCCCCGTTGGCTTGCTTGCGTTATGGGTCCAGATCTCATAACCGCGGCCTCTCTTTTTCACATCCATTACCACGACAATACTCTGCGACCCAACAAGTTCCGCCGCCATTGATATGAGTACGGGGTTGCTGACGGCGGCCGAGCTCATGGCGACCTTCTCGACACCCAGGCTTATGATCCTCTCCACCTGATCCACAGACTTTACACCGCCGCCATAACAAAGCGGCATCCTGCATTCGGTGGCCAGGTTTTTGATCATGACGTAATCCGGCTCCCTGTTCTGAACGGAAGCATCGATGTCCACCACAATCAGCTCATCGACTTCCTTTTCGTTGAATATTTTGACAGCATTGATGGGGTCGCCCACGTATTTCGGGTGGCCGAAATTGACGGTCTTGACCAGACCGCCGTTTTTAACCAGCAGACAGGGAATAATCCTTGGTCGCAGCATACTTAGAGATCCGCGAAGTTTTTCAGTAGTTGAATGCCCCAGTGGTGGCTTTTTTCAGGATGGAACTGAACCCCGTAGATATTCTTATTCCCTACGGCACTGGTGAATTTAATGCCATATTCAGTCGTGGCAATTGTGTCGCTTTGATTGATGCAATGAAAATAGTAGGAGTGTAGAAAATAGAAACGGGAATCGCTGTCAAAATTTACCAGTAGGGGATCATGATTGTTTGGATGAATTGTATTCCACCCCATGTGGGGCAGCTGTGTTTTCGACTGCAAATGAGAGACGTCAAACTTTTTTACAATGCTATCAATCCATCCCAGACCGGGCAGAATGCCCTCCTCGCTTGATCGGGCCAGCATTTGCATACCCACGCATATTCCGAGAACAGGCACTTTTCGATCCAGCACCAACTGATCAAGGGTCTCGCGCATGCCCGAGTCATGTAACTTCCTCATTGCATGATCAAACGCACCGACCCCGGGTAAGATAATTTTTTTTGCGTTTTTCAGGCCATCAGCCGTTGTAGCAATGGATACAGGGATATTGAGTCTTTCGTAAACATTGGCAAATGCCCGGATATTGCCAAGACCGTAATCAATGATAGTAATCATCTCTTAATCGCGTTTTCGGCGCCAATCGCCTTCAATATATTCGCTCCCAAAACAAACAGACTTTCCTGATTTCTATAATCTTTGTATGTCTTGTTTGGCGCTTCCATATAGGAACGAAGCTCGTCTTCCGTGATGTTCAGCTTGGTTGCGATGTATTTGAACTCGTCGGCAATGGTGTCAGTGTCATAAGCCGGCACCTTCAGCTTTTCAAGGGCTTCGTCCCGGGACATTTGGCCAGTGAGAATGAGGCTCGAGTACTGCACTTTTCTCGTGTCGTACCCGAACTTTACCGGCAACCAGTATCCTTCATAGAATTTCGTGAACCTCGATTCAAAGTGCTTCTGGGGGTACTCTTTCCATCCATATGTTTCCGACAGCAATTTAACGGCTTCCTTTTTTACATAGGGAAAATAATTCAATGGTTTTACTACTTTTATCCCTTTTATGTATCGCAGATAAAACTTGTGCTTAAGAATTGGGCTTAAAGGATAGTTTTTTAAAGGGATGGTACCGAATCTGCGGTGAATATCTCTTATCTGCGCCATGTCCGTCCCATAATAAAGCCATTCCATCGGATTTCGCACGCACTCGGTTGAGATATTGCCGCCGTTTAAGATATATTTGATATTGTATTTGTCGGCAAAATTGTAAAGCGTTGCAATGAAAGCATGATCCTGGGGTATGTCAATATGCGGTACGCCGGACTTGATGAAGGCAAGTTGAAAATCTCGCATTTCTTCCCAGTCAATAACTTCCGTGTAGAGATCAAGGCCAAGTTTATCAATCATGACCTCGATGTTGTTGACTGCGAGTTCTGAATTCCATCCACCGTCCACGTGAAAAACCAACGGACGCAATCCGAAATCTTTAACGGTAACATGTAACATGTAGGAGCTGTCGACGCCTCCGCTGATTCCTAAAAGACAGTCGAAATCCTTTCCTTTTCCACTCTCTTTTATCTTCGTGACAATGGCTTTGAGCTCAGCCTTTCCGCGCTCATCCGTGTGCCACTTCGGCTTCACATTTTTATAAAAATCATTGCAATGATCGCAAACCCCTTTTTCATCGAATGAAATTTTTGAGTCGGTTGTATCC
Source organism: Syntrophaceae bacterium UBA2192 (assembly GCA_002327315.1). Taxonomy (GTDB): domain Bacteria; phylum Desulfobacterota; class Syntrophia; order Syntrophales; family UBA2192; genus UBA2192. The sequence continues at coordinate 61,242 of DCVI01000197.1, read as the reverse complement.
ATGACACAGTTGGTACAGATCTGGTACGGTCTCATTCAATAGGCTCCTGATGCGATTTTATAGGTGTCATTGCCGCATCGCGTGGCAAGCAACTGATCCGAGACTCCCGTAATAATCACTCGTATAGCCTTGCGGCCAGCTTTTTGTAATCAAGCAGCTTCCTTGCAATCGCCAGTGACGTTTCAGACATCTGTTTCAGTTGAAGCGGATTGCGCGAAATACTGTCCATTACGTGGCTTAAGATCATATTGGAATTAAGAAGCCATCCATTGCCTTGTACAAAGGGCTTGTGACTTGGAACATCATCCAGTATTACAGCGCATCGGTGGCAGATCGCGTTTTGCATGATCGCTGACTGAGAACCCGGCTGCAAGTAGACATCTGCGGCACAGAGGTAGTCCATAAGTTCACGGGATTCCTTCCATCCCAGATAGGATGCGTTCTCGCTTGCAGCCACGAGTGACTGAGCCTCGTCTCGGATCCTGTCATCAAAACTTCCGATTAGCAGCAGGCGCAGATTGTCACGCTTATTCGTCTGGAATGCACGAAGACTTTCGAGGATTTTCTTTTTCGTCCCCATTTTGCCGGCCTGCACTATTAGGATGTGTTGATCTGACAGTCCAAGCGAATTCCGGATGTCGGTACGTTTTTTATTGTATTCCTCGTCAGAATCAATGATGCCTCCGAGTGGAAAAAAATCCATGACGGATTCAGGGATGCCATAGGTGTTTTTTACGAAATCCATCGTATCGAGTGAAACACACAAGATTTTGCGGATGTAGGGCAGGGCGAGATTCAGTATGGTGCGATAATAAATCTTATGGAGTACTGTTCTCGAGAGGACATTCCTTGCGCTGTTGTTAGCGTCCTCATGGCTGTCGGCATAGACCCTGACCTGGGGGTGCCTCTTTTTATAGTCGGCGACGGATAACAGCTCCCACCCGCACAGACCATGAAAAAGTATCACGTCGGGGCCGAACTCCTCCAGCAGTTCAAGGACCCCGTGATGCATCCTCAGTTTTTTCATAATGCCGTGGGGAAGGAATTTCCTGTATCCCAATCGAACGACCGGTATCCCATCCTCGTTGTTGTATCGCCCCGGAGAAAGGTAACCAAGCCTGCTGTCGCTCGTGTATGTTTCCGTCGATGCGATGATTTGCACCTCGTGACCATCCTGTTTGTTTTGCCGAGGCAGGATGTTCTCCTGGTAGGAGAAATTGTCTATATAAAAACATGAGAGACATAGATGAGATATTTTCATTTCGGCCTTACTCGCTCCAGAAGCTTCGGCACATCATTGAAATAGACAGCGATTTCCTTAAGTTTGGAATCCGGCAGCGTCCACCACTTAAGCTCGAGCAATGCCTTGATGGTTTTGTCATCGAACCGCTTCCGTATGGTGCGCGCGGGGTTGCCGGCGACAACGGAGTAGGGCTCCACGTCCCTCGTGACAACGCTGCCCATGCCGATGACAGCGCCAACCCCAATATGCACACCGGCTTTGATCAGTGCCACCTCCCCTATCCACACATCGCTGTCGACTACAGTCCTGAGCTTCAATGAATAGTCATGGCGTGCATATTTCATTTTCACGCTGTCTTTGTGTGAAAGAAACACAGGTGATGTCGAGGCATATTCCATCGGATGTCTTGCGCCGCCAATGACCACTCCGTTTGCAATGGAGCAAAAGGCGCCGACAGTGCAATTAATGATCATGCAATCGTACCCGCAGAATGAATGCCGATCGAAGGTGGAATTGACAATTGTAGAACCGGCTTCTATCTTGGATGACTTGTCAATGCGGCTATCGATGATTGCACTGCCGCGGATTTTTTTTATAAGCTTTGCCCAAAGGTATAGAGGGTTCATCATTCAATTATTGTTAGAGGGCCCGTGCTCATATTGTTGCTAACAATATCAAGAAACCAATTCTGTCAACAAAGACCGAGAACCTTGCTCAAAAACATCAAGATTTGCCTCATTTGCCATTAGCTAATGAAGGTACAGTGGGGTGAGCATCATTATGATTGGGTCCACGCTTCTCTAGTAAGTAAATTAGCTTTTCCTTGCGCAGCTGATGGGTAGTGAAAGAACCTATGCCTGCAGCGATAAAGGATGACCATATAATACCGTGAGTATTCATGGAGGATAAATAGGCAGATGATAACAACGACAGCATTTGAATTAAGTACACGGCATATAACGCCTTTAGGATACGTCCTCGCAGCTTGGCCCAAAAAACAATCGCAAAATCTAGCAGAAATGTACAAATAGCGGCAATCATTAGTCCTGCAAGAAATCCAAAAGCCGCTTGGAAATCAAAAAAGAACGACGTATTCATATATCCTGATTTTCCTGCTTCTGTTATGCCGCTCATCGTGCTCAGCATAACCTCATTTGGCAGATTCAAGAAATCGACGCCAGTTACAAAAGCAAGTGGTCGAATGGTGGACATTCCCGTAAGACCAAAATCTTGTGCATATTGTAGTGAATATATGCCAGTCGCAAATGGAACGGTAAAAATCCGAATGGCCACAATTTCAAGTACGGCCATTGCTGTATTGATGGAGATTTCCCCATCATCGAATCTCAAGTAGGTTAGTATGAATACAAGGGCGGTCCCTCCCAGTGTAGCAATCGTTATTGTACGCCAACCTTTTCTTAGGCCAACCTTAAAGAGATACGAAATTCCTGCGGATAATATACATAGTGCTGCAGCTGAGCGCTCTCCCGGAAGCATTACGCCGATTACAACAATAAGTATTGCGATACCAGCCGCGAATTGCTTGAGTGCTAATTTATTCCACTGAATGACTTGGACCATGAGAGCGCAAGTTAGTGGGCCAAAGATAGATATCATATAAGAGAAACTATACTTTATCACAATATTGTCGAGAAGTTTTAATGATTCTTCCCGTGCTAATTCTATGTCTGACGGATTGAAGAATACAGCATACAATCCGGTTTGTGTGTATGGCACAGTTACTAGATATGCAAAAATAATAATAGCGCACGTTACGGCCATGATAAGAGCAATGCGGAAATCAAGTGGCTGCGCCTTTGGGGGATTGGAGATCGCATTGTTGTACGGGTATATTCTGAGAAAAAGTACTTTGTATTGTTGAGAAATTGCAGGAGTTAATACTGTGAAGATTAAAAGGATGAGAGGAAATGCTACGGTTGTTAGACGCACAAAGTCGATGTCTCTAAGTGCACTAAGTGTTGGACAACCGGGATGGTTGTATTGATCGGGAAGAAATACGGCCGCTGCTGATATTATGATTCCAAAAGAGATTGAAATCCATACGGATGGACGCAGAAATAGCCAAGGTGAGCGAACCAATAAAAGGACAACTGTTATTGCCCACAAGAAATACACAATAATAAGCAAACTCATCATCTCATTAGACATCGTGCAAAGTTCAACAAATGGTAGGGGTCCTGCCTAGGATCAGGATCCTGTAAGTTGCCAATTATAAAGCCAAGCCATTTCACAACCATTATAGACATCCCATCTCACCTGGGCAGGCCACTGAACAGGGTTTTTCCCAGGTTTAAGAATATCCCGTGCAAAATCAGTCTGTCCATACTCCTTCCAGTTATTCGCTAGTAGCCCCTCGGTCCACTTCTCGGTCGGAGCATCAAAGCCCAGTTTATGAGTCCGCCACGCAATTTCGTTCAATCCGTGCCGAGCTAGATAGCCGCGCAACAGGTACTTCGTCCATCCGTCGCGGAAGAACATGTGCCATGGCAGTCTATGGGCGAATTCGACCAGTCGGTAATCCAGAAATGGCAGTCGGGTTTCCATGCCTTGAGCGCCGGCAGTGCGATCATCGTATCGCAGGAGGCGAGGCAGGTTGACAAATTGCAATTCCTGTCGCTGCAAGTCCCGCCTCCCCGAGGGCAATCGATCAGGCATGGAAGAGGCACGAGAGAGAAGATCCTTTGACACCGCTTTCGAAACCTGATAACGCCGTCGCAGCCATTGCAAGCCGGGCAGCCCGAAATACACAAGAAACAATATGGATTCCAGCGATCCAAGGCGGGATCGTTGTGCCATCCCTTTCCATGCAGCGAGCATCGCCGGGATACGCGGGAAGAGTGATCGCCAGTGTGCCACGTAATATCTCTCATATCCGAAGAAGACCTCATCGCCGCCCTGGCCACTCAAGACGATGGGTATGGATTGCTTTCGGATCTCTTTCAGGATCGCCCAATGCACATAAAGGGACAGTGATCCGTACGGAACGGCTTGCGCTCTCGACAATTCGCCCGCGTCTTCAAGCAGATTCGACAGGTCAGGTGCAACCAGGATATGTGGGAGGTCCAGGTGCCTTGCTACACGCTTGGCATAGTCGGATTCATCGATGGCGGGGAATGCTGGAAAATGAGAGGTAAACAATGTTGGGCGAAGGCCTGACTGAGCGGCTGCCACCGCCACCACGGACGAATCGATGCCTCCCGAAACCGTGAGCGCCAACGGTACATCGGCATGGAGCCGCAATTTTACAGCGTCTTCGAAAATAGCCGAGAACCGATCCAAGGCAGCCCCGTCGCTTAAGTTTAGATCAGGTTCTTCAGGCAGATCCCAATATCGCTCTTCCTGCCACTCCATTGTGTCGATATTCAAGAATCCGTTGTGTCCGCCGCGCAGTTCTCGAACGCCTGAATACATCGTCTCCCTTGTATCGTCGGTCCTGCCGTAAATGAAATAATCGGCCAGCTTGACGGGATCGATACGGGCAGGGCGTTGCAAAAGCTCTAACAAGGAAGGGATCTCTGAAGAGAAGGAAAAACCGCCATCGTCGGTTCTTGTGTAATAGAATGGTTTGACCCCAAGCCGGTCCCGGCTGCAGAAGGCCAGTCTCGATGAGTGGCTGTAAATCACAAACGCCCACATGCCATTGAATCGATTCACGCAACTGGACCCCCACTTCTCGAAAGCGGCCAGGATGACCTCTGTATCCGTTGCAGAGCGGAAATGGCATCCGAGCGACTCAAGTTCGGTGCGTAATTCTCTATAATTATATATTTCACCGTTGTAGGTGATCCAATTGCCATTGCGATCCGACATCGGTTGGCGGCCGGCCATCGATAAATCAAAGATTGAAAGGCGTGTGTGAATCAATACACGCGTGAAGGGCATCGGGCTATCTGACAGACCCTTTTCCGTGTCAACGAAATGGCCGAGGGAATCCCAGCCCACCGCGCCCTCCATGTCGGGCCCACGTGGACGAAGGCAGTTCAATGCTCTCCGAATCTGGGACTGGGAAAGGCCCCTTGACCCAAAATATCCCGCTATGCCGCACATTGTCGGTCAGTTCCTCATTGAATGTTACCCGCGCTGATTAGACGGATGAATAGCGGGCTCTTGCTCGGACTATGCCCAATTGTAATTAAGATGGCGTTTTGGATTGGTTTTGCGTTTTCTGAAACGAAGCCGAGAAGTACCTCTTTTCAATCCGGCTGTAAAAATTCCCGACACAAAATATTTCTAATCTATGGGCATAGCAAGCGTTCTATTGCACCAACCGTCTGCATGATATCCGTCTCACTCAACCCCACCCAGAAGGGCAGTCTCAGTAACCGATCCGATACAGATTCGGTATGAATCATCGTTCCAAATGCTCGGCCATGTCGCCTTCCGGCCGGCGAACTGTGTAACGGTACATAGTGAAAAACCGCATTAATGCCCTGTTCTTTCAATCGTGCGATCAACTCGGACCGCTTCTCCAAGGATTCGAGCAAGATGTAGTACATATGCGCGTTATGCTGGCAGCTGTCGGGAATGATGGGCCGGCGCAGCACACCGGCAGTCTCCAGCGGCGCGAGCGCCGCATGGTAAAATTCCCAGATTGCCAACCGCTTTTCCGTGATCGCCTCGGCTTCCTCCATTTGTGCCCACAAGAACGCTGCAACGACTTCGCCGGTCAGGTAGGAAGAGCCGATATCGACCCATGTATACTTGTCCACATGGCCGCGGAAAAAGAGGTTGCGGTTGGTGCCCTTTTCTCGGATAACTTCGGCCCGTTCTGCAAAGCATGCATCGTTGACCAGGAGTGCCCCGCCCTCGCCCGCAATGATGTTCTTGGTCTCATGGAATGAATACGCGCCTAGCTGTCCAATCGACCCCAACGGCCGTCCTTTGTAAGTTGACATGATCCCCTGCGCGGCATCTTCAATAACAATGAGATTATGCTGCCTCGCGATGATCATGATGGCATCCATATCGCAGGCCACTCCTGCGTAGTGAACAGGGACAATTGCCTTGGTGCGCGGCGTGATGGCCGCATTAATCAGGGTCTCGTCGATATTGAGCGTATCCGGCCGTACGTCGACAAAAACCGGCACACCCCCTCGCAGTACAAAAGCATTGGCTGTCGAAACAAAAGTGTATGATGGCATGATGATTTCGTCGCCGGGTTGGATATTAGCCAGTAGCGCAGCCATCTCTAATGCTGCCGTGCATGAATGAGTGAGAAGCGCCTTGTGCGCGCCCGTAATCGCTTCCAACCACCCATTGCATTTCCTGGTGAAACTTCCGTCCCCGGAAAGATGGCTGTTGGTGTGGGCCTGGGCGATATACCATAGCTCACGACCGGTCATGTATGGCTTATTGAAGGGAATCATTGGCGAGTACACTGCATGATGCAGTGCGTATAGGGAATCCACGACCTGTGTATGACCTCTACGCGAGGCTGCATAAATATGCTGGATACCAGAGCAGCATACCCCTCAGAGGTGCGGACATGCTGCCCACGGTCATGTGTGACTAGGAAACGCGCAATCGGGTTTTGCCCGGGCTCTATACAAGGATCAATCGTAAGCAAATGACCTTCCCGTTTCAACGCTCGATGAGCAAGCACCAGAGTATTTACCGCTGTGGTGTCATCGAGGTGGTGCAGCAATCCAATTGCCAAGACAATGTCGAACTTCATCAGATTGTCGAGGTCTGCAGCCTTAAGCTCCTGGCACTGGAACTTTCCCCTCACGCCGAATCGTGCCTTGGCCTGATCGATATAGGCTAGATTGATATCAAAACCCCAATAATCAACGCAGGGTAAATAATCAAGAATGTCTGCCGTACCGCAACCGATATCCAGGATAGCACTTCCCGGCACAGGACGAACAAAATCAGAAATGAACCGGATTCGCCCCTGGTGCGCTCCCATCAGATATTGAAACATGCTATAAAGATATGGGTGAGAAAGAATGGTCCGGAAACCGGTTGTTACCTGGCCCATAGTCACCCTCGAGCAATTACTATTATGCCGAGAATAACGATAAGCGTTCCGGCAAACTTGGCTAATGTTAAAGATTCATGGAACAAAAAAATGCTTGAGACAAGTACCAAGATGTATATGAGGCTCACGAATGGGAATGCATAACTGACTTCGAAGCGCGTCATGGCTAGCATCCAGGATACGCCAGCGAGAAACGTGGCAACAATACCGGTCATCACCCAGGGATTGAGGAGCAACGATAAGACAAACTGAATTTTTCCCGAACAGTCTGGGGGTAATGCACCGGCCTTTGTAACTTGCCAGCGCATAATGAGCTGGCTATATACAGTAAAGAAAATAGTAGAAAAAATGTAACCATGATCAAGGATTCGATGAATCATTATTTCTCCATTATCGCTAACCCAAAACCGGTCCGTCCATAGTCGTTTCCATTGTATAGCATATACCGCTCCCCATTATGTTCGAAGACAAAAGGGTATTCGATCATTTCTGAGTCCCATCCAGACGACGACACATCGATTCCTACAAAATCGTCGCGGCGAATCCAAGTACGACCATCTTCCGATTCTGCATAGCCTATTCGATAAGTTGCTCCTCGATAGGAGTACCACATCCTCCAGCAGTCATCATCGCGCACAACTGATGGTCTGGATATAGCGTACTCATTATCATTCTTAAATTCAATTGCCACCAACCCATTCCGACGCCAATAAATACCATCGTCCGACTCGGCATACTTTATGTGGTAACGATGCTGCGGTGCTCCATTTACGAGTGACCATTCTACGCAGGACAGATACCACATTCTCCAGAAATCATTTCCTGGCAGAACGCAACAACTTGCACAAAAATGCGGTTCATGCAATGAGCGATCAACGATCGGGCCTGCTGCGTAACGCTTAAAATTCGATCCATCGATACTTACAGCCAGACCAATAGAATTTCGAAAGGGGACGGTGACCCCCAAATTCCAACCAATGTAATAAAGATATCGAATATTACCCCTCACCGCAAGCCATGTTGGTAATGCACCGCTGTCGTCGAATGTCCCCAACTCCCCTGGGGCCAAGACAGGGGTGGATGACTGCTCAAGGATATTGTTTGGAGAGAATATATCTATTACCACGTATCCGGTGTAGGATCTGTTCAAATGGTCCCTAGTGCCGAAATAAATTCTAAATATATTATTCTCAATATTCTCCGCTATCGCGACTGCCGCGTGACTTTTCATCCACTCGTAATTATCATCCGTGCAAAATACTCGCCCTAACTTTTTCCACTTCATCGCTTACCTCATATCTTCGTCAATCGCGGGCTTGCAACATTGGCGCGCACGGTGGCATTGCCAATGTAAACGCCTTCTGGATCGGCATCAGCCACGATCAGGGTCCCTGCGCCAATCACACACCTTTCTCCTATCTTTATGTGATCCCGTAGCGTGGCGTTGACGCCTATAAAACACGCATCGCCGATTTCTACACCGCCGGAAACCACAATATGTGATGCAAGGAAACAGTGATCGTGGATTGTAGAGTGATGGCCAATATGGTTGCCGCTCCAGAGGGTGACGTTGTTTCCAATGGTGACAAAGGGCTGAATGGTGTTATCTTCCAGGATAAAGCAATTATCTCCTATCCGGAAGTCATTGAGAATCGTCGCTCGTGAACTGATATAGCTAGCAAGTTGATAACCCAGGGAATGAGCGGCAATGTATTTTTCCTTTCTAATCTGGTTCAGTTTTGAATAGCTAAGAGCCACAAACATATCATATCTTTCTGGCGGGTATTGTTCTATTACTTCTTCAAAGGGCACAACAGGAAGGCCACAGAATTCATCAACTTTAACATATTCGGCATCTACCGTGAATGCTGCAACTTTGTAGTCCGAATCATTTGAAAAATAGAAATAAGCCAGTTGGGCAATATCTGCTGTCCCGAAAATGATCAGCTCTTTCATGGTTCCTTTCTCACTAGGATTGTGAATTCATAAAGGCCGTAATCGTGCAGCAAAGCGATATGACGCGAGTATCGTCTTTTACAGTGATCAAACAGCGCGCAAGGGTCGGCGTAGTAAAGATAATCACGCATCTGGTCTGCATCGGAGTAGGAGGTCAGGCAATTAAAGGCGAAACCATGCTGACTCGTCCGATCAAGCACATCGAGCGTTTCTTTAATATAGTTGAGCCATTTGGCGTCACTTCGGCCAATCCTTACATTGAATATGCCGCTGGCGATTCCATAATCGGTCATCGCAGGCGGTTCCGCGGCCACGACAAATTGAACATTGGGACTGGGTGAATGACAGGACCGTGCGGCAAGAATCATATCGCTGGATACATCGCAGCCGGTGTATGTAAAGTCTTGATACTTCGACAGCAAGTAATCGGATAGGGCGCCATAGCCACATCCCAAGTCATTCAGCGAGAAGCCCCGTGGTTGCCGAATGATTTTGGTCAATTGTTCGAAGCGCAGTCTTTGGCTTTCCTCACTGTTCCAGTCTACACCGCGAGGGGTTGCGCCGTGTGCCGCCAGTTTGGCCGAGTAGTAGTCAGCCACCTCGGCCAGTAGGTCACTCTTGCTTTTTTTCATATATCTGCCGAACAATGGTATATGGGCGATTTTTGGTCTCCATGAAGATCTTGGACAGATAAATGCCAATTATACCGATGAATGAAATGATCGCCCCCCCCAGAAGCCAGATGGATGCCATTACTGAAGTCCATCCACTCAAGGGTGTTGCAAAGAATGACCAATTGATGATGAGATAGCTCGTATAGCCGCCCGCGAGGATAAAGACTGCAACTCCAAAATAGAAGATTGCCTTCAGTGGTGCGTTGCTGAAGGATGTGACTGAGTTTACAAAAATCGACATTTTCCGCCGAAAGGTGTAGGTCGTCTCACTCGAGTTACGTTTTGTTACTGTTTGCGGCCGTTGGTCAAATCCAGTAATATGCCATAGCCCGGCAATAAAAACCTCACGCTCATTGTGGCGAACGAGGGCGTCAACATAACGACGCGTCATCAACCGGGCGGTGACAATGTTTTCCGGCAGGGTCAACCCGGTGAGCACACGAAAGAATCGGTAGAACCATTCTCCACTCCATCGCTCGAACAGCCCCCCTTTCCGTCGTTCCTGCACGCCATAAACAACATCGCATCTGTCCTGCTCCATTTGCTGAGAAAAGCTCAGCAACCACTCGGGTTCTTCTTCCAAATCGCTGTCGATCAGAAATACATTCTCGGCATGCGCGTGCGACAGTCCTGTCATCATGGCCTTGTGATGGCCGAAGTTTCGAGATAAATCGATAACGATAACGTGACTATCTAACTCTGCAAGACGAATAACACGCGCAAGAGAGTCGTCTGGTGAACCGTCATTAACGATCACAATTTCGTATTCGTCGGTCAGGCGTTTCGCGGCTTCAGTGGCTCGCCGATAAAACTCATCAATATATGGTGCTGACTGATAAAGCGTGGAAACGATTGATAGCTTCATGCGCGAACATACCTCATATAGCGTGGCGCTTCGCTGCCGCAGTTGAACAGCAGGTCAAGAATGGAAACCGCATGGGTAAAGTCTCCCCATAGTTGAGGGTATTCGGGATAACCCCCATAGTCGAACCATGTGAGCTTGACGTCCTTTTCTTCGAAGATGGTTTCATCGATATACCCGCGCGCGGCAGGGCCTGAGATGTATTCACGGCCGCCTGCCTGACAACACAGATCAACCAATCGCTCAGTCTTGCCATCACTCAGTTGGTAATCCCAAGAGTTGCTGATTCGGGTCGTTATGCCCAGTTTCGAGCACACCCATTCGATCAGCGTGCGGTTGAGCTGTGACAGATGTGTATATTCTGTCAGAAGGTAAATTGATTCGAGTTCCTGTGCCATCGCATTGAAACATTTTGCGCGGCGATAGTGTTGGCAGAGAGACTTCCAATGCAACGTTGACCACCCGGTCCCCTCAATCTCCGTTTCTCGAATGGTCTGGTGGTATTTTCCCTTCACCTTGACAGGCACGGTCAGCCACTGCAGTCCCCGTGGTGTCTTGATCTGGTTTCGGTTTCGCCAGTCGCGTCGGGTATACTGCATATCATCGTAGAGAACGAACTCATCCACTGAGGCTATCAGATCGAAATAACCTTTCCAGGGGATGTAGTTGGATTGCACAATCGCGATCTTCTTCATTTCTTTGCCGCCCTGGCTGCCGCACATGCGGAGATAGCAATATCTATGGAGCGAACTGGCTTTGAAATCCGCTGCACACGGGCCTCTTTATAGGCACCCGCCCATTCTGCGGTCTTGAATATGCCAACGACTTGATAATCGGTATCGATGTCCGCACCAAAGCTCGAGAGTATCTCAGGGGAAAGTGTTTGTGTCCCCTTGGATTCCGTCAGCAGCCAGGCCGTAGCAAGATCTTCACAAGAGCTCCTGCGCAACATGGCTGCGGCAACGGTATCGCTCCCCGGGTAGCCGCCGACTGTCCAGGGTTGCCCAATATTGCTGGCTCCCATCGCATAGAGGATACCGGGAGATTGTCCCGTTAAATCAACCATCGGCGTTCCTTCCTTGAAACCCGCTGCCTTCGCGGCACTTATTGCTTCTGTGATGTATTGACCGAACCCTTCAGGGAGAATCAATGTAGATCCAGGCTTTCCAATGTCGAGCGTGTAACGATGTTCTCGCAAGGGTTGAGGTTGCCGATAGGGCGCTTCGATGCCTGCATGAACGAGTGACACCGTCACCATTTGAACCGCAAGGCCGAGAGACAACAGCATGGCCGGAAACTTCCTGTTCGAAGCGATGGGACTCAGCAGAACAAGGCCGGCCAGCACCCAAAAGATTCCGGCATGTCCACTCATCAGCCAGTAGTTATTGCCTGTCCCAAATGCATAGACATAGGGGAATGCAAGGAAACTTAGCACCAAGGCCCATTGCTGGCGCGAAATGTGAAGCAGGCCCTTGAACCGGTATAAGGCAAATCCAACCGCGAGTGTGGCAAAGGGGACAGACCAAAGCAAAAGTACCTGAAAGTAACCGGCATTCATGTTTCCCTGAATAACTCCAAACACGATTGCCATGCTTGCCAGGGCAAATGCGATTGACAGTATGGTACCCGCATACGACATCGGTTTACTCTTTGACTGAGTTAAATATGCGGCGGAAGCAAAGATTGCTGTGCCGGCAGTTAAAATGTGTTTTGCTCCTCCGTCAAGCTGAAAATCATCCAGCCTCACCAATGGAGCGGCCCAGTTGCCGCCAACCAATGTCTTGGCAGTATCGACTCCCTCTTTCAGCCGATTAAAGAACGCAATGATTGACCCATCTATGGATAACGCGGTGATTGCAACGAGGCTTAGTGCAGTGGCCAGTGAAATAGCCAGCAGGCGAAGTCTCATCTTCCCTGCTGCCAGCAGATAGAATCCTGAAATCGGCCCGAGTGCTGAAGCAGTCGTGGGCTTTGCCATGAAAGCCAACCACCCGCCAACCCCAATCAAGATCCAACCTGCAATACTTGAGCGACAGATCTTGTAATCTGCCAGAAGCAATCCAATGAATGTAACCAATAATGCCTGTAAGGCCAAACTGTTATAGCTCGGTGTTGGTATCCAGAGAGACAGGAAGATAAGTGATCCCGTGGCAATGGCCCCTGCAATGATGAGTCGCGGTGCATTCTGAAGACACTTGTCGCCGTAAACTGTTTTCAGAAAAATGCTGCTCAGCACCCACGCCAGGGAAAAAGTTGTCAGAATATTGACCTGTCTTAATGCGGGTATGTTCCCCTCGAGAAACTGATACAGGGGATGGTAAAAAAACCCGAACTGCGTAACCGATACACTGTAATTGAATGGATTAGACAGCCAGACAAGGTAATAACTTTCATCAGTAAAATCGAAGCCGTACCGGCAATACCAAAGCACCCAACCAAGTGCAGCCGCTGTACTGCCTGCCGAAATGACTAAAATGACCCATTCTGTAAAGGCCGCTGCTTGGGTTCTGCAGTTTGTTATATCTGGCATCGGAACGCTATAATTCTATGAAAGAAAAAAGCCAGTCCTGTGAAAATCGTCCATTAGATTGTCGTTGCTACGTCGTCTTGAGACGCCTTTGGGAGAAATACAGCTGCGATAAGAAATCAAGAGCAAACACTGCCAGTTGCTGGAACACGAGCAACGTTATGAATTCAACTGCCCCCAGTGACATGGAATCTGCAATCCAGACAACCGATATCGTGGTCGTTACACGCATTAGATGCCATAATGGAGGATACCACCATGCCGTAACAACGATGCATGTCCTGCCCAGCGCGGTACTGATGAAAGAGCCGAAGGAACTGATTGCCAATAATGCCGCAAATATACCAGCATCATGCCATTGATCACCAAAAATTACAGGCACTATCCATGGCGAAATCAGTGCTCCGACAGCAAACAGGGGCAGGCAGATAAAGAGCAGGCGAATTGCAGTTGCACGAAAGAGACCTTGGATTGAACCTCCTCGCACCCACTCCTCTGCAATGCGTTGGTAATAAACATTTCCGATTGCATTTCCAATCAGGGCCTCTGGCAAGCATACGGTCTGGAATGCTAATGAATACTGCCCAAGTGCATCAGCGCCATACTTGCGAGAAATGTACATGGCCGGAATCAATAGAGTGCAGGAAAGGCACAGTTGAGCGAAAATCATGCCTCCGGCCAATTTCTCGTGGGTTCGGCCGATCGCCCACAGATTGCGGCTATCCCAAGGATACGATGCCGGACGGTTACGCACGGAGAGCGCCGCAATCTTTACCGCATGGGAACTAAGAGTGGCCAGCACAAGACCAGCGGCGTCAGGCAGCAACCAGCGCCCGCCGATGACAGTGCCTGCATAACCTGTCTTGGATACGATTTCCGCCCCTGCAGAGCGCCGATAGTTGCCTCGACGCTGGTTCCACCCTTGCAGAGCAGTTGACAGCGCCAGTGCGGCAGCTGTGATCGGTACGGCGGTCAGCCACGGTCCAAGTTTTTGTTGACCGGCCAGGTTTGCTATGGTCTCCCGCCAGAACCACAGTGCCGGCGTGAGGATAACTGTCCATAGTATACCTAAGAAAACCACTAATCGCACTAGGTTCCATGCATCCTCGTCTTGTTTGGGCAACTGCACAAAGAGTTCGAGTCGATAGGTCACCAGCACGATAAAAAATCCAGCCCAAAGAACAACCAAATTAGCAATAGCAAAGGATTCTGGGGTGTAGATGCGTGAAGCCAGCGGCATGACAGCCACAACGATTATGTTTGCGATTAATCCGCCACTGGATAATAAAGCGATATCTTGAAAGTAAGAAGATGATTTTGCTTCTTTCAGTTGTGATCTCAGCCAGGATACAAGCATTACAGATAACTTGATATCAACCGTAAAGCGAAACTGTCCATAAAATGCAGAAACGCTTATGTTGACGTGTCACCCTGTTAATCATGGTTCGCCTCCGAATTGGTTGATTGACCCTAAACACCTTGAACTTTCAGAGATAACCCATCATCGGTTTTCTCGTACTCTTTGCCGCAGGCTGTGCAATGCATATCGTTTGTGAGCCTTTCACCGCATATACAGCCCCAACCGATCTGTCTGGCTGGGTTGCCCACCACCAGGGCATGGTTGGGGACGTTTTTGGTCGCGACGGCTCCCGCACCAACGAAGGCATAACTGCCGATCGTAAGACCACAGACAATGGTGCAGTTGGCTCCCAGGGTGGCGCCTTTCTTTACGAGGGTGGGACGGACATGGTCCATCTTGGATATTTCTGCCCGGGGGTTATATATGTTTGTGAAGACCATCGAGGGACCGCAAAAAACGCCGTCTTCGAGGGTGACCCCTTTGTATACGCTCACATTGTTTTGTATTTTACATTGATTCCCAATCGTAACGTCGGCTCCAACGACAACGTTCTGGCCGATGTTGCAGTTCACGCCTATCTTCGATCCCGAAAGAACATGGGAGAAATGCCAGATCTTTGTGCCTTTGCCAATTTCAACACCTGCGTCGACGATAGCTGTTTCGTGAATGAAAAAATCAGTGTTCTGTTCCACGCTTTCTGTTTTTCGCACTTTAGGGAGAGAGCTTTCTTTTTGCTCAAGAGATTTCTGGCTGGCCTCAAGGACCTTCAGGACGCGCAGGCCTTCTTCTCCGCAAGTATAGGGTAATGTCCCCGTCTGCATGGCCGAAAGATAGGCCTCGCATTCTGCCCTCAGCGGTTCCTTCCAGATCGGCTTCAGATCGATGAGTACATGCTCTGCCTTCTGCGGGATCGGGATGCCGTCTTGCCAATTAATCGTATGAGGATAAAGAACGAGTTTAGTCTCTACCGGTTCTGTGTCATCGAAGACGAGCATGCCGTTGCTGCCCACGATGACCAGCTTTTGTTCCTTGTAGGGATTCAACCAGCTGACAAAGATGTGCCCGCCGATGCCTGAGGGGAACTTGAGATTGGTCATGGTGACATCGGGAATGCGCGCATGGAGGAAGTTACCGCCCACAGTGTCGACGTAGGAAGGTTCTTCCCCCGTGATACTGAGAATCACGGATATGTCGTGAGGGGCGAAGGACCAGAGGATATTCTCTTCACGGCGGATTTTACCAAGGCTGAGTCGACGGGAGTAAATGTACTGGAGTCGGCCGATTTTGCCTTCTTTGATCATTGCCTTCAATGTAATAACGGCGGCGTGATATTGAAGAATGTGGCCGACGAACAGGACCTTTTTCCGCTCTTCAGCCAGGCGAACAAGTTTTTCGCCATCGCTATAGGTCAGCGAAAGGGGCTTTTCCACGAATACGTGCTTTCCAGCCTGAAGGGCCTTTTCCGCAATTTCATAATGGAGGGCAGCGGGAACGGATACGACGACTCCTTGAATATTGGGATCGTTCAGAACAGCATCGAGCTTATCCGTGACCAACAACTCTGGATAGGCCTTGCTCATTTCGTCCCGAATCGCTTGAGCGCCGTCACAGATTGTTTTGAGGGCTCCCAGTTGATAAAAATTCCGGACCAGATTCTTGCCCCAGTATCCGGCGCCGACAACCGCGATCCTTTTTTGCGACATGCGAGTATCCTTTGGAAAAGTCTTGAGCCAAGGCTTGGTTGGAAGCGTATTAGAAGAGTACGCTAAGCAGCATGATGTAAGTGCAGAACCTTAAGTCATTCATGATGTTTATTTGTTTTCACTCCTACTAAATATTCCGCGATGAATACAGTGACTACTCCAAACATGAAACTCAATATTCCTGCAATGATCATAATAATTGCTTTTTGCGGCTTTACTGGATCTTTTGAAACAAAAGGATCTTGCAAAAGTTGAATCAGCTTAAAATTTTGACGCTCCTGTTCGAGACGATGTTTCTCCATTTTCAAATCTACAATTTTATTATTAATCTCAACCGGATTGAAACCTACAGGGAGCAATTTTGAGCTATTCAATCTTTTTTCTATTTCCTTGATTTGGAAATCGTTTTTTTTGACTGCTTCATTTACAATTTTAATTTTTTCATCGATTTCTGATATGATTTTTCTATAATCATTCTTTATTTCCCGCATATTTTCTATATATTCGAGCAACTCCTGCAGAGATGCAGGCAGATCTTCACGATTGTACGATTCGATGATTATTTTAAATTTGTCTGTTGTTCCTCTCATATCCTCAATTTTCGCTTCGGTTACCCCATCTGCTGTTTTCGAGAATATGATTACCTTTTTTTCATGATTAATTCTTCCGATCATGGAAACGATATCTTTCGCACTCGGCAATTCTTTGATCGTTATAAGATCTTTTGGCATATATATTTTGACATGTGTTTCCAGTCGGTAAATTGGAGAAGCAGTGAAGCAATAAATCGCAGCAGCTAGAATAGATATCAGGAATATTGCAATGATGCCTTTTTTTCTTTTTGCAAGAACTTTCGACATGTCGGAAAGATTTATTTCATCATCCCGGATGGTATCGAAATTACCAACCTTGGAATCAGCCACGTATTTTTCTTCTTGATTCGCCATATCATCCTCTTATGAATTATTGACAGTCACTTTGCGGGCTCGCTTAAATGTCAGGCCACCGCGGCTTCGAGCAACGCCGACACGATCCGGTCCTGATCACCCTCCGTGAGATAGGGATGCATGGGAAGGCTGAAGATGCGCCTTGCGCAATCCTCGCTCACAGGGAAATCCCCTTCTCGATAGCCCAGAGAAGAGAAGGCACTCTGGAGATGAAGCGGCCTGGGGTAGTAAATGACCGTCGGGATTCCCTTTCCCTGCATAATTTTCATGATGCTGTCCCGATGCGCTTCGCCTCGTGCCAAGAGCGAATACTGGGCCCACACGCTCTGGTAGCCGGTCGGGACATCGGGTGTAACGAGGCTAGGGCAGGAGCGCAGAAACTCTGTATAACGGCCTGCCACTGCCTGACGCAGCCTGACCTCCTCTTCGAAGAGGCTGAATTTCGCCAGGAGAATGGCCGCTTGGAGAGTATCCAGCCGCCCGTTGATGCCGATCCGGATGTTTTCATACTTGTGAGAGCCCTTTCCATGAAGACGGATAGAGCGCATGATCTCCGCCAGGCTGTCGTCCGAACTGAAGCACATTCCCCCGTCACCGTAGCAGCCAAGGGGCTTTGCGGGGAAAAAGGATGTGCAGGCGACATCCCCGAATGTGCAGGCCTTTCTGCCGTTCAACTCAGCCCCGAAGGACTGAGCGGCATCCTCGATAAGGAAAAGCCCGTTCCGCTGTGCAATCTCATCGAGACGGGAGTAGTCCGCAGGCAAACCGAAGAGGTCAACAGCGATAATCGCCTTCGGCGTGACTTCCCTTTGCTCTGCAAGGCGCGGCAATGGGTACATGCTGGTATCCCCGCTTCGGAGTGCGGAGAGGCATCGGTCGAGTTGAACCGGGTCAATGTTGTATGTCTTCCTCTCGATGTCGACATAGACGGGAGTAGCGCCAAGGAGGCTGATGACCTCCGCTGTGGCAATGAACGTGAACGGAGTGGTCAAGACGGCATCCCCCGGACCGATGCCACGGGCCATCAGTGCAATGAGCAGAGCATCCGTACCGGAAGCGCAGGAAATGGCATGTTTGGTACCGACGTACTGGCCGAGTTCCTTCTCGAGGGCAGCTACCTCGGGGCCCATGATATATTGCCCGTGATTCAATACGGCTTCGATGTGCTCGCCGATTTTACCCCGGATACGTTTTTGCTGGAATGCAAGGTCGATAAATTCCATGAATGGCATCCTATGTGAATTTTTTACAAAGCTCCGCTCTGTCGATTACATGATCGATGATAATAAACCGTTCGCCATATTGGATTCAGCCCCTACGGGTGTCCGAAGGGGCTGTAAATACTGGATTTGACTATGTTGAACGGTAGCCCACCGAGGGGGTATAAGTCAAGAGAAAACGTCTCCAGAGGTGCATTGGATGAACACGTTGAAAAATTTGTAACGTGTCGGATTTTATCGATGATTACTGCTCCGGAGACCCCTGTTCAATGCCGGTGCGGGAGCCGTGGCGTACCCGCAGCCCGGGACGGCCCACTGAAAGAAGAAGTTGAGAAGCTTTGAAGTTGAGAAGATTGGAGAAACAGACAACATGCGAGTGCCTGGGAAATTATCTGTCCCGACCCATACTTAACTTTACAGACACTGTCAAAACAAGTCCTGCCTTGATTATTGACTTCACCTACAAGTCCTTGTCCCATCGGGATGATGCTGATTGAAGATTTGCAGTTGAAATGAATAAGGGCAGAGTCGTTTTCTGACCCTGCCCCTTGTTGGTGATTCTTGTGACTCTACGGCTTCTGAGGTGTGCGTTCCTTGTCCATAGCCCGCATTCGCGAATCCATCTCCCTGGCCTCCAAGGTCATCCTCTTGGCCTCTAACTCCATCGCCCTTGTCTCCAAGTCCATCGCCTCTTGCACTCTTCCGTTCTCACGATACTTTCTTGCTTCATCCCTCAGCGTGGTCATGCCGCCTTCTAGCTGCTCTCGAGAGGCCGTCTTGTCTTTGCCAACCAGAACCGCCTCCGTTACTTTTTCAGGATACTTCTCCTTCTCCTCTCGAGGTGCTAGAGGGATGAAAAAAGAGGCCTGGTCACGAGGCTCCTGTTTCGTCTCCGTCATCGGAAACGATGAATTTCCCCCGTGTCTCGTTTGGGCTATGTCTTGTCCCCGTTGGACTGTGGGCTTATCGATCATCCTCCACATCACAAGAGACATAACGCAGAGAACGACTACTACAGCAATTGCAATAAGCTTAAAGTTTTTCATGAGTTTCCCAGGCCTTCGTGCGTCTATCATTTCTCATGAGAAGCCATCTCCAGGGAAGCCTCCGGTTGTGGGTGTTCCACTTTTACTGCCACAGGTGTATCGTCCTTTACCTCAGCGAGTCTCTGACCCTCAAACCCCTTCCTCTTGGCCACAATGCGATAGCTGAACTCAATGTCGGAGTTGCCGCCGTTGAGTTCCCTGACCTCAAAGGAGGTGCCTGTCTCATTGGTCACATAGAGTCCCTTGCAGTCAGCTCTGGGGGTCAAAAACACATGATACCTCATCCCGGTATTGACCGTCTCTGCGAAGGTGGGATCAATGGTAACTTGCGTCTTTCCCCCTTTGAGTTTGGAGTCGCCGAAGTCCTCAAACCAGTTCTCGGAGGACTCCACGGCGTACAGGGCAACTTTCTTTCCATTCTTGATCGGCACCACCGCAGACTTTGCCCCCGTTACGGTTAATGTGCCATCAACCCTCATATTCCCCTGTGAATAGATGCCGTAGCCGTTTGGACTTCTCGTTTGCCCGTAGACGCCATAGTTCAGCCCCGTTTCCGATGAAACATAGCCCCAGATCCCAATGCCACCGGTTGCGCTAGCGCTCTGAAAGAATCCACCTGTCGCAGGGCCGGAGGTTGCCGAAGCCCAGCCCAGTAACGCCTTGCCGTCAGGGCTGTCTGTTCGGAAGTAACCGCCGTAGTTGTAGCCGGTGGGTGACGAAGCATAGCCATATACCCCATATCCCGCGGTGCTTGAGTTTTGGAAAAGACCACCATAGTTAACCCCGGAGGACGCCGCAGACCAGCCAAATACGCCTATCCCTGAGGTGCTGATGTTGTAGAAATACCCCCCATAGGTCAGCCCCGTTATCGCTTTAGCATTGCCAAATACCCCTCTGCCAGATGGGCTGTTGCTCTCAAACTGACCTCCGAAGACATTGCCAGAGCCTGCCGTAGCTTGTCCAAAAATAGCGGGTCCGACATCTGCGCCACTATATGTAACACCGAGAACACCGTATCCGGGGTAGATAAACGCACTATCGGAGTAATATGCAGTATCAGCCCATGCCCCGTTACCCCCTAAACCACATAAAACAAGGATCGCCACAATTACAAACCACTTCGTTTTCATACCGGTCTCTCCTTTCGTTTTTATATTGCCATCGTGCCTAACCCCTCTTTTCTTTAACTGATCACCTCCGTATACTAAAAAAAACCGTCTTTTGAACCTATCTCACAAATATAAAGATTTTTTACAATAAAATTTCGCTTCTGTAAGGGGATTTTTATGAATGCCCCGCAGAATACCCCGTCCTGTGGACGGGGATGAATGCGGTGCGGGGGCATGGGGGATGCAATCCCCCTCATTGCCTTTCAAGATGCCCCGCCTCGTAGGCGGGGTAATTCACTAAAAATGGCCGTTGAATGAATCAGCGGTCTGAATATTTCATCATGCACCTCCTTTTTAGAGCGAAAACCTGATTTTTCAGTTCAAAATACCTTAGTTAAGATAAGCACGTACTTACAACAATTCATTAATAGGCAAAGACTAAATAATTTGTTGGTTTTCTTTACAAATTGGCATATCGCTAATTAGCTCATTATTACAGTTGGTTACATAAAAAGGAGGCAAGACAGAGGGCGATGACCGTCGGAATATGTTACAGTTTTCGCAGTAAAAAAAAGTAAGCATAAAGTCCTACTTGTAAATATTGTCCTTTATTATCAACTACCTGGGAATATTATATTTTATCGGCATCGATCTTGCTGTTAACTAAGACAAAATAATAAAGAGCAGAGGTGTAAAATGAAAAAGCTAATTGTGCTCTTATCTGTGATGAGCATCCTTCTTTTTACCTCCGGCACGGTTTCGGCCTTGCTCGTCGAGGGTAATGAAGTAGGGTCAGTAGACACTTTTGTAGGTGCTGCAGTACTTGGGAATAGCGGTGAGGCTACCGAACTTGCGTGGGTTAAGACGTTTTTCCCGAGTGCCACCCTGGATGATTACACAGTGTTTGATAAATCTGAGTACGTTATGTACTCCGAAAATGGTATTGGGGCATTCGAGTTGCAAAACGCTCCGCTTTATTACTTCCTCAAAATCGGGACCGGCAATGACGTGATTAATGAAGGCACCCCTGGTGAATCGGCTGCGCCTGATCACATCATGTTCGCAAATGTAGTTGACATGCATTGGGCCGCCTTCTATCTTTCTTATTACAGTGAAGAGGACGTCCAACTTTACTTCATCAGAAACGTTGGCGCAGTCAGCCATGTCGGTGAGGGTGGTCAGGGGGAGGGTACTCCGGTTCCCGAACCTTATACCCTGCTTCTTCTTGGCCTCGGTCTTATGGGTGTTGCTGGGGTTCGGAAATTTAGGAAGTAAGATCCATCGACAATACAGAAACAATGAAAGGCAGAGTCATTTGGCTCTGCCTTTTTTCATTTTTACTATTGGTGATTGTAATCTTCTATATCTCGCCCACATACATTATCTCGACTTCAGGAAGCAATGACTCGATGGTCGCCTTTACACCTACTGTCAAGAAAACTTCGTCCAATGGCAAATTATCCCAATTTCTTAAACTTCTCAACTTCCTGACTTCGCAGTCTGTCGGGGGCATCCGACAAAAATCTTTATCATCTGGCCCGATTAATGCTAAGAAGGACTGTCGAAAAACCCCTTATGAAACAAGACAGGTACCCTATGAGTTTCGACAAGCGCATCCTCTGCATCGGGGCAGGCTACGTGGGCGGGCCGACGATGGCCGTGATCGCCTCGAAGTGCCCCCGCTACAGCGTCACCGTCGTCGACGTGGACCAGGGCCGGGTCGATGCATGGAATTCCGGCAAGCCGCCTATCTACGAGCCCGGTCTCGATGAGGTCGTCCGCCAGGGCCTGGGACGGAACCTGTTTTTCACCACCGACATCGCCCGGGGCATCA
Source organism: Syntrophaceae bacterium UBA2192 (assembly GCA_002327315.1). Taxonomy (GTDB): domain Bacteria; phylum Desulfobacterota; class Syntrophia; order Syntrophales; family UBA2192; genus UBA2192. The sequence continues at coordinate 38,760 of DCVI01000197.1, read as the reverse complement.
GGGAGAACGACATCATCTTCGTATCCGTCAACACGCCCACGAAGACCTTCGGGGCCGGCGCGGGGCTTGCGGCGGATCTGCAGTACTGGGAGCTTGCGGCCCGGCAGATCCTCGAGCACGCCGAGTCCTCCAAGATCGTCATCGAGAAGAGCACCTTTCCCGTCAAGACGGCCCAGGCCATGGAGCGGATCCTCATGTCGCGAAACGACGGGATCCACTTCGATGTCCTTTCGAACCCCGAGTTTCTCGCCGAGGGGACGGCAATCCGGGATCTCATGAACCCCGACCGCGTGCTCATCGGCTCGCGGTCCACGGAGAGGGGCCTGAAGGCCCGCGATGAGCTGGTGCAGATCTATGCCAACTGGGTTTCCCGCGAGCGGATCCTCACGTCGAACATCTGGAGCAGCGAGCTCTCGAAGCTTGCCTCCAATTTCTTCCTTGCCCAGCGCATCTCGACGATCAACGCCATCTCGGCTGTCTGCGAGAAGACGGGCGCCGATGTTACGGAAGTGGCGAAGATCGTGGGGATGGACAGCCGCATCGGCAGCAAGTTCCTCAATGCGAGCATCGGCTTCGGCGGCTCCTGCTTCAAGAAGGACATCCTGAACCTCGTCTACCTGTGCCGCGTCGAGGGGCTGGAGGAGGTGGCGGACTACGTCGAGAGGGTCGTGCGGATCAACGAGTACCAGAAGGAACGTTTCGTGCTGAACATGCTTACGGCCATGTTCAACACGCTGGCGGGCAAAAAGATCTGTCTCTTCGGCTTTGCCTTCAAGGCCGACACGGGCGACACGCGGGAGAGCCCGGCCATCGACGTAACCCGCAGGCTCCTGGAGGAGCACGCCGAGATCGTCGTCACGGACCCGCAGGCGCTCGTGAGCGCCCGGGAGGATCTCGCAGACTTGGAGCGGGGCGTTTCCTACGTGGCGGATCCCTACGAGGCCATCCGCGGCTGCCACGCCATTGCCGTGATGACGGAGTGGAGCCTCTACCGGGAGCTCGACTACAGGAAAATCCACGATCTCATGGTCAAGCCGGCCTTCGTTTTCGACGGCCGAAACATCCTGGATCACCAGGCCCTCTTCGAGATCGGATTCAACGTCTACCCGATCGGGAAGAGGCCGATGAGCCACTTCTGAGAGTGCTTGGAGGTGCAGCGTCTAGCTCTGCTCACACGTGCATCTTCGCGTTCTAAGCCTGCGAAGATCGGAAGAGCGGAAGCGAGGAAGCGCGGACAAGAGAAAATGGATTAGACCCTCCACTCCGCTCTTCTGCTCTTCCTCACTTCCTCAGTTCGCGAGCATGTAGCGGATGTCCTGCAGGTCGGGAAGATGATGTTTTGACGAAGCGTGGTCACGCTCAGGGACCGGTGTCCAGAAGCTCCTCGTAGATCTCCATCTGCCTTCGGGCCACATTGTCCCAGCTTTGTCCGGAGGCCGTGAGAAAGGCCTCCTGCCCCATCCGTTTTCGGACCTCCCCTTCGAGAAGTCGGGCAAACCTTTCCGCTACGGCCGTCCCATCGGCGGGATCGCCGATGACAAAGCCGTTGACCCCGTCGCGTACCAGATCCTTTGCCCCCACGTTGCCGCTCAACACAACCGGAAGCGAGGCGGCCATGGCATCGAGGGCCGCCATGCCGAAGGTGTCGAAGCGCGAGAGCATGGCGAAAAGATCGCTTCCCAGGTAGAGGGCATCGAGGTTCTCCCTGCCCGTGACCCCCGAGAAGCGCACGTTCTCTCCGATGCCGAGCTCCCCCGCCAGCCTGCGGTATTGCCCCTCGTCGCCCCGTCCCACGACCAGGAGGACCGGGATCTCCGGGCCGCCTCTGCGCTTCAGGGCCGCAAGCCCCTGCATGACGAAGTCGAGACCCTTCACCTCGAAGTTCATGGAAACGAATAGCAGGAGAAGGGCCGAAGGCTCCAGGCCCAGCGATCTCCTCACTTCCTGCCTGCACCTCTCCCGGTTGAGCCGCTCAAAGCGTCCCACGTCCGTTCCGGGAGGCACGATGAGGACCTTCCCTGCATTTTCGGGGTACTCAGACAGGAATTTTTCTTTTGTGATCGTCGAGACGGCAAGAAAGCGGCGGCACCGGGGATTCCGGGCCAGGCGTTCTTCCACCCGGCTCGTGGCCCGGTCGAAGAGGCTCATCCGCTTTTTCCTCACGTCGCGCACCCAGAGCCGGTGGGGGATGCCGTGCATGGTAAAGAGGTCGGCCTCGAAGATGCGCTCGTGGGTGTGGATAAGATCGAAGTTTTGCCGTGCGATGGCACGGTTGGCGAACCAGGCAAAGCTTGGTGTGGTGAGCGACCGGGGAAAGCGGACGATGGGGACACGGTGAAAGGTAATTCCCGCGGTGGCCTCGCGCCAGCGGTTGGCGTACACATGGACATCGTAGCGGGGGTCGGCGGCGATCCGCGTCGTCAGCTCGCCGGCGAAATTTTCGGCGCCACCCACGAGGCCGAACTTGGGGATGACGACGGCTATTTTTTTTCTCTTTCCCATCGACCTTTCACCAGACGGCCGGGACGGACGTCCTACCGGTTCCGCGATTCATGTTGAGCCCAATCCCTGTCGCTTATTCTTCCCGGGAGAGGATTCCGAGGCGAGCCGCTGCCGCTTTCAGCTTGATGTCCAGGGTGATCAATTCAGCTTTCAGCCTGAGGGCAAGCCACAGGTAGCTCGCGTCATAGGCCGACAGACCGCTTTTTCTCGCCAGTTGAATGACTTCGTTGTGATCCACGTCGGTGAGCTGTATCGCAATCCGGGTGCCGAGATCATGCGCCTCGAGCAGTTTCCTTTCGAGGGAAGGGTGGGCTTTTATCTTCTTCAGGCAGATGTTGGCCAGCTCGAACCGGATAAGAACTGGAGCTGCCAGAGGCCCGCTGCCCAGACGTCCCGCAATCGCATCGGCCTCCGGTTCCCCGAATACGAGCGCTCCCAGGGCCGAGGCATCAACGACGCGCACGGTCATCCCGGTCCTCCCGGACGAAACGGGCCGATTCGGCAGGGGTCTTAAGTCTCATTTTCTTCACTTCGGCTAAAAATTCTCCTGCCGTCATGAACGACTCTTTCGCGACGCTCTCCTCCAGGATGACCAGGAGTTCGCCCTGCAGGGACCGGCGATGTTTAGCCGCCCTCTCCCGGAGTCTGTCTGCAATCTGATCGGGCACGTTCTTGATGGAAAGATTGACGGGCATAAGGGACACCTCGCTGGTTCCAATATGGCTCCACTATAGAACTTTTCCTGGAATAGTCAACGATGAATTGATGTGTTTTTTTTCCGCGTGCGTGACACCTGAAAGGCACAGGCCTCTTTTTTCCCCCATGGTCTTTTCCCTTTCCTGAAGCCTGAAGCCCTATGCCCGAAGCCCGAAAGGCGTCAGCCTTTCCGGCACAAACCCGGAATCATTTCATCGTTTTAATCCGGCTGCCTTCTGTGGTATGGTGGCCGCAACCGGCATGAACGGGCCGGTCCGAGAGATGACCATGGCTGAAAAAATATCGCTTTCCGTTGCGATCATCACAAAAGACGAGGCGGCAAACCTTCCCGACTGCCTGAAGAGCGTTACCTTCGCAAATCAAATTGTCGTCGTCGACTCGGGGAGCACCGACGGGACCCTCGAGATCGCCCGCGACTTCGGCTGTGACGTCTTCGTTGAGCCCTGGAAGGGCTTCGGCCCCCAGAAACAGATGGCCGTCGACCGGTGCCGCGAGCCCTGGGTCCTTGTTCTCGATGCCGACGAACGGATCCCGCCGGAAACGGAAACAGCCATCCGGGCCGTCGTCCCGGGCGGCGAGGGGAGTACGGCGGGATACAGCTTTCCCCGCAAGAATTTCTTCCAGGGCCGCTGGATCCGCCACATGGGCTGGTGGCCCGACCGGATCACGCGGCTCTTCCGCAACGGCAAGGGACGGATGACGGAGGCTGCCGTACACGAGGCCGTGGATGTCTCCGGGAAGGTTGCGCCCCTGGAGTCTCCCATCGAGCACTACACGGAGAGCCGGCTCGACGAGATCCTGAAAAAAATCGACCGTTACTCCACCCTGGCTGCCGAGGAGGCCTTCCGGCAAGGACGGCGTTCTTCGGCCTGGGGGGCTCTCGCCCGGGCGGAGCTCACCTTCGTACAGGACTACGTCCTTCGCCTCGGGTTTCTCGACGGCCGGCAGGGCCTCGTCCTCTCCGTCACCGATGCCGTGAACAAGTTTTTCAAGTACGCCAAGCTCAGTGAGCTGAACCGGCAAAAGGATGGAAGTGAGGAAGAGCGGAAGTGAGGTAGAAAAAAGACGAAGAGGATCAAGTACGGTAGATTGCCACGCCTGAGAATATCCACCCTCACCCCAACCCTCTCCCCTCAAGGGAGAGGGAGATCGTGAAAGTGAGTTGCGAGAGGCTCGGCTCGCAATGACAGATTGATCGATCGTATACGCTGTTTTTAGGAGGAGCTGGAGCGATAATCTTTTAAAAGAGAATTTATCGCCGTTCAACATGGATCTTTCCGTTGTCATCGTCAACTGGAACACTGCAGAGCTTCTTCGCGACTGCCTCAAGTCCGTCTTCGGAATGATTGAGGGCATCGCCTTCGAGGTCATTGTCGTCGACAACGCATCGAGCGACGGCAGCGTGGCCATGCTGAAGGTCGAATTTCCGCAGGTCCGTCGAGTCGAAAACTACGAGAACCGGGGCTTTGCAGCCGCCAACAACCAGGCCTTCCGGATCATGACGGGCCGCTACGCGCTGCTGCTCAACTCGGATACGGTTCTCACCGAGGGGGCCGTCCACGAGTTGTATGCCTTCATGGAGGAGCATCCCGAGGCGGTCATGGCCTGCGGGCAGCTGCTCAATGCCGACGGCAGCAAGCAGAACTCCATCGCCGCATTCCCTACGCTGCTTTCGCTTCTCGTGAATGTGCCGCTGCTGGAAATTCTGTTTCCGGCGCGATACCCCAGCAAGCGTCAGGACTACCCGCATCCCATCGAGGTGGACTCGGGGATCGGGGCGTTTCTGATCGTACGGAAAAGCGCAATCGACGGCGTGGGGGGCCTTGACGAGCGCTACTTCTTCTTTTTCGAGGAGACGGACTGGGCCAGGACGATGAAGGAGGCCGGCTGGAAGATCTACCATGTCCCGACGGCCAGGATCTATCACCTCCAGGGGAAAAGCGTCGGGGCCGGCATCCTCTCGCGCACCCACTTCTACCGCTCGCGCTATCTCTATTTCGTGAAGTGGAAAAGCACGGCCTGGTCCGCCCTCGCGGCGGTCATCATCGTGCTGCGGCTGATCGTGAACTGGGTTCTCACGGGAGCGGGCGTCGCGCTGTCACTCGGACTGCACCGGGGTCTGCGGGAGAAATGGAAAATCTATTCGCAGCTCATCGGCTGGCACTTGCGCGGATGTCCGTGACGCGGACATCCGCGCCGGCTTCAGGAATCGGGCTACAGGCTTCAGGCAGCAGAAGACAGCCGACGGACAACTACGTCGAGTTACAAGGCAGAAAATCCCCCTCTTTCCCCCTTTGCCAAAGGGGGAGGTAAGAAGGAGACCCCCCTCTTCATAAAGGGGCATCTCCAATCATCCCCCCTTTTGTAAAGGGGGGCAGGGGGGGATTTGACAGGACAGACGGGACAGACGGGACAGACCGGATAGACTGGAAGATGTTCATCAAAGGCTCAAAGATCGATTTCAGCAAAGTCCGCAAGGTGCTCCTGATCCAGCTCGGGGACATCGGGGATGTGGTCTGGACGGAACCCACCATCCGCGCCTTCCGCGAGTCCTTCCCGTCGGTGGAGGTATCCGTCCTGGCGCGGAGCGGCTTCGGGGATCTGCTCGTGGCGCACCCGGATGTTCACCGGCTGTTCAACGTTGCCCCCGTCAAAGGGGGAATCCTCGCGGAGATCGCCGCACAGTCTGCGCTCGTCGGCAAGTTGCGACGCGAGCGTTTCGACATCGTCTTCGATCTGAGGGCGGGCGATCGCGGCGCCGTCATGGCCTGGCTTACGGGCGCCCCCGTGCGGGTATCCCACTATTACGCGCAGGGCATTCCTGTCTGGAGAAATCCCCTCTTCACGCACATCGTTAACCCGCCCCCCCTGGAGACCCTCGTCCAGGGTGCGGTGGAGCAGACCCTCCGCATCGCCCGGGAATTCGGCATCGACACGGCGGACCGCGCCCCCAGGCTCCGGGTGTCCGAGGAGGTGAAAAGGCGCGTGTCGGTCATTCTTCAGGAAGTGGGCTTGGAAGGCGCCACGCGATGGGTTTCCGTCAACCCCTTCTCGCGCTGGTCCTACAAGGAGTGGCCCCACGAGCGTTGGGTCCCGGTGCTCAACGGGCTCTGGGAGCGGCACCGGCTTCCGGCCGTCCTGGTCGGATCGCCCGATGAGCGACAGAAGTCAGCCCTGCTGGCATCCCGGCTTTCTGGCCCCGCCTTCAACCTGGCCGGGAAGACGACGCTGGCCGAGCTGGCCGGAGTTCTCAGCCTGGCCGCCTTCCACGCCGGCGTGGACAGCGCCGCCCCCCACATCGCCGCCGCCGTGGGGGTCCCCACGATCACCCTGTACGGGCCCTCGGACTGGCGCTACTGGTCCCCGCCGGGGGAGCGCCACCTGGTGGTGGCCCCGCCGGACGAATGCGCACCCTGTTTTCTCAAGGGCTGTGAAGGGAAGGGCTGGAGCCGGTGTCTCGAGGAGATGAGCGTCGAGCGGGTCACCGACGCCGTCGAGCAGATGGCAAAAGGGATCGAACCGGGCCGCACGCCTCAATAGAGAAGCAGCCGCAGGACGTTCAGTCCAGCTTTTTTGCCTCGTCGATGAGCATGATGGGGATCTCGTCGCGGATCTCGTAGAGAAGCCGGCAGGCATCGCAGATCAGGCCGTCTTCCTTTTCCGTCAGGCGCAGGTCCCCCTTGCACTTCGGGCAGGCCAATATCTCGAGGAGCTCCTTGCTGATCGCCATATTTTTTCCTTTCAGTTTCAACGCTGGATTCCCGCATTCGCGGGAATGATCTGTCCGGGGTTATCGATGGAAGAAACAACTCATTCAAATCCTCCCCAACCCTCCTTTATGAAAGGAGGGAGCAAGACCTCCCCCTTTGACCGGGGGTGCATCCCGCCAGGGGGCACAACCATGTATGGTTCATTCCTTGCCGGGAAGCCCCGCGAAGCGGAAGGAGGCTTCCAAAAGGGGGATTGAGGGGGATTTTCCCCTCCGTGACCGCTGTTTCTTAGGAGCGGCGCGAAAACGATTGCACGCGCATTCCCCGCAGCTTGCTGCGGGGTAAGCGAGCATAATAACAACTAACACATTTCCTAAAGTTTCTAAATTCCTGGCACCTTGGTGCGAGGAATTTTAATATTCGTATTTCATTCTAATTCGTCGATTACCACGCCTCGCAAGGCTCGGCTCGTAATGACTCTTTTTGCTGTTTCCCGGCAACCTCAACGGGGTCTCCGGCGGCTTTCAATCCTGTCCATCACGGCCTCAAATACTTCCTCGATGCGGATTGCCTTCATGCACTCCAGGGTGTCGCAGGCCTTCCGGAAGCAGGGGCTGCATTCCAACTTCTCGCGGAGGACCACGTGCCCCTCGCCGTAGGGGCCCGTGCGCTCCGGCGAGGTGGGGCCGAAGAGGGCCACAACGGGCGTTCCCACGGCCGCTGCCAGGTGCATGGGGCCCGAATCGGTCGTGAGAAGTACCGCAGCCTGCCTGTAGAGGGCGGCCAGCTCCCGCAGCGACGTCTCGCCTGCCGCCGAGGCGGAAGGAGCCTGCATGAGCGACCGGATGCGCGAGATGGGCCCTTCGGGGCTTTCACCCGTGAAGACGACGGGCATGCCGAGCTCGTTCACGATGCGGTCGCAGACCGCGGCGAATCTTGCCTCGTCCCAGAGCTTCGTCTCCCAGTAGGCAACGGGGCTTACTGCCACAAAACCCCTTGTCGTGTCAACTGCCTTTGCGGCCAGGAGCTCCCTGACGCGCTTGAAATGAGCTTCCTGCAAGGCGATGGGGAATTCGGGCTTCGAGATGGCGCAGCCCAGGTGGCGCGCAAAATCGAGGTATCGATCCACGGCGTGCTTGCCCATGTCCTCGGGGATCTTCTCGCTGAGGACGAGGCCGCTTCCCTCCTGCAGGCTGTCGTAGCCGAGCCTGCGTTTCCCCCGGCTCAACAAAACGAGGACGGCGCTCTTGAAGAGGCCGTGAAAGTCGATGACGATCTCGTAGGGCCGGTCGCGGAGCGTGCGGAGAAACCCCCCGATCTCGCGCAGGACGGCCGCGCGGTCCCTGCCTTCCCGCAGATCCCGC
>DCVI01000197.1:25006-30439 GCA_002327315.1 Syntrophaceae bacterium UBA2192 | reverse complement strand
TCCCGGTCCTTCATGATCCACTGTACGGCTTCCAGGATGTCCTCGGCGATGTAGGCGGGCATGTCCGTCCGGACGATGTTCGGACCGTAGCCGGTCAGGACAAGAACCCCCCTGGCTCCGGCTTTCTTTCCCGCTTCGATATCCTTCAGCATGTCGCCGATCATGTACGAATGCGAAAGATCGAGGGTCATCTCCGCGGCGGCCTGCAGCAGCATCCCCGGCTTGGGCTTGCGGCATTCGCAGTGCTGCTTGTAGATCCCGTTTCCGTAGATGGGGTGGTGGGGGCAGACGTAGAACCCGTCGATGTGCGCCCCCTCGGCCCGAAGCAGCTCGTTGATCCGCTCGTGGACACTGCGGACGAAATCCTCCGTGAAGTACCCCCGGGCGATCCCGGACTGGTTGGTCACCACGACGGCTTTCATCTTTGCGGCGTTGATCAGACGGATCGCCTCACAGGTCTGCGGGTAAAGCCGGAGCTGCTCCATGCGGCTCAAAAAGCTGACCTCTTCGTTGATGGTGCCGTCGCGGTCCATGAAGACGGCGCTGTTTTTTTTCCCCATGTCCTGTCCTCAGGGATAGCCCGCCATGGCCAGCAGGCGTATCGATTCGTCGTACACCTCGTCGACCGTGACGAGATCCATGCATCTGAAATCGGTGGGACACTCTGTCTTGAGGCAGGGGCTGCAATCCACGGGCCTGCGGACGATGAGCGTCCTTTCCCCCAGGGGGTAGGTCGTCTGCGGGTTGGTGGACCCGAAGATGGCGACCGTGGGCACGCCGAGGGCCCCCGCCACGTGCATGAGGCCCGAGTCGTTCGTGACAAAGAGATCGCACCGGGCGATCAGGGCGATGGCATCGCCCAGGTTCGTTTTGCCGGCGATGTCGACGAACGTGTTCTTTGACGCGGATTGGACCGCCTCGGTGCTTGCCCGGTCCCCGGAGCTGCCGAAGAGCACAACAGGGCAGGTGAATCTCCCCGCGAGCCGGTCGGCCACGGCCGCGAAGCGCTCCGGGAACCAGCGTTTGGCCGGCCCGTAGGCGGCGCCGGGGGCCATGCCGACGATCGGGCGGCGGCCGGCGATGCCGAACTGCCCGAGGAGCCTCTCCGCCGAGAGTTTCTGCTGCTCTGTCGGCTTAAACTGGACCGCCGTGCCTGACGACCGGAACCCCAGCGCCTTGAGCATCCCGAGATAGTAGAGAGACTGGTGGACGGCCTTGCTCTCGGGGGTGCGCTTGACCGGGTGCGTGAGTAGCAGCCCGCGGGCGTCGGTGCTGTAGCCCGCCCGGACGGGGATCCCCGCCAGCCGGGCGATGACGGCCGCCTCGATGGCGTTCTGCAGGAGAATCGCCGCATCGAATCCTTTTTCCCGCAGTTCGCGGGCCAGCGTGAGAAGCCCTCCGAAGCCGTCATGCCGTCCCGGCCGTTCGTAGACCATGACCTCATCGACGGCGGGATGCATTCTCACGAGATCCGCCACCCAGGGCTTCACGAGAACCGTGATCCGTGCCTTCGGCAGCGTCTCGCGCACGGCGCCGATCGCCGGGAAGGTCATGACCACATCGCCGATCCAGTTGGTTCCCCTGATTAAGACCTTGTGTATCTTTTCAAACTCTATACTTTTCGTCACACCACAGCCTAAACCACACGAAGTTAGGAAGATCGGAAAATATTAATAACAGAACTTATGCGCCTGTTGCTCCATCCGGCTCAGCATTCCAATAACCGATTCATATTCTTTATCCATGGCCTTGAACAGGTTTTCATCAATATACTGGCAAGCATAGCAGAATTCCAGCCAGCTTTGTGTTTCTGAGGCCTCCTGCATGGCGTCTGTCAGTTTATTACAGAAGACGGCTGAGTACTTTCTCTTTCTCCACGACTCGGCCAGGTTCGAACAAACAGCCCTGGATGATCGCCTTATCTGGTCTGTCAGAGCGTATCTCTCTTCAGAGGGCAAACCTTTTGTAATCTGAAAGATCCTCATCGCAAGCCCGAAGGACTTCTGGTAGACCTCCAAATCACGAAAGTGCTTGATCTCCTTCTTTCTCGAGTCCGTCTTTTCCATAAATCCGCTCTTCTGCTCTTCCGATCTTCCTGACTTCGAGGTTGCCGCCGGCTGACAACCTGATGCCGTTTCGTCACTGATCACTTGAGGAGTTGCTTTCTTTGAGCGTATTTTATCCGCTCTTCTGCTCTTCCGATCTTCCTGACTTCGAGGTTGTCACCGACAGGTGACAACCTGATGCCCTTGGCATCACTGCCAGGGCTTCGTCTTCCAGCGCTGGTGGATCCAGAACCACTGTTCGGGATACTTCCGGACCATGTCCTCCACCACCTTCGCGAAGCGCTGTGTGTTCACGAAGAGATCCGACTCGTAGTCGTCGGTCCGGGTGATCTCGACGGGCGGAAGGATGATCAGCTTATAGCGCCCGTCGGGCATCCGGGGTATGAAGACCGGCAGAACCGGCGCCCCGGACTGCAGCGCCAGCACGGCCGTGCCGACGGAGGTACAGGCGGGCCTGCCGAAGAAATCGACGAATACGCCCTCGTTCTTGGCCACGTTCTGGTCGCTCATGATCCCGATGGGGTGGTTCTGCCGCAGCAGGCTGATGATCCTCTTTCCCGAGCCCCCTTTGGGGATCAGGGAATTGCCGTGCTTCGTCCGGCTCCATCCCAGAAGGTTATCCATGACGGGGCTGTCCAGGGGGCGGTAGATGATCTGCATCGGCCGGAACATCAGGGGAACCGCGACGGTCTTGAGCTCCCAGTTGCCGAAGTGGGCCCCGACGGAGAGGATCCCCTTGCCCTGCGCAAGGGCCCTCTCGGCATGTTCGAGCCCCTCCGAGTCCGCCCACTCGTGAAGGGTTTCGCGCGTGATGTAGGGCATCTCGAAGAGCTCGGCCATCACGAGGGCCATGTGACGGTAAGACCCCTTGGCGATGGCCTCGATCTCGTCGATGCTCTTTTCCGGGAAGGCGTTACGGAGGTTGTGCAGGGCGATCAGCCTCTGCTTTGCCGAGGCGTGGTAGACGAGGCGGAACACGGCCTTGAAGAGCGCCCGGCGTATCCCGAGGGGGATCAGCCGGAAGGCAAAAAAGATCACCGCGGTGGTTCGCGTTTTTTCCATAGTGTGTTCGTCCTTACGCACGGCGGCGATCGCCGGGAATGTCATCAACACCTCCCCGATCCCGTTGATTCATCTTATCAGAACCTTGTTTATTTTTTCGAAATGAATTTCCTTCGCGGCCATTCCGGTTTTATTTCCTCCCCGCTACTCGAGCTTTGATCCCCGCTCCTGCGATGATGACTCCGGCATCACTGCCACGGTTTCGTCTTCCATCGCTGATGGATCCAGAACCACTGGTCGGGATACTTCCGGACGATATCCTCCACCACCTTCGTGAACCGTTGCGTGTTGACCCGGAGGTCCGATTCGTAATCGTCTGTCCGGGTGATTTCGACGGGGGGAAGGAAGAACAGTTTATACCGTCCGTCGGGCATCCGGGGCATGAAGGAAGGGATGACCGGCGCCCCGGACTGCAGGGCCAGCACGGCGAGTCCCACGGAGGTGCATGCGGGTCTTCCGAAGAAATCGACGAAAACGCCCTCGCTCTTGGCCACGTTCTGGTCACTGAGAATTCCCATGATCTTGTTTTCTTTCAAAAGGCGGATGATCTTCTTCCCCGAGCCCCCTTTGGGGATCAGGGTATTTCCGCCTTTTGTCCGGACCCAGCCGGCCAGGTTATCCAGGACCGGGCTATCCAGGGGTCGGTACACGATATGAATCGGGTATGCCTCCAGCGGGAACGCCACCGTCATGAGCTCCCAGTTGCCGAAGTGGCCCACAATCGAGAGCATGCCCTTGCCCTGCCTGAGGGTTGCTTCCACATATTCGAGCCCTTCGAATTCAACCCACTCGTGCAGATTCTCTTTCGTGATGTAGGGAAGCTCGAAAAATTCCGCCGCTACGATTGCGAAGTGACGGAAGACTCCCTTTGCGATGTCATCGACCTCCTCCATCGATTTTTCAGGGAAGGCGCCCTTGATGTTCTGAAGGGCGATGAGACGCTGCTTGGCGGCGACCCTGTAAAAAAGCCGGAAAAAAAGTTTGAAAAGCCCCTTTCTGATCCCGAGCGGGATCCAGTGAAACAATACGATGATGAGGGTCGTCGTCCATTTCTTTTCCATGGAACGCCTCCGATATGCTTCAACTGGGATCGGGAACCCATGGAAGACCCGGGCTTCTGTTCAGGGTACGAAAAACGATGTTCTGCAGGGCCGACCCGGGCTCATCGGCCCCCTCGAGGATCTCCATCTCGACGGCGAGGCTGAAGAGCCGGGACTGGGCATGCGGAATCCCCTGGAGTTTGACGAGGTCCTTTTCCGTGGCCAGCACGAGATCCGCCCGTGCAAGCCCGGCGTCGTGCTCGATTCGGCCCCAATCCTCCGGCGTGTAGCGGTGGTGGTCCCGGAAGGCCCGAAACCCTGCGATGACGCCACCCAGGCCTTCGACGGTCTGCCGGAAGGAGTCGGGCTGAGCAATCCCGGAGAACGCGAAAATCTTTTTCCCCGCAAGAAACGACAGGGGAATCTCCGTGCCGTCCGCCCCGACAAGCTTCGTCGGCCGGATGCGCGACCTCAGCAGGGGACGTGCGGACAGGATCCCGGACATTTTGTTGTCCATCAAGGGCCCGGCGCCGTCCTGCGACCGTGTGAAAACGACAACGCCGGCGCGAACGAGCGCCGCGGGAGGCTCCCTCAGGGGGCCCCGCGGCAGCAACAGACCGTTTCCCAGGGGTTGCCGGCTGTCCAGCAGCACGATGTCGAGATCCCGATGGATCCAACGATGCTGAAACCCGTCGTCCAGCACCATCACGTCGACGCCGAAATTCTCCCGTGCATATCGCCCCGTGAGAACCCGCTTCGCCCCCGCCAGCACGGGGATGCCCTTCAGGCGCCGGGCGATGAGAACCGGCTCGTCGCCTGCCTCCTCCGGTCCTGCAAGGATCTGCCTGCCGTCGGAGACGACGAGCACGTCGGAAGTGCTCTTTCCCCCGTAGCCCCGACTCAGCACCGCGGGTCGCATCCCCCGGTCCCTCAGCATCCCGGCCAGCAGGATCACCATGGGCGTCTTGCCCGTGCCGCCCACGGTGAGGTTGCCCACGCTGACCACCGGGCATCCGACCTTTTCCTGTCTCAGGATGCCGAGGTCGAACAGGCGGTTCCGGGCGCGGACTGCGCCCCCGTAGGGAAGGGAGAGCAGATAAAAAAAGATGTGGAGGGGCTTGCGGAACTCGTGCCGGGGGTCCCCCCACATGTTTCGGATCAGGGCTTCCACGTGTCGCCTGCTTCACCTGTGGCCCGCGACGAGCCGATCAGCCCGCGCCGGCTTCCTTGTTGTTCTTTTCCTGCACGTCGTCCTTGAACTGCAG
>DCVI01000197.1:21962-24991 GCA_002327315.1 Syntrophaceae bacterium UBA2192 | reverse complement strand
AGGGTCGTGCGGCCCCTCATCAGCTTCTCCAGGGCGTCCTGGACCTCGATCTCGGATTCCGTATCCAGCGACGACGTGGCCTCGTCGAGGATGAGGATCGGGGCATCTTTCAAAAGGGCCCTCGCGATGGAGATGCGCTGCCTCTCGCCGCCGGAGAGCTTCACGCCCTGCTCCCCGATCACCGTGTCATAGCCTTGGGGAAGCTTCATGATGAAGTCGTGGGCGTTGGCCGCCTGGGCCGCCCGGATGATGTCCGCCTCGCTCTTGCGGACATCCCCGTAGGCGATGTTGCCGCGGACCGTGTCGTTGAAGAGGATCGTCTGCTGGGTCACGATCCCGATCTGGGCCCGGAGCGACTCGACGGTCACGTCGCGGATGTCGGTGCCGTCGATGGCGACGCGGCCCTCGTTGACGTCGTAGAAGCGGGGGATGAGATTCACGAGCGTCGTCTTGCCTCCGCCGCTCATGCCGACGAAGGCGATCACCTCGCCGGCCCGGATCGCGAGGTCGACATCCTTCAGGACGTCCGTTTCGTCGTAGCGGAAGGCGACGCGCTCGATGGAAATACCCCGCTGGATCCTGGGCAGTTCCCCGGCTGCGGGCCGGTTCTGGATCTCGGGCACCGTGTCGAGGATCTGGAAGATGCGCTCTGCGCCGGCGAGACCCTGCTGGATCGTGTTGTTCACGTTGGTGAGGCGCTTCACGGGTTCGTAGAGCATGAGCAGCGCCGCGAGAAACGAGAAGAAGGTTCCCGGCGTCGACGTCCCGGCGATGACCTGCCAGCCGCCGTAGAAAATGATGGCCGCAATCCCGAGGCCTCCCAGGAATTCCATCAGGGGGCTCGAGATCGCGCGGACCGTGACGGACTTCATCGTGAGCTTGAACTGGCGCTCGTTCTCCAGCGCGAAGCGACGGTTCTCGTGCTCTTCCATGCCGAAGGCCTTGACGATGCGGTTTCCCGTGATGGTCTCCTGGAGCAGCGAGATGAGGTCTCCCATGGAGACCTGGGACTCCGTGGCGATCCGGCGCATCCTGCGGCCGAACTGGGCGATGGGGTAGACGGCCAGCGGGAAAACGAGCGAGGCGATGATCGCGAGCTGCCAGTCGCGCCAGAAGATGACGAAGACAAGGCCGACGAGGGTAAAGCTGTCTTTCAAAAGGCTCGTCACCGCCTCCGAGACGGCTCCCTGGAGGTAGGTGACGTCGTTGGTGATGCGTGAGATCAGGATCCCCGTGGGGCTCTTCGTGAAGAACGACAGGGGCTGGCGCAGGATGTGGCGGTAAAGGTCGCTGCGCAGGTCCGTGACGATCCGGAAACCGATGTGGCTCATGAGGATCGTCTGGCCGTAGTTGCACGCCCCTTTGAGCAGGTAGATGACGATTACGGCAATCGGGATGAGGACGAGCATGCTCTCGTCGCGGTTGAGGAAGATGTCATCCATGGCCGGCTTGACCAGGAAGGCCGAGGCGGCCGTCGCGGCGCCCACCACGGCCATACACAGCATGGCCAGGACGAGCCGTGGCGTATGCGGTTTAACGAGTCGAAGGAGTCGCAGGTATAGTTTCATANNATGAGCCCCAGAGCCAGCTCAGCCGCCCGACGCGAGGCGCCGGGATCGCCCAGCTTCTGCCGGATCTCCGCGAGCTCCCCCCGGATGGCGTCGGAGCGCTGACCGTCGGAAAGGATCGCCTTGACCGCCGCGGCCAGCTTTTCCGCCGTCGCGTCGTCCTGGACCAGTTCGGGCACGACGGTCTTGCCGGCGATGATGTTCACGAGGCCGATGTGCCGGACCCGGATGAGCCGTTTGCCGACGGCGGCGGTGAGCGGCGAGATTTTGTACGTGATGACCATCGGCGTCTGAAGAAGGGCGGTTTCCAGGGTCGCCGTTCCGGAGGCCACCATGGCCACATCCGAAATGCCGACGGCGTCGGCCATCTGCCCCGGCAGGACTTTCACCGGGACGGCATGCTGCCGGAGGATTCCCTGGACCAGTCCGGGGTCCACCGTCTCGGCCAGGGGGAGCACGAACTGGGCCTCTTCGAAGTCGCGGGCAAGGATCCCCGCTGCGCCCACCATCTCGGGAAGAAGGCTCATGACCTCCTTTTCGCGGCTCCCGGGCAGGAGCGCCACGATGGGCCGCGTGTCGCGAAGGCCGAAGGCCGCAAGCGCCTCCTTGCGGGACCGGGTCCGCTTGACGGCATCGAGAAGAGGGTGCCCCACGAAGTGGACTTCAAACCCTCTCTCGGCATAGACGGCCGGCTCGAAGGGCAGGATCACGGCCATCCGGTCCACATTGCGCCGGATGCGTTCGATCCGGTTCTTTCGCCAGGCCCACACCTGGGGGCTGATGTAGTAGAAGACCTTGACGCCTGCGCGTTTTGCGGCCGAGGCCAGAGGCAGGTTGAAGTCGGGGTAGTCGATGAGGATGAGCAGCTCCGGCTTCTCTTCGCGGAGCATCCTGCGGAGCCGGAAGAAGACCCCGAGGATGAGGCGGAGCTTGGAGAAGACCTCCGTGAGGCCCACAACACCCATCTCGGAGGATCGGGCCACGAGACGGACCCCTTCAGCCTCGAGTCCTTGACCGCCCACGCCGCAGAAGGCAAGCGTCGGGTCGAGGGCCTTCATCTCGCGGACGAGATGTGCCCCGTGAAGGTCTCCCGAGGCCTCGCCCGCCACGATCATGACGGTTCGCAGATTTTCCATGTCAGGCCGGACCATTGATCACGCCGCTGATCGTGAGGATCTCCTCCTCCGTGATCTCCGGGAATATGGGAAGCGACAGGACCCGCGCGGCGAGGGCGTCGCTTGCCGGGAGGGCCCCGTGACGGCTTGCGCTGTCCCGGAATACCTCCTGCCGGTGAAGAGGGACCGGGTAGTAGATGGCGCTGGCGATGCCTGACCGTGAGAGCTCTTCCTGGAGCCGATCCCGGCGGTCCGTGAGGATGGTGAACTGGTGCCAGACATGATGGCAGCCTTCCGCTTCGGAAGGCAGGGTGATGTCGTCTCTCCGGATGTGCCTGCGGTAGAG
>DCVI01000197.1:12114-21808 GCA_002327315.1 Syntrophaceae bacterium UBA2192 | reverse complement strand
GCCCTTGTAGCGGGCGCCGAAGGCCTGGGCGCAGTCCTCGATGACCTTCAAACCATGCTTTTTCGACACGGCGAGGATGGGGTCCATGTCGCAGGGCTGGCCGAAGAGGTGGACGGGGATGATGGCCTTTGTCCGTTTCGTGACGGCCTTTTCGATGAGCGCCGGGTCGATGTTGAAGGTCTTCGGGTCGACATCGACGAAGACGGGAACGGCACCCAGCAGCCCCGCCACCTCCGCCGTGGCGATGAAGGTGAAGGGCGTCGTGATGACCTCGTCGCCTGCGCCGATCCCGAGGGCCCGCAGCGCCAGCAGCAGCGCATCCGTGCCGTTGGCCACCCCGACGGCGTGCGGCACGCCGTGGTAACGGGCCACTTCGGCCTCGAGCTCCGACACGTTGGGCCCCAGGATGAACTGCGTCTTGTCCAGCACATCCAGGACGGCCGCGTCGATCTCCTCTTTGAGCTGAAGGTACTGCCTTCGCAGATCCACCATGGGGATCATAGTTTGAGATCCCTTCCCGTTTTCATCTTCTCGTTGATGAGCAGGGCCAACTCCAGGGACTTCCGGGCTTCGAGGCCCGAGACGCGAGGCGTGCCGCGGCGGGAAACGCAGTCGACAAACGAACGAATCTCCTCCTCGAGGGGGTCGACCTGGCTGACCTTGACGTCGTTGAGCCCGATCTCCATCTTTCCCCCCTCTTTTTCCCTGCGCGCGAGCGAGACGACCTCGCGCTTGCTGAAATCGACGGAGTGGTAGCCCTCGAGGCCGAAGAAGCGCAGCTTCTGCATGTGCTTGAGCGTGATGCGGCTTGCCGTGATGTTGGCCACGCAGCCGTTTTCGAAGGTGAGCCGCACGTTGGCGATGTCGACCTTGTCCGAGAGCACCGAAACACCCACGGCCTCCACGTTCGCGATCGGCGAGCGAACGTAGTGAAGGATGAGATCCAGGTCGTGAATCATCAGATCCAGGACGACGTCCACGTCGGTGCCCCGCTCGACAAAGGGATGCAGGCGGTGCGATTCGATGAAGAGGGGCTGCCGGATCACCTTGTCGAGGGCAATAACGGCGGGGTTGAAACGCTCAATGAAGCCGATCTGCAGGACGAGGTCCCGGGCTGCGGTGAGGGCAATGAGATCGTCTGCCTCCTCGAGAGTGGCCGTGAACGGTTTTTCCAGCAGCACGTCTTTTCCCGCCGCCAGAAAGTCTCTCGCCACGGCGTGATGGTCCCGGGTGGGTACGGTGACGCTCACGGCATCCACCCGATCCACGAGATCCCGGTGGCCGGCGAAGGCCGTGCATCCGAAGGCGGCGGCGGCCTTGTCGGCGCGCGACCTCTCGACGTCGGCGACCCCCACGATCCGGACGTTTTCCATCTTCCGGTATTTCTGGAGGTGGTAGTTCCCGAGGTGCCCGATCCCCACCACACCCACTCGTATCGGTTTATTCATAGCGTATCGATGTTCCGAGACTCCCTGAAACGTTGCAGGCTATTGGAAACGAAGAGCGGAAGTGGAGAAGATCGGAAGTTAGGAAAAGAGAATGATTCCACTCCGCTCTTCCTCACTTCTTAGCTTCCTAACTTCGTCGGGCCCATCGCGGAACAACATTCTTGCAATCAGCAAGGCTTTTCCCGAGTCGCCGCGCCTCAGCGCGTCACGCCCCGCTTGGACTGTTCGACGAACTCGATGAAGGTGCGCACCTCGGGCAGGTCGGGCATTTCGGCCCGGGCCTTCTCGATGGCCTTCGCCACGGTGAGCGACGAGCGGAAGAAAATCTTGTAGACCTTCTTCAGGGCGGCGATCGTTTCCTCGGAAAAGCCCCTGCGCTTGAGGCCGATGAGGTTGAGACCGTAGAGCGACGCGTAGTTGCCCGCCGCCGTTACGTAGGGCGGGACGTCTTTCGTCACCGCCGAGGCCCCGCCGATGATGCAGTGCCGCCCGATCCGGGTGAACTGGTGGATGCCGGTCAGTCCCCCGATGATGGCGAAGTTCTCGACGTGGATGTGTCCGGCCAGGTTGGCCGCATTGGCCATGACGATGTTGTTCTCGAGCAGGCAGTTGTGGGCCACGTGACAATAGGCCATGATGAGGTTGTGGTTGCCGATCTTCGTCACGCCGATATCGGCCGTGGTGGAGCGGTTGATCGTCACGAACTCCCGGATGGTATTGTTGTTGCCGATGACGACGCGCGTCTCCTCCCCGCGGTATTTCAGATCTTGCGGAGGGGCCCCGATGCTGGCGAACTGGAAGATACGGTTGTTCTCGCCGATATCCGTGTGGCTCTGGATGACGACATGGGGGCCGATGACGGTTGCCTTCCCGATCGTGACGCTGGGCCCGATGACGCTGAAGGGGCCTACTTCGACGCCCTCGGCAAGCTTTGCCTCGGGCGATATGACGGCAGATGGGTGGATCTTCATGTGGTTTTCCTTCACGGGCTTATGGCAAAAGGCTTAAGGCAAAGGGCCGATCACAAGGATGCTGACCCTGCCGTTCCCCTTTATTGCCGTGGGTTTTCAGGGTTTGAGCTTTTCTTCCAGTTCTTCTATTTTCTTCTTGAGTTCCAAAACGGTCTTGTGCATCTCCGGCAGGCGCTGGATGTGGGCGCTAAGCCTCAGCCAGTCCGTGTGGGGAATGGCCGGGGTCCCGGACACGATACGCGAAGCGGGGATGTCCTTGTTGACGCCCGCCCGAGCCGCGATCATGACGTTGTCGCCGATGTTGATGTGGCCGACCAGTCCAGCCTGCCCCCCGATGAGGACACGCTTGCCGAGCCGGGTGCTCCCCGAGATGCCGACCTGGGAGACGATGATCGAGTTCTCGCCGATGACGACGTTGTGGGCGATCTGGACGAGGTTGTCGATCTTGGCGCCCCGCTGAATCCAGGTCTTGCCGAGGGTGCCCCGGTCGATCGTCGTGTTGGCCTGGATCTCCACGTCGTCGTCGATCTGCACGATCCCCACCTGGGGGACCTTGCGATTCTCGACGCCCGGATTTGCAAACCCGAACCCGTCGCTGCCCACGACAACCCCCGCATGAAGGACGACCCGCCGGCCGATGAGGCAGCGGCGATAGACCGTCACATTGGGGTACAGGATGGAATCCTCGTCCACAGCGGCATCGGGGCCGACGTAGACGCCGGGGTAGAGAACGGCACCCCGGCCGATATTGGCCCCCCTGCCCACGAAAGCCCCCGCGTAGACCGTTGCCCCGTCTGCCACAACGGCTTCGGGATCGATGAAGGCGTCAGGACTCACCCCCAGGAAGTCGCGCTTTTCGGGATAGAAGAGCGAAAGCAGGCGGGCCAGCGCGGCGTAGGGGTCCTTCACGACGATGAAGTTCTTCCCCGTCCCTTCGACGGGCGCCGACACCAGGATGGCCGAGGCGGCCGTCGTGGCGATCTTCTTGCGGTACTTCGCGTTGGCGAGGAATGTGAGATCCCCCTCGCCCGCCTCATCCAACCCCTTGATGTCGCGGATCTCGACGGTACCGTCGCCGACGACGGTTGCCTGGATAAAAGCGGCGATCTCGGAGAGGGTCTTCCCCATGAGTGTCACCTGCCGTGGCTCGATGCTATCCTTCTTATCCTTTTACTTCTTTCCCTTCGCGGGGGCGGGGGCGGACTTTCCGGCTCCCTTGTTGTACTCCTCGATGATCTTCTTCGTGAGGTTGTCCTCCTTGTCGTGGTAGACGACGACGGGGTTGTTGAGGTCGAGAATGGCATCGTATTTCCCCTGCTTGCCCACCTGCTCGACGACCTTGAGGATTTCGGGGATCATCACACCGGTGAGGGCCTGCTCCTTCTTGGCCAACTCCTCGTTGGCGTCCTGGACCTGCCGCTGGTAGTCGCGGAACTTGACCTGGTAGTTCGACTCCTTTTCCCGGTAGGCCTCCGCCGAGAGCACCGATTTCTGCTTCTCGATCTCGTCCTTCATCTTCTTGAGTTCGTCTTCCTTCTTTGCGATATCGGCCTTCTTTTTCTCCATGACCTTCTTGAGTTCGACCTCGGCCTTTTTGCCGGCATCGGATTGAGACATGACCGCCCGCATGTTGATGAATCCGATCTTCTGTGCGGCTGCTTCCGTGGCCGACAGGGCAAACACGATGGCAATGGCCAGAAGGCCGGTGATGTACATGTGTTTCTTCATTGTACGGTTCTCCTTTAAAGTTATTGGCAAATCAAACACGGCAAATGGCAAATGGCTTAAGGCTTAGGGTCATGAGGAAAAAGATTTTATTCAAAATGCCCTTATGCCGTTAGCTTTACGCCTTAAGCCAATTGTTTACATCGTCCATCCCATCGTGAAGTCCCAGCGGTAGGCCGGCTCCCCGGGCTTGGGGTCCAGGACGTAGCCCCACTCGAGGCGCAGCGGCCCGACAGGCGAGTACCAGCGGATACCGGCGCCTGCCGTTTTCCTCATGTCCCCGAGGTCGTACTCGTTGTTCCAGGCGTTACCTGTGTCGAAGAAAACGACCCCCTTCATACCGGCGTTCTTGAGGATGGGGAAGATGAACTCGAAGTTGAAGAGCAGCATCCTGTTGCCGCCGATGACGGAGCCCGTTTTGGGGTCGGTTACCCCCACGTCCTTTAGGCCCCGGATGGAGTTGAGCCCCCCGAGGAGGTAGAGCTCGTAGACGGGGATCTCCTTATCCTCGAAGGCCTGGATGTAGCCGATGCGCCACCGGGGCGAGAAGACGAGGTCTTCTCCGAAGGGCGGTACCTTGAAGAACCACGACGCGCCGTAATTGTATTTCCCGTAGGAGTTGTCGCCGCCAAAAATGGTCCCTGCCAGGTTGAAATCGGCCCGGCGGCGGCTGCCCGTCGTCGGGAACATCGTGTCGTCCGTCGTGTCGCGGGACAGAGCGAGAAGGATGCCGCTCGTGGACGTCACGCCCGCCTGGTCCTTGACATCCTGGGGGGCCGAGATCAGGACGTCCTTCACGTCGTTCACAGAATACCGGTACCCGACATAGCCGGTGATCTTCTCCCAGATGGGGTAGCCGAAGGTGATGCCCGCCCCCTGCGAAGCGAGATTGTACGTGTCGTATTCGTGTGTGAGCGACCAGATGTCGGTCTTCATCCAGAGGGGAAGGTCGAAAAGGTACGGTTCCGTAAAAGACAGGTTTACGCTGTTGTTTACCGTCCCGATGGCCCCCTGGAGGCTCAGGCTCTGTCCCCGGCCGAAGAGGTTCTGCTGGGCGATCTGGGCCATGAGCATGGCGCCGTCCTGGCCGCTGTAGCCGGCGCCGATCGAGAACATCCCCGTGGGGCGCTCCTTGACGCCGATGTTGATGTCCGTCAGGTTCTCCTCGGGCCCCTTGGCCGTCTGGAAATTCACCTCCTCGAAGAAGCGGAGCCGGTTGAGCTGGGCATAGCTGGTTTTCAGTTTGTCGCTGTTGTAGAGCTCCCCTTCCGTGAACATCAGCTGCCGCCGGATGACCTTGTCGCGGGTCTTCGTGTTGCCGGTGATGTTGATCCGGTTGAAGTAGACGAGGTTTCCTTTCCGGATGTCGTAGGCGATGTCGACCTTCTGCTCCGCCTCGATCGTTTGGCTCTTGGGGTTGATCTCGGCGTAGGCATAGCCGTCGTTGTGGGTCATCCGCGTCAGGTACTCGAGGTCTTTCGAAATGGCCTCCCGGTCGTAGTAGTCCTTCTTCTTGATGTTGAGCTTGTCGAGGAGTTCCTCCCTGGGGACCGAGAGGGTGTCGCCCGTGATCTCCACCTTTCCGACCTTGAACTGCCTGCCCTCGGAGACGGGGATCCGGATATAGATCCATTTCTTGTCGTGTGTGATCTCCGGCTCTCCCACCTGGGTCTGGATGTAGCCGTTGTTCATGTAGAAGACCTTCACCCGGTTGAGGCTTTCCCGGAGCTTTTCCTTCTTGAGGACACCCGAGTCCGTGAGGAAGGAGAAGATGCTCCACTCGGAGGTCTCAAGCAGGGCCTTCAGTTCCTTGTTCGTGAAGGCCCGGTTGCCCGTGAATTCGATGGTCTTCACGTAGAGCAGGTCGTTTTCCTTGATGTCGATGATGACGTTGACGTCCCGTTCCCTGACTTTCTCGGTCGTGAAGGAGATCTCGGCGTTGTAGTAACCCTTGTCGTCGTAGAGCGCCTTGATCTTGTCCGTGTCGGCCTTGATTCGGTCGGGGTTGTAGGCCTGCTTGATTTTGAAGGAGAGGACCCCGCGGATGTCATCGGCCTTGATGGCATCGTTTCCCTTGATCCGGATTTCGTTGACGAAGGGACGCTCCTCCAGGATGAAGGTGATCACCTTGCCGTCGTCGCTGTCCGTCACATCGGCCTTCACGTCCGTGAAGTAGCCCGTCCGGTAGATGGCCCGGATGTCGGACGAGAGGTCCTCCTCGGAGAAGATCTTTCCCTTCGCGCCCTTGAGAACGTTGTAAATGACGGTGCTCTCGATCCGCCGGTTGCCCGTCAGATCGATTCGGGCGATAACCTGTTTGCCGGAAACCCTGGCGAGGATGTCCCGGGCGAGCTGTGTCGCGAAGGCCCCCGTGTTTTCGATCCCCGCGCCCTGGGCGAAGAGCCCCGCGATCACGGCGCCCGTTTCCACGGTGACGGCCTTGGCGTCGAGGCTCACGCGGTTGCCAAGCTGGGTGAGGCTTCCCACGATCACGTAGTCGGCCCGGATCTGCTTTCCGACGGAGAGCGCCAGCGCCTCGTCGGCCTTCTTTCCGCTTACGAGCGGCGCGAATTGCTCCCGCGGGACGATCTGGATCGTACGGATCTTGCCGAGCTCCAGGGTCATGCTGTTGTAGATGGCGTTTCGCAAAAGCGTGGCATCCCGTTCGCTGTAGATGTCGAAGGGGAAGACGGCGATCCTCTGCGCGGCGGCTTCGAGCGGGGCGACCAGGAAGCAGGCGAGGAGCAGCAGCAGGGCCAGGGCGAAGGTTTTTCCCGATCGTTTCATGTCACTCACCCTTCACGATTTTTCCGTCACGAAGCCCGATAC
Source organism: Syntrophaceae bacterium UBA2192 (assembly GCA_002327315.1). GTDB lineage: Bacteria > Desulfobacterota > Syntrophia > Syntrophales > UBA2192 > UBA2192. The sequence goes on along the minus strand of DCVI01000197.1, from coordinate 14,835 downwards.
AGCGGGCCATGCGGTCTGCCAGCGACTGGTTGTGGGTGACCACGATCAGCGTGATCCCNNGCCCTTGCCACGGCCACCCGCTGCTGCTCGCCGCCCGAGAGCTCCCCGGGCTTGTGGATCCTTCGCTCGGCGAGCCCCACCTCGTCGAGGATGGCCTCGGCCTTCCTGCGCGCCTCGCTGCGAGAGAGCCCGGCAATGAGCGCCGGCATCATGGTGTTCTCGAGGCTCGTAAATTCCGGCAGCAGGTGGTGGAACTGGAAGACGAAGCCCACCTTGCGGTTGCGGAAGTCCGCCAGCTTTTTCTCGTCCCACTCGAAGATGCTCATGCCGTCGTAGAGGAAGCTCCCCTCCGTCGGGTGATCCAGCGTCCCCAGGATGTGCAGAAGCGTGCTCTTTCCAGCCCCCGAGACTCCAAGGATGGCAAGCGAGTCGCCCCGGACGATGTCGAGGTTGACCCCCTTCAGGGCGTCGATCCGGGAGCCGTCCATCATGTACGTCTTGCTGAGATTCCGGATCTCGATCCGGCCGGCCGCCACCTTACTCATACCGGATTGCCTCCGCGGGATCAAGTTTGGATGCATTCCGGGCCGGGTAGATCGTCGCCAACAGGCTGACGAGGAGGCTGCCCGCAACGATGATCGCCACATCCTCGTAGTTGACGAGTGCCGGCAGCTCGCTCAGGTAGTAGACGTCCCCGGGCAGGATCTTGAACCCGAAGAGATTCTCGATGGACCGGGTGATGGGTCCGATGTTCCAGGCGATCGTGAGCCCCGTGACGGTTCCCAGGAGCGTCCCGATGCCCCCGATGATGACCCCCTGGAGCATGAATATTTTCATGATGCTCTTCGCCGAGGCGCCCATGGACTTGAGGATGGCGATGTCCTTTGTCTTTTCCATGACGACCATGATGAGCGTGCAGATGATGTTGAAGCCCGCCACGAGCACGATGAGGCCCACGATGATGAACATCACCCGTTTCTCCAGGCGAAGGGCCGAAAAGAGATTGCGGTTCATCTTCATCCAGTCCCTCGCCCAGTACGGATAGCCCAGTTTTTTCTCGATCGCCCCGGCGATCTCCCTTGCCTGATAGATGTCGTTGACCTTGATTTCAATGCCCGTGACCTGGTCGCCCAGGCCGAGAAATTCCTGGCTGTCGGCCAGTGCGATGTAGGCCAGCGTCGAGTCGTACTCGTAGAACCCCGACTCGAAGATGCCCACGACGACGAACTTTTTCATCCGCGGCACCATCCCCATGGGGGTTGCGATCCCCTGGGGGGAGACGATGTGGACCGTGTCGTGGAGGAAGGCGCCCACGTGGCGCGCCAGCTCCTTGCCGAGCACGATGCCGGGGACATCGGCCATGGGTTTCGGAAGCCGCATCTCCGAGCGTCCCTGCACGGAGAGGTTCTCCAGGCGTCCTTCCATCATCCGGCCCAGGTTGATCACGTCCCGGGCATCCCCCGGCGAGAGGCCCCGCAGCACGATGCCGCTGACGCTGTCGCCGTTCTTGAGCATGGCCTGAGTGTAGATGAAGGGCGTCGAGGCCACAACGCCGGGGATGCCGGAGAGCTGTGCCTTGACCCGTTCGTGGTCCTTCATGGGGCCCGTGTACTCCATAAGGATGATGTGGGCGTTGATCCCCAGGATCTTGTCTCGAAGCTCCTTTTCGAAGCCATTCATCACGGCGAGCACGATGATGAGCGCCGCCACCCCCAGCAGGATACCCGCCATGGAGATGAAAGTGATGATGGATACGAAGACCTGTTTCCTCCGGGCCCGGAGGTACCGGAGGCTGACGAATAATTCGTAGGACATAACGGGCTGGAGTGTAACCCTTCCTTATATGGCTTGCAAGACTTATGACCGGGGGGTCTTATCCCCGATGTCGGAAGCTTCCCTGATTGTGAAGCGCGGAAGTGAGGAAGCGAGGAAGGAGAAAGAAAATGGGGTCCTGTCCGCTCTTCTGATCTTCCGATCTTCCTAACTTCGCTTCGTTTCCTCGTCACCTTCCGTTTTGGGCTGCTCCCCCGTCTCCCGGCGGCGCAGGTGGGGGAAGAGGATCACGTCCCGGATCGACGGGGAGTCGGTCAGCAGCATCACCAGGCGGTCGATCCCGATCCCTTCGCCCGCCGTGGGCGGCATCCCGTATTCCAGGGCCATGATGTAGTCCTCGTCCATCCCATGGGCCTCCTCGTCCCCGGCTTCGCGCTGCTCGAGCTGCATGAGGAAGCGGTTTTTCTGGTCCGCGGGGTCGTTGAGCTCGGAGAAGGCGTTGGCGATCTCCCGGCCATGGATGTAGAGCTCGAAGCGGTCCACGAACTCGGGGTTGCGGCTGTTTTTCCGCGACAGCGGTGAGACTTCCAGCGGGTACTGGGTCACGAAGGTGGGCTCGATGAGCTTTTTCTCCACGATCTCGTCGAAAATGCCCATGAGGATCTTTCCCAGGGGCTGGTTTCCTTCGAAAAGGATTCCCCTCCTCTCGGCCTCCTGGAGGGCCTTGCCCCGGTCTTCCAGGGAAGCCGGATCGAGGCCGGCGTACTTCACAAGGGCCTCACCGACGGTCACCCGGGCCCAGGGCGGCGTGAAGTCGAGCTCGGTGCCCTGGTAGGTGATCTTCAAGGTCCCGAAGATCTCGCGCACAAGCCCGGCGATGAGCTCCTCGGTGAGCGTCATGAGGTCCTCGTAGGTGGCATAGGCCATGTAGAATTCCATCATGGTGAA
>DCVI01000197.1:0-12030 GCA_002327315.1 Syntrophaceae bacterium UBA2192 | reverse complement strand
GCTGCATCATGGGGGTTTCCACCTCGAGGAAGTCCCGCTCGTGCAGGAACGCGCGGATGAACTGGATGATCCGGCTGCGCGCCTCGAATACCTCCTTCACCTTCGGGTTCACGGTGAGGTCGAGGTAGCGCTGGCGGTAGCGGATCTCCACGTCGGTCAGGCCGTGCCATTTTTCCGGCAGGGGCCGAAGGCACTTGGTGAGAAGCCGAAGCCCCTCGACCTCGAGGGTGAGCTCCCCCGTGCGGGTCTTGAAGACCCTGCCGGTGAGGTGCACGATATCACCCACGTCGAGGCTCTTGAAAAGGGCGAAGGCCGCCTCGCCCACCTTGTCCTTGCGGATAAAGGCCTGGATGCGACCCTTGCGGTCCTGGATGGCGATGAAGGCCCCCTTGCCGAAATCCCGGATCGCCATGATCCGCCCGGCGATGGAGAACCGTTCCGCCACTTTCTCCAGGGCCTCGTTGTCCATCTGCCCGTAGGCGTCAAGAATCTGCCTTGAGAGGTGGGTCACCTTCGCGTCGTTGGGGTAGGTCTCGACGCCCGAGGCGGCGAGGGCCTCCACTTTTTCCCGTCTCACCTTGAAAAGTTCACTGTCTTCCATCGTCGGTCCCCGGAAGTGCTCATTTGCAATCCTTTTTTTGCCCCCGGCAAGCAGGAACAAAGTGAATTTCACTATATTTTTTTTACAGATGTGTCAAGAATGTTTTCGGCCGGGCACTCCCCGGGGCGGCTCCGTCGCGGGCGCCTCACGGGACCGGCGTGGAGGGCCCTGGGAAGAAAAACGTTGACAAAACAGGCATCTAGTAATAGTATTCCACTCCTTTAGGTATAATGTTGATCGGAAGGTTGCTTCACGGTTTCATGGAACGGACACTGATCACAGGCGGTGCGGGCTTTCTGGGGAGCCATTTTTGCGATTATCTGATCGAAAAGGGTCATGAGGTCATCTGTATCGACAACCTCTCGACCGGGAATATGGAAAACATATCGCACCTGCTGGGGAAGAAGCAGTTCAGCTTCATCCAGTACGATGTGACAAACTATCTCCATGTTGACGGAGAGCTCCACAACATTCTTCACTTTGCCTCGCCTGCAAGCCCGATCGATTACCTGAGAATGCCCATCCAGACCCTCAAGGTGGGCTCTCTGGGCACCCACAAGGCCTTGGGGCTGGCACTGTCCAAGAAGGCCCGGTTTCTGCTGGCCTCGACTTCGGAGTGCTACGGCGACCCCCTCGTCCATCCGCAGACCGAGGACTACTGGGGCAACGTGAATCCCGTGGGACCCCGGGGCGTCTATGATGAGGCAAAGCGGTTTGCCGAATCCATGACCATGGCCTATCACCGCTATCACGGCGTTGAGACCCGGATCGTGCGGATCTTCAACACCTACGGTCCCCGGATGCGACTCGAGGACGGGCGGGCGCTTCCCGCATTCATGGGCCAGGCTCTCAGGGGCGAGGACCTGACCGTTTTTGGGGACGGAACCCAGACCCGGAGCTTCTGCTACGTCGACGATCTGGTCGAGGGCATCTGCCGGCTTCTTTCTTCCGGAGAGGTTTACCCGGTCAACCTGGGCAACCCCGACGAGATCACCCTTCTGGAGCTGGCGCACCGGATCCTGGGGCTCACCGGCTCGAGGAGCCGGATCGTATATCGATCCCTGCCCGAGGACGACCCGAAGGTCAGGCGGCCCGACATCGGCAAGGCAAAGCGCCTGCTCGGCTGGGAGCCGCAGGTTTCCCTGGACGAGGGATTACAGCGGGTGTTGCCGTACTTCCGGAAAAAGGTGCAGTAGCCCTCCGCCGTGCGGAGAGGTGTCCCGGTCAGTGTCTTCGTCATGAGCGGAGCGGGATCACAGCGAAGAGCGGAAGAGCAGAAGTGAGGAAGAGCGGACAGGAAAAGAATCTTTCCTCCACGCCGAGCTTCCGCTCTTCATCACTTCCTCACTTCGTGATGGCATGTGGGGGCTTTGTTTCCAGGCACCGTATTAAGGATGTAAGAGGCAGTGGATAGAACGATAAAGAGGCCGGTCAATCGCAAGCGCGCCCTGGAGATCATCGGTCAGTACCCCTCCTCTAGGGTGCTCGTCATCGGCGATCTCATGGTGGATCACTTCATCTGGGGAAAGGTCTCCCGGATCTCGCCCGAGGCCCCTGTCCCCGTCGTGGAGGTGACGAAGGAGAACCTCATGATGGGCGGGTCGGGAAACGTGGTGAGCAACATCCACGCCATTGGCGGCACCGTTGCCGTGGCAGGGATCATCGGCTCCGACGGGATGGGCGACTGGCTCGAGGCAAAGCTGCAGCAGATGAATGTCGATACGGGCGGGCTGGTCCGGGAGGGTGAGAGGCCCACGACGGTGAAAACGAGGATCGTCGCACACGGGCAGCAGATGGTCCGTTACGACCGGGAGAGCCGGCACGCCGTCCAGCCCGGCAGCGTCGACCGCATCGTCCGGTATGTAACGTCCATCCTGGATGAGCTTCAGGCCATCGTGATCTCCGATTACAACAAGGGGATCGTCTCGGAGAGCCTTCTCGACGGGATCCGCCGGGCCGTTTCGGGCCGCCGCATCCCCGTCTGCGTGGACCCGAAGCGAAACGACTTCACGGTATACAGGGACTTCGACGTGATCACGCCCAACCACCACGAGGCGGGCCGCGCAGCGGGCGTCGAAAACACCCACGAGCTCAACGAGGGCCGACGGGCCGAGATCGCCCGCATCGGCCGGGAAATCCTGAAACAATACGGGTTCCAGGCGGTCCTCATCACGCGCGGCGAGGCCGGCATGGACCTTTTCGAGCGCGGGGGCCGGGATTTTCACATCCCCGCCGAGGCGAAGGAAGTGTTCGATGTGACCGGCGCGGGGGATACAGTGATCGGTATTTTTGCCCTGTCGCTTGCCTCCGGGGCCTCATTCCGGGAAGCGGCCTACATGGCCAACAAGGCGGCAGGGGTCGTCGTGGGCAAGATCGGCACGGCCACGGTGTCGCCGGCGGAACTCAAACGGGTGGTATAGGCAACAGGCTACAGGCTACAGGCAACAGAACAAGCAAGTTTGCGGGTCCTTTTTCTGTAGCCTGTGGCCTGCAGCCTCGCGCGGCACCGCAGCCGGGCTTAAAAAGAGGAACAGGGTATAGACGAGGTAGAGAGGGAGTTGAGCAAGCCGCGCATTCCTGAGCCGGTGAAGTTGTTCGTGAGCGTGCTCGCCGGTGATACGGGCCTGCTGGAGGCGGTCATCCGGGAATTGGCGAAGCGCCATGGGGATCCCGACTATGTGAGTGAGATCCTCCCTTTCGCATACACGGACTATTACGCCGCCGAGATGGGTCCGACCCTCGTCCGGCGTTTCGTCTCTTTTGACGGACTGATCCGGCCGGAAGAACTTCCGGCAATCAAGCTTGAGACAAACGCACTGGAGGGGCAGCTCTCCGGGGGCGGGGCAAGGCGGGTCAACATTGACCCGGGTTACCTGGCAAAACAGCATTTCATTCTTGCCACAGGGAAGGGCTTTTCCCACAGGCCGTACATCGGGCAGGGCATCTACGCAGACCTGACGCTGGAGTACCGGAAGGAATCCTACCGGCCCCTCGAGTGGACCTATCCCGACTACCGCTCGGAGCAGACGATCGGGATGCTAAACGGGCTGCGAAGAAGATACATGATTCAGTTAAAAAACAGGCATAAGGCTTAAGGCGAATGGCGTAAGGCAATTTTGAACGAGGATTTTTTATTTCTTTTTTGCCATAAGCCATAAGCCTTTTGCCTTTAGCCGGGAGTTAACCCATGCTCAGCATGACCGGTTACGGCAGGGCGGAAGCACAGATCGAAGGGCGCAAGTGGATGATCGAAATCAAGTCGCTCAACCATCGCTACGTCGAGATCATCACCCGCCTGCCCAATGTCCTCTCCTCTCTGGAAGTGGACATCAAGAAAAGGGTGGGCGAGCGGATCTTCCGCGGGCGCATCGAGATCAGCATCCAGGCCGATGTGGAGTCGGGTCCGGACAACGGGGTCCAGTACGGCCTCAACGTGCCTCTGCTCAGGAATTACCATTCCCTGCTCGTGAGGATCAAAGAGGAACTGAACCTCAAGGAAGAAATCGAGCTGAGGACCCTCGTCCGGTTCAAGGAGATCTTCATCCCCTCGGAGACCCGTTTCGATCCGGCGGTGGCCTGGGGGGGGCTCCAGAAGACCCTCGATGAGGCCATCGATGCCCTCATCCGGATGCGCAGGGTGGAAGGCGAAGCCCTGAAAAAGGACTTTCTGGAGCGGCTCGACACCTTGACGCGACATCTCGGCTCGGCGAAGGCCCGGGCGCCCCGGACCGTCCTGGAGTACAAGCAGCGGCTCCAGGAGCGGATCCGCGAACTGACGGACGGCCTCGAAATGGACCCCGTGCGCCTGAGCCAGGAGGTGGCCCTCCTTGCGGAGAAGAGCGACGTCACCGAGGAGATCGTGCGATTCGAGAGCCACATCGCCCAGATGGAGAAGCTCCTCCAGAGCCCTGAGGCCATCGGGCGCAAGCTCGATTTCCTGCTCCAGGAGATGGGCCGGGAGGTGAACACCCTCGGGTCGAAGAGCAACGACATCTCCATTGGGCAGGATGTCATCGAACTCAAGAGCGAACTGGCCAAGCTGAGGGAGCAGGCCCAGAATGTCGAGTGAGCGCTTGCCCATGGAAGGGATGTTCATCGCGGTGACGGGTCCCTCGGGATCGGGCAAGACCTCCGTCTGCAAAGCCCTGCTGGAGAGATTTCCGCAGCTTCGATTTTCCGTGTCCCTCACCACGCGGCCGCCCCGGCCCACGGAAGCGGACGGAAAGGATTACCACTTCGTCACCGAGGCGGAATTTCGCGACCGGATCGACCGCGGCGACCTGATCGAGTGGGCCGAGAATTTCGGTCAGCTCTACGGGACCTCCCGGGAAACCATGGAGGCGGCCCTCAGGGACGGCCACGATCTGCTGCTGGATGTGGACACGCGCGGGGCCCGGGCGCTGAAAAAGGCCAGGCCGGGGGGCATTTTCGTCTTCGTCATCCCCCCGTCCATCGAGGAACTCGAGCGGCGCCTCCGGGGAAGAGGATCCGAGACGGAGGAGACGATCCGCCGGCGGTTCGATAACGCGCTCAGTGAGATTCGCGAGATCGTGTGGTATGATTACATTATTATGAATGACAAACTGGATGCGGCCATCGAGCGCCTGCGGTCCATCTATGTGGCGGAAACGTGCAGGCGTGAACGCATGATGGTGAAGATAAAACCTTTCTTTGAACGATCGGGAGGCATATAAATATGGCAAGAGTTACCGTTGAAGATGCACTGAAAGAGGCAAGAAACCGGTTCGCCCTCGTGATCCTGGCAGGTCAGCGGACCCGCCAGATTCTCAAGGGATCGCAGATCCTGGTGGAAAATCGGGACAACAAACCCGTGGTCACGGCACTGCGCGAGGTGGCTGCGGCCAAGGTGAGGTATTCCCATCCGGAGCTCCTGGACCGGGTTGAGGAACAGGCGAGGCAGATCGGCGACGAGATGGGGTTCATCGGCGATGAGGACGATTCCGAGTAAGGAGGCCCGTTCGCGCCTCATCTTTGCCCTGGACATGGGCGACGGCATCGACGAGACCCTGCATTGGGTCGAGCGCCTTCGGGACCACATCGGGGTCTGCAAGGTCGGCAAGGAGGCCTTTACCCACTTCGGGCCCGCGATTGTCCGCCGGATCCAGGACCTGGGGGGACGGGTCTTTCTCGATCTCAAGTTTCACGACATTCCCAATACGGTCGCCAAGGCCGCCGAGGGGGCCGTGAAGCTCGGCGTTGCCATGTTCAATGTCCACGCCCTCGGGGGGCGGGAGATGATGGAGAAGACCGTCTCGGCCGCGGAAAAGTCGGCCCGCGAGGCCGGAGTGGAAAAGCCCCTCATCCTGGCCGTTACGGTACTGACCAGTCTCAACGACCGGGACCTCTTCGAACTCGGGTTTCACCAGACGACGCAGGGGCTTGCGGCACATCTTGCGGCCGTGGCATGCCGCGCCGGCGTTGGCGGTGTGGTGGCCTCGCCCCAGGATATCCTGTCGATCCGCGGGAGCTGCGGCCCCGATTTTGCCATCGTAACCCCCGGCATCCGCCTGGGCGGCGAGATGGAGAAAGACGACCAGAAACGGATCGACACCCCCCGCGAGGCGATCCGCAACGGCGCCGACTACATCGTTGTGGGCCGGCCCATCCGGCTGGCGAAGGACCCCGTCGAGGCGGCCGACCGAATCGTCGAGGAGATCGCCCTGGGCCTGGCGGACCGGAAATAATATTGTCTATTCCGTCTATTCTGTCTATCCGGTCTATCCCGTCCTGTCACAGAAGCGTGTCGCGTGTAGCGGGTAGCGTGTGAAGGACTTTCCGAGTCCGGAATCCTGAATCCTGAATCCCTCTTCCACCGGTCACTGGTCACTTGCCTATGCAGGTCATCTACGGCATCAATCCCGTCTCGGAGATCCTCAGGAGCGAGGGCGGCAACGTCCGGAAAATCATTCTCGCCGAGGGGCGGAAAGGCGAGGATGTGAAAAAGATTCTCGGGCTGGCATCGGCCCGGGGCATTGCGGTGGAGGTTCGCGGGCGGGAAGCCCTAGACCGCCAGGCAGGCACCACCGCCCACCAGGGCGTGCTGTGCCTTTGTGGAGAGTTTGCCTACGCGAGCCTCGAGGAGATCGTCGCAAACCGTCATCCCGCCTTTCCCGCGAACCTCGTCCTTCTGCTCGACGGGATCGAGGACCCCCAGAACCTCGGCTCCCTCATCCGCACGGCCCACTGCTTCGGCGCCAACGGGGTCGTCATCCCCCGCGACCGCGCCGCCGGGATCACCCCCGCCGTCATCAAGGCCTCTGCCGGTGCAGCCGGTCACATCCCGGTTTCCCGGGTCGTAAATATCACCCAAGCCATTGTATTTATGAAGGAAAATGGATTCTGGATCTACGGCACCGATGCCTCCTCGGACTGCGATGCCGGATCGGTCCGCTTCGAGGGAAACGTGGGTCTCGTCATGGGCAGCGAAGGCAAGGGGATCAGGCCGCTGGTGCGCAAGCACTGCGATGTGCTGCTTTCCATCCCCCTCTTCGGCCGTATCGACTCCCTGAACGTCTCCGTCGCCGCCGGGATCCTGCTTCATGAAATACGCCGCAGCGCCCTTTCTCGCTGACACCTGCCCGTTTCCACCCCATGGCACCGATTTTGCTTCACTTTGCAGCACACACCCTTGCCCTGCATAACACGGCAGATCGGGATTAAGAAATCCGGAAAAATGCCGATGATAAGAAAGGTGGGGCATGTGCGACATCGCGAATTTTTTGCGACGTCCGGCAAAAGCCTGAAGCACTTGATGAATCGAGGAGAACGATTATGGCAGTTTACGTTTGGGTAGCCCAGGGAAGGGCCGGCGAGGTCAAAAAAGGAGAATCGGAAGCCATCAATGAAGCGGCCATTCGCACACAACTCCGCAGGCAGGGTCTCAAACCGACCCGCGTAAAGGAAAAGCCGAAAGATCTCCTGGAAATGATCCCCTTCCAGGGGGGCGTCAAGGGGAAGGAGGTCGTCGTTTTTTCCCGCCAGTTCTCGACGATGATCGGCGCAGGTCTTCCGCTCATCCAGTGCCTCGACATCCTGGCCGCCCAGGAACAGAACCAGTCCTTTGCCCGGATCATCCGCTCCATCAAGGAAGACATCGAGGGGGGCTCCACCCTTACGGACGCCCTGCGAAAACACCCGAAGGTCTTCAACGATCTCTTTACCAACATGATCGCCGCAGGCGAGGCCGGTGGTATTCTCGACACGATCCTGAGCCGTCTGGCCACCTACCTGGAAAAGTCCATGAAGCTGCAACGCAAGGTCAAGGGAGCCATGACCTACCCGGCCGTCGTTCTATTCATCTCGTTTGCCGTCATCACCCTGCTGCTCGTCAAGGTCGTGCCCGTCTTCCAGAGCATCTTCGCCGGGATGGGGAAGGAGCTTCCTTTCCTGACGCAGTTCCTTATCGATCTCAGCAACTTCATCACGATCAATGCCCTCTATATCGTGGCTGCACTCGTTGCGGTTATCGTGCTTCTGGTCCGCTTCTACAAGACGGATAAGGGGGGGTATCTTTTCGACCGGTTTATTCTCAAACCCCCCGTGATCGGCCCGCTCATGAGGAAGGTGGCCATTGCCAAGTTCACGCGGACGCTCTCCACCCTGATCTCCAGCGGCGTACCCATTCTCGACGGGCTCGAGATCGTGAGCCGCACCGCCGGCAACAAGGTCGTCGAGAAGGCCCTCATGGAGACGCGAAAGAACATCAGCGAAGGCAAGACGATTGCCGAGCCGCTCGCCGCAACGAGCGTCTTTCCTCCCATGGTGGTCCAGATGATCGCCGTCGGCGAGGCGACAGGGTCCCTCGACTCCATGCTCACCAAGATCGCCGACTTCTACGACGACGAGGTGGAGACGGCCGTCAGCGCCTTGACGTCCATGCTCGAGCCCCTTCTCATGGTCTTCCTGGGCGGCGTCGTCGGTGGTATTATCGTGGCGATGTATCTGCCGATATTCCAACTCGGCTCGGTTGTCGGATAGAGACAGGCTAAAGGCGTAAGGCAAAGGGCTTAAGGCGAAGACAAAAACAGGAAAAGATCAAACACCGCACAGCGCACAAAAAGCCCCCGCCGGAAAATTCCGGACGGGGGCTTTTTAGTGGGCAAAAAAATGGTCGGGATGGCGCGATTCGAACGCGCGACTCCTGCGTCCCGAACGCAGTGCCCTACCAGGCTGGGCCACATCCCGACGCGGCAAAGATATATAATTTGTCTTTAAAAGTCCATTGTTTTTTGCTACTAAGCCTCTAGGGGATTGATGAACAGGCTTGTGCAGCAGGCCCCGATGATTTCATTCAAAGCAGGACCGGGTCAGGCCCGTAGAAAGTTCTTACGGAGACAGCGTATCGTGATCATCTACGATCTCAAGTGCGACAAGCAGCACAAATTCGAGGGCTGGTTCAAGGATCTGGCCGCTTTCGAACAGCAGAAGGCGCAGAGGCTCATCACCTGCCCGTTGTGCGGCAGTGCGGAGGTGGCCATGGTGCCTTCCTCGATTGCCGTCATGGGCAAGAGCCGCGAGCTGAAAGAGCGCAAGGCGAACCTGACCGACGTCTCCCCGATGAAAATGCTGGAGATGGTTCACGACTTCGTTTCGAAAAATTTCGATGACGTGGGTGAGCGATTCGCCGAGGTGGCCCTGAAGATCCACCGCGGGGAGGAAGGCAAACGCAACATCCGCGGGGTCACGACGGACAAGGAGGAAGAAACGCTTCGCGAAGAGGGCGTGGAGTTTGTGAAGATACCCGTGCCCAAGCTCGACAGCTAGCGCCGCTGTGCGGCGGCCCGTCGGGCAGAAGATCGGAAGAGCAGAAGTGAGGAAGAGCGGACAAGAAGAAATCTTCGATCGACTCCGCTCTTCCGCTCTTCTTAACTTCCTAACTTCGTAATTTTTTACAGGGGCCTTGCATCTGGGTATTATTGACCCGCCTGAATATGAGGCAGAAGCGCTGCTGCGCGGCGGCCCGCCGGACCGAGGTTAGGAAGAGCAGAAGCGAGGAAGAGCGGACAAGAAGAAATCTTCGATCGACTCCTGACTTCCGCTCTTCATAACTTCCTCGCTTCGCATTGTTCTGGCTGGGCCGAGCAAGGATGCACCACCGGGGTCGGTGACGATCGACCCCTTTTTTCGTAGAGGGGTGACATGAGGGAACTATTCGAGGGGGTTCTCAAGACCATCGGCAACACGCCGCTCGTCGAGATCCGCAAACTCAACCCCAACAAGAATGTGAAAATCTACGCGAAGCTCGAGAGCTTCAACCCGGGAGGGTCCGTCAAGGACCGGCCGGCCCTGTACATGATCGAGAAGGCCGAGGAGCGAGGCGAGCTCACGCACGACAGGATCATCCTCGAAGCGACGAGCGGCAACACGGGAATCGGGCTTGCCATGGTGGCCGCCGCCAAGGGCTACCGCCTGTGCCTCACCCTGTCCGAGTCGGCCAGCGAGGAGCGCAAGAAGATCCTCAAGGCCCTCGGCGCGGAGCTCCGGTTCACACCCGCTGCCCTCGGGACCGACGGCGCCATCGAGGAAGCCTATTCCATCATGCGGGAAAACCCCGACAAGTACTTCCTCGTCGATCAGTTCAACAACGAGGACAACATCGCCTCCCACTATCACGGCACGGCCGTGGAGATCTGGCAGCAGACCGGGGGGAAGATCACCCTGTTCGTGGCCACCCTCGGCACCTCGGGGACGATTATGGGCTGCGCGAGGCGCCTCAAGGAATACAACCCCGACATCCGGATCGTCGGCGTCGAGCCCTACATGGGCCACAAGATCCAGGGCCTCAAGAACATGAAGGAATCCTACCGGCCGGGGATCTTCGACCGAAGCCGCCTCGACGAGAAGGTGAACATCCTCGACGAGGACGCCTACGAGATGGCCCGGCGGCTTCTGCGGGAGGAGGGGATTTTCGCCGGGATGAGCTGCGGGGCGGCCATGCACGTGGCCGTCGAGAAGGCGAAGGAGCTCAACGAGGGACTCATCGTCGTCATCCTCCCCGACAGCGCCGAGCGCTATCTCTCGACGGAGCTCTTTGCCGACAAGGAGAAGTCGACGCTCCGGGTTTACAACGTTCGAACCAGGCAGAAGGAATTCTTTCAGCCCATCCGTGCCGAGGAGGTCCGGATGACGTCCTCCGGCCCCTCGATCCACCTCGTGCCGCATCTCGGCAGCTACCGGCGCTTTGTCGTCTCCGACCTGATCGTCCGGTATCTGGGGTTCAAGGGCTACAAGGTCAAGCACACGACCAACATCGTCGATCTCACGGACAAGACGATTGCCGAAGCCGAGCGCGCGGGACTGGAACACGGCGAATTCACGAAGCGGGCCTTCGGCGACTTCCTCCGGGAGGCCGGAACGCTCCGGATCCGCAGCGACGTGTCCTACCCGAGCGCGCAGGAAAACGTGGAAGCGATGCTCGGCCTCGTGGAGAAGCTCGTCGAGAGGGGCTACGCCTACGAAAAGCTCCGCTCCGTCTACTTCGACATCTCCAAGCTCGAGGACTACGGCAAGCTCTCCAACGTGGATCTCGGCAAGGTGAAGTCCGGCAAGACCCCGGAGCTCGACGAATACGAAAAGGACAGCCCCGTCGACTTCACGCTGCTCAAGCGCTCCACACTCGCGGAGCTCAAGAAGGGGATCTACTACAAGACCCGCTGGGGGAACGTGCGGCCGAGCTGGCACCTGGCCTGTGCGGCCCTGTCCATGAAACTCCTCGGCGACACCTTCGACATCCATGCGAGCGGTTCCGACATCGTCTTCCCGCACTGCGAGAACGTGCTCGCCATCGGGAAAGCCGCCACGGGAAAGCCCCCCGCCAACTACTGGATCAACACGGATCTCGTGATGGTCGAGGGAAAGAAGATGTCGCGCTCGCTGGGCAACATCCTCACCGTTGCAGGCCTGGTCCAGCAGGGCTACCGGGGAAGCGAGATCCGCTATTTCCTGCTCTCGTCGCACTACCGGAAACCGCTGAACTTCTCTCCCGGCGCCATGGAGACTGCGAAGAACACCGTGGAGAAGCTCAACGAATTCGTCCAGCGGCTCATCCACTTCACGCCGGGCGCAGGCTGCCCCGACACGGACCAGTTCGTCTACGATCTCCGGCACAGGTTTGCAGAGGCCATGGACGACGATCTGAACATTTCGGCGGCCCTCGCCGTCCTGTTCGGCTTCGTCAAGCGGGTGAGCGCGCCGCTGGCCCGCAGCGCCTTCAGCGAAAAGGAGCGCGATAAGATCCTGGAGGTCCTCAAGACGATCGACTCGGTGCTCGCCGTCATGGACTTCGACGAGGAGCAACTCGGTGTCGAGGCGCAGCGCCTCATCGGGCAAAGAAACGAAATGCGAAGGACCCGGCGATGGAAAGAAGCCGATGAAATCCGCGACCGGTTGCTCGAGATGGGGATCGTGAT
>DCVI01000044.1 GCA_002327315.1 Syntrophaceae bacterium UBA2192 | reverse complement strand
CTTTTTTCCATCACTCAAACACTTAGACACTTATGCACTTAGACACTTCTTTATTTTTTTGTGCCGGCAGCCTTCGCCTCCTCGGGAGTGCGCTCGCGGACGTCTTTGCGCCAGGGGTTGTTGAAGGAAACGCAGCCCTCGCCCGAGCGCAGCTCCTGCTTCACCATGTCGGCCATCTGCCCGGGCTGCATCATGAGGCGGCAGACGTAGCGATGGCCTGTCCACTCGAGCTCCGGGCACAGGCCGGTCTGCGCCTCCGGGTGCCTTGCCACCCCGAAGGTGCACCTCTGATGCGCGCAACAGAAGCCGCATCCAACGCAGCGCCAGACTTTCCGGTCCTCGATCAGCACGGTTCTTTCCCCCCCGATCCCAATCGATCCAGGCGCAGCACCCGGTTGATGCACGAGGGCATCTCGTCGGCGTAGTGGCTCACGTAAACGATCCGGGTGCCGGTCCCGGCGCCGATACGGTCGATCAGCTTCAGCATCTTCCTGCGGTTTGCCGGGTCCAGCCCCTGGCAGGGCTCGTCGAGAATGAGCAGCAGGGGCGACTTCACCATCGCCCGGGCAATGAGCGCCATACGCCGCTCCCCGTAGGAGAGCCCTTCGAAAGCCCGTTCCGCCATGGGCAGGATGCCCAGGAGGTCCATCCAGTCCTCCACCATCCGGCGATCCTCCGGGCTCAGGCGGCGGAAAAGACCGATGGAATCGAAAAGCCCCGAGGCCACCACGTCCCGGACCTGGATCCCCTTGCGGTAACGCACCTGCAACTCCGATGAGACCACACCGATCTTTTCCCGGATATCCCAGAGCGACTCGCCGGATCCTTTGAGCATGCCGAAGAGCCGGATCTCGTTGGCGTAGCCCTGGAGATTGTCGCCGGTGATGAGACTCAGAAGGGTTGTCTTGCCCGACCCGTTTGGGCCCAGCACGGCCCAGTTCTCGCCGCGCCTCACCGTCCAATCCAGGCCGTCGAGGATGGTGACATCGGCGAACTTTACCGTCACCCCCTTCATCTCGACCAGGATTTCGGGCGCTTCCGTTTCCCGTGTTTTCTCCCGGGGAAGGCATATCGCGGGCCGCTCGTCATCGTCGCTCATCCGCTGCCAGCCGGCAAGGACTTCCTCGCGCCTTCCCTGGAGGACCACGCGGCAGTCCTTCACGCACAGGACATGGCCGATTGCCGCAGGGATCTCGTCGGCGCGGTGGCTCACCAGGACAAGCTGGACGCCCCCTTTGATCAGGCTGTTGAAAAGAGAGAGGAGCTCTTCGCGCGAGTCGGCGTCGATCCCGCCAAAGGGCTCGTCGAGGACGACAAGCCGCGGGGACTTCATCATGGCCCGGGCGATGAGCACCTTGCGCATCTCGCCCGTCGAGAGGTGGCGCATGGGTCTGTCTTGAAGATAGCCGATCCCGAGCCGATTCACGATCTTGCGATATGCGCGGGCGCCGTCGATGCCGGGCGGGCTGCCCGAGAGGATCGTCTCGCGGGCCGTTTCGGGCTCGCCGTCCCTTCCGGCGCAGCCGCCTTCTTCAACGCGGTTTTCCTCCACACCGAGAAGCCACTCCTGCAGCTCGGGAGAGACCCAGCCGATGCGGTCGCGGGCCGCATCGGGGTGGTGGCGCGTAACCGTTCCCTGCGAAGTCGGCACGTCGTCCATGAGGACCCGGGCAAGCGACGACTTCCCGGCACCGTTGGCGCCCAAGATGGCCCAACTCTCGCCGGTACGGATCGCCCAGGAAGTGCCGGACAGGATGAACCGGTCCCTGACGCGCACGGTCACATCTTCGAGTGTTATGAAAGGGTCTCCCGGTGCGGGCAGGCGCTTAGCCCTGGCCCCACCAGAAGACGCGGACGGGATCATCATCGATTTCTCTCAAAAAAATCTCGAAATCCGCTCTCGGTTTCAGGTAGTAGCTGTGCCAGACCGAGTCGGTGTCCACGTAGTAGAGGCTCCACTTTTTCGTCCGTGGGTCGAACCGGAAGCGGGCCATGTCCAGCCGGACCCATTTTTCGGGGTCCAGCAGCCCGCGGCGCTCCTCGAAGAGCGTCACAAGCTCGCCCTCGATGGCATAGCCGATCCGCACGCGGTGGCACAACGCCTCGTGGACCCGCCCCCGGCAGTAGTCTCCGAGTTTCTTTTCCACCAGCTTCAGGGTGAATTCCGAAAGCGCCATGGCATTCTCCCTTTTGTTACCCTATATCACAATTCGCACGAGCCCGAAACTGCGGCCTCAAAGACAGAATTTCCTTGTCAAAAAGGCCGCGAATTGTTTAACATCCGGGAGACTTGAATGAGAGGAACGGCCCATGGCAAATAATTCCAGAAACATATCGGACTACTCGCAATTCATCGTCGATCTGCGCCGTCACATGTGGATGGCGGGCATCGAGATGGACCTGAGGCGGCTCATCTGGCAGATCGCGATCACGGGGAAATACATCTCGGCCAAGATCCACGAATCGAACCGCAAGTTGGCGGGCCTGCGCAACATCCACGGAGACGAGCAGCTCGCCCTCGACAAGAGCGCCGACATTATTCTCCAGAACCAGCTCCAGTACTCGGGGTTCGTGAAAGCCTACTTGTCCGAGGAGCTGGACCGCATCGTCGCCTTCGAGGCCCCATCGAGCAAGTACTACGTCACGGCAGACCCCCTCGACGGATCATCGCTCGTGGACACGAATCTTGCAATAGGAACGATCATCGGCATCCACAAGGACTCGCCGCTTGCCGCCGAGGGCCGCAAGACCATGGTGGGTGCCATGTACATCACTTACGGGCCGCTTATCACGATGGTCTACTCGGCGGGCAAGGGCGCCCACGAGTTCGTCCTCAACCGCGAGGGCGAATATGTTCTCTCGGAGGAAAACATCACCCTCGACGAGAAGGGTTCCATCTACAGCCTCGGGGCGCTTCGCAAGGAATGGCTCCCCGGGCATCTCAAGTTTGTCGAGATCCTGGAAAACGAGGGCTACAAGTTGCGCTACAGCGGCGGGTTCGTCCCCGACATCAACCAGATTCTGATCAAGCGGGGGGGCGTTTTCACATACCCCGGCACGACAAAGGATGAAAAGGGAAAGCTCCGACTCATCTTCGAGCTTCAGCCCATGGCCTTCCTGGCTGAACAGGCCGGGGGCATGGCCACCGACGGCAAGCAGGACATCCTGGCCATCAAGCCCGAAAGCCTCAACCACCGCGCGCCGATCTACATCGGAAGCCGCTACGAGGTGGAGAAGGCAAGGGAATCCCTGGCCTAAGACACGATACACCATTCAGTCTCCCTCTCCCTTGAGGGGAGAGGGTCGGGGTGAGGGTGAATGTTCATCCATCACCCACAAAGGGGGATTCATGCTCTTTAGCAGCATCGACCAGCTGAGACGGGCGATCGAAGGCATCCTGAAGATAGAAAGGGACAATGTCCGGGTCCTCGACGAGGCGAAACTTCGCGGATCGCTCATCGACCACCTCGTCTACTCGGCCGTGCTGTCGGACGATGAGGGGGTCAAGCAGGCCGCCCGCTGGCTCATCCGCAGGGCGGGCGTCAAGCTCGGCGTGCTGCCCTCCTCCATCCAGCCGCTCTACGAGGCCATGGGCCGGAGTGAGGTAAAGGGTTTCACCGTGCCCGCGATCAACATCCGCGGCCTCACCTATGAGACGGCCCAGGCCATCTTCCGTGCGGGCCTCAAGGGCAGCGTCGGGCCCATCATCTTCGAGATCGCCCGCTCCGAGATCGGCTACACGGAGCAGCGCCCCTCCGAATACGCCTGCGCCATCACGGCCGCAGCCATCAAGACGGGCTGGCGGGGGCCCCTTTTCCTGCAGGGCGATCACTTCCAGATCGGCGTGAAAAAATTCGCCGTGGAGCCGCAGAAGGAAGTGGACTCCGTGAAAGAACTCATCCGCGAGGCCATCGAGGCCGGGTTCTACAACATCGACATCGACTCCTCCACCGTGGTGGACCTGAGCAAGCCCACCGAGGAAGAGCAGCAGCGAAACAACTTCACCATTGCCGCCGACATCACGGCCTTCATCCGCCAGATCCAGCCCAAGGGCGTCGAGGTCTCCGTGGGCGGCGAGATCGGAGAGGTGGGCAGCAAGAACAGCACCGTCGGGGAGCTCCGGGCCTTCATGGGCGGCTACCTGAAGGAGCTGACAAAGCGCGGCAAAGGTCTCAAGGGGATCAGCAAGATCAGTGTACAGACGGGCACCTCCCACGGCGGCGTGGTCCTACCCGACGGAAGCATCGCCAAGGTGAAGCTCGACTTTGACACCCTGCAGACCCTCTCCGAGGCGGCCCGGAAAGAGTACGGCATGTCGGGCGCCGTCCAGCACGGGGCCTCGACCCTGCCCGACGAGGCCTTCGACAACTTCCCGAAGCGCGGCACCGCCGAAGTGCACCTGGCTACAGCCTTCCAGAATATGATCTACGACAGCACCTTCTTCCCGGGGCCGCTTCGCGAGAAGATCTACGACTATATCCGCAGGGACCTGGCAGGCGAGAAGGGCGCCAAGGACACCGACGAGCAGTTCATCTACAAGACCCGCAAAAAGGGCTTCGGCCCCTTCAAAAAGGACATGTGGAACCTGCCGCCCAATGTCCTGAAGGGCATCGGCAAGGAGTTGGAAGACAAGTTTCTCTTCATCTTCGACAAGCTTTCCGTCTTCAAGACGAAGAATGTGACGGCAAGGGTCGTCAAGCCCGTCGACGTGCCCGTCCCGGCCCCGGCAAGCCTGACGGGCAAGGGCCCGGTGAAGCGCGAAAAGAAGGCCGAGACCTTTGACGAAGGGGAATAAAAAGCAGTGGCCAGTGGCCAGTGGCCAGTGATCAGTGGCTAGTGAAAGAAAAGAAAAAGGCCCGGGGCGATGGCTCCGGACCTTTTTTGTGGCCGTTCGATTACTTGGACGCGGCCGCGGCGGCGCCCTTTTCGATTTCCTTGTTTCGCTCGTCGTTTTGATCGAGAACTTTGTCAATTTTTTTACGCATCTGGCTTCCGTTATAACCTGCAGCGCTTGCACCCTCGACCACCTTGGTCTCAGCCCGGCCCTGTGGCACGTCCTTGGCTTTGGGCGCGGGGCTGCCGGAGCCGCAGTTCAGGATAAAGAGCATCGTGAAAACAAAGGTCAACAGGCGGCAGACGTGTTTCATGGCAGATTCCCTCTGTAAGGTAATAAACAGGAGGATTGCAACTTTCGGGCCGGATCATTAAATAACCTGCATCGGGATGGCAGTCTATAGTCGTCCCTGCCAGTTTATTTTGCCTTGCGGATGCTGGAGTCCAGGGCCTGGAAATCGTCGCTTTTCACCAGGGCATGGAGAACCTCGGCCAGCTTGACCGGAGGTGTCGTCAGCTTCCGGGCGGCCAGGTCCATCCACCCGCCCATGCTGGTGACGCGGGCGGCGCACTTGCCGTCTTCCCTGAAAAATTCATTGCGCAGATAGAACCGCGAGGCATCCTCGCTCAGTCCCGCCAGGGTCAGGTTGACGCTGATGGGCTCGAGCAGCCGAAGTTCACGAAAGTAATCGATCTCGTCTCGCATCACGACCGGCCCCACCTTGAGCCGCACGAACTCGCTCATGGGGAAGCCGTTCTCCGCGAAGTACATCATCCGCACATCCCCGGAGATATCGAGGTAGGCTGTGTTCTTCATGTGGGCGTTGAAATCCATATCGCCCCAGCGGACGCTGAACGTCTTCACAAAGGCCGTCGTCATCTCCTGTTCTCCTTCCACGTTCTCGGATTTGAATCGATAAACCGCAGACAGGCTCCCTTCCTCCTTAACCGTGCCGACGTCAAGGTTGACCCGCATATCCTCATTCCTTGACATCTATTGTCATCTAATGTATGCATTGTAAT
>DCVI01000004.1 GCA_002327315.1 Syntrophaceae bacterium UBA2192 | reverse complement strand
ATTTAAAAACATGGCAGATCATGACTACAAATGACACAAATGACTTGTGCAGAGCATTTATATCAGACAAGGCATGGCAAACGGATACTGAAGTAAAAGATTTTTTATCCGAGTTCAGATTGTCCCCGAAAATCATAAAACCATCGCAATCCTAACAAGCACAACCCATTCTGGGTGTGAATAAATCAGGATCTTCCCGGACAGTCAGTTCCTCTCCGGGATAAGGGAAAATTAGGAAGAATTTGGGGTCAGGTTGAACCTACCCCAGTTTGACGGACACTTCGAGAAGGGATATACAAACCTGAAAGGAGTGTCCAATGAAAAGGAGGAAGGCATTTAGCCAGGAGTTTAAGCTTGAAGCGGTTCGACTTCTTGAGGAGGGCAAAAAGATACCCTCGGAGCTGGCTCGGGAGCTAGGGATCAGAAGGAATCAGCTCTATAAGTGGAAGGAACAGAGAGACCGAGAGGGCGACACCGCCTTTCCCGGATCAGGGAAACGCGCCAGCAAGGGCTCTGAGGCAGAGGAGATTGCCAGGCTGAGGCGCGAGTTGGAACAAGTTAAGGAGGAGAACGCAATTTTAAAAAAAGCCGCAGCGTTCTTTGCGCGGGAACTGAAGTGAAGTACCGGTTTATTCAATCGCAGAGAACGCATTTTAAGGTGGCGGCCACGTGTAGGATATTAGAGGTATCCAAAAGCGGGTACTATGATTGGCTGGATCGACCGGAGAGCCATCGAGCCAGGCGACACAGATATTTGCTCACGAGAATCAGGCAAGCCCACATTGAAAGCAGGCGGCTGTATGGGGCCCCCCGCATCCATGCCGAGCTGTTGGATCAGGGAGAGCGGGTGGGAAGGAACACCGTGGCCTACCTGATGCGCCGAGAGCACATCCAATCGAAAGTGCATAAGCGCTTCGTTATAACGACTGATTCACGGCATACCAAGAAGCCGGCCGGGAACGCTCTGAGTGGAGATTTTACGGCAGCCCGAGCCAATGAGAAATGGGTTTCGGATGTTACGTTTATCCCGACCAGAAAAGGATGGCTGTTTCTGGCGGTGATCATGGATCTTTACTCCCGGAAGATCGTGGGCTGGTCCATGGGAGAGAAAAACAGCACCCAGCTCATAGAAGACGCCCTTACAATGGCAGCTGCTCAAAGAAGGAATATCCAGGGCGTGCTCTTACATTCTGATCAGGGTGTCCAATACGCTTCAGGCACCTATCAGCAACAATTAAACCAGTTAGGTATCGTATGCAGCATGAGCAGGAAAGGCAACTGCTGGGACAATGCTCCCATGGAAAGCTTCTTCCATTCTCTCAAGACCGAGTGGGTGGGGTTTGAAGATTACAGATCGCGCTCTGAGGCCAGAGCGAGCCTTTTCAGTTATATCGAGTTGTTTTACAACCGGAAGCGCAGGCATTCTACCATAGGCTATCAAAGCCCCATGGCATTCGAAAATACAATGGCTGTCTCTTAATCGAGGTGTCCGTTTTACCGGGGCAAGACCAGGTCTTGTCGGGCTGTTGCCCAAAGAGCGGATTGGGGGTCAGGTCTTGAATTATCAGATTATATGAATAAATAAAGATCTTCCCGGACAGTCAGTTCCTCCCCTGTTATCGCAAGAAACTCCCACGAAGAGAGGTGCTGGAAAATGATCAGACGAAGCAATGAGATGCGAGAAGAATGCATTCGTGGACTGAAGGAAGGAAAGGGTGCCATAAAGCTCTTCCATTTGCTTGAGAAAGAGGAATTGTCGGGTAAGGGACGGCTCTGTGCAAGAGAGGTCATAGAACCGGGGAATTCTATTGGTTATCACCAACACGAGGGAGATTTTGAGTTATATTATGTGCTCGAAGGAGAAGGCTTGGGGGTCAGGTCTTGAACTATAAGATTATGATTATCGATGGTGGCGCATAGCTGATATTTAAAGACCTTACCCCCTTCCTCCCCTGTTATCGCAAGAAGCTCCCACGTAGAGAGGTGATGGAAAATGATCAGACGAAGCAATGAGATGCGGGAAGAACGCATTCATGGACTGAAGGAAGGAAAGGGGACGTGGTTCTCACGGGCCACGGCGAGTTTCATTCTATTCAAAATGTCGGGGACAAGAACCTCGAGATTATTGCATTAATATTATTTCAATAAGGGGAAAATAGGGGACGCCCCTCAGATTTGCGTTTTCCACATTGATTGCATTTTCACGTTCCAAGTGTTAAATTCACACCGAAATCCTGGATAGCATAACGACGAAACAGCAATCGCCTCTTCATTAAGCATGCCTTCAAAGGAGGAGAAGAAATGAAGATTAAACGCGTTGTCCTGTCTCGGAATGGTCTGCTTTTAGTCCTGGCTGCACTTCTTCTTTATCCCTTCACATTCACCGCTGCGTTTGCGCAGGAAATGCCCGATGTCATTGGTATTCGGCTCTATGACGGGACCGTTATCGAGGGGACTGTCATCAAGGCTACTGCAGATGAAGTAACAATCCGAACGAAAGACGGCCAGATCGTCACGCGAAAATTCAGCGAGGTCGATAACTTCATCAAGACGGGGGAAAGCCTCAAGCCTGCTCCCAAGACGAAATATGAGGAAAGCCCGTTCTATGCCGGCATCTATGGAGGGTACGTCCTGACCGACAAGGCGAAAGTAGAGGTCGCAGGCGAATCGTTCAAGGTCGACATGGACGATAGTTGGATAATGGGGTTCAAGCTTGGAGCCAATATCCCATCGGCCCCCTTCTGCAACCTCGAGGTGGAGTATAGCCACATCTTCAGCAGCGATGTACCCCTGCAAACGGTCGCGGGCTCCGGTGCCAACAATCTCCAGGTGCAGGGGGACGCCTACCTGAACAACCTGATGTTCAATTTCGTGGTGAGATACCCGGCCGGCAACTTCAGGCCTTACCTTGGGGCGGGCATCGGCTGGAGTCACTTCGAGACGAGCGGAACATTCCGGGCAGTCGTCGGCGGCACGACGTACAATCTCCCCTTTGATGCGCAGGCCGACGCATTCGCCTTTCAAATACTGGCGGGACTGAATTATCGTCTCGACAGGGGAAGAATTGGGGTCAGGTCTTGTATTTAAGCATTTCACATGAACTAGCGGGACGCCCCATAGATTTGCAGTATCTATTCAGAAAGCCCGGGGTCGGACTGAAATATTGACATTTTCTCCTTCTGCACTCATACGGCCCTGGCAGTCAATTCAACATGAGTCTCGACGCAGGGTACGGCAGATCCGCTTGATAGCGCCGTGAGGAAGATTGCCGAGCCTTTATTGCGCCGATATTCCGGCGCACACGCAAGGCAGCCTCGGCAATTTGCGGCAGCTGGTCAACTTCATAGACGAAGCAGGAACGATGGTCCGGCCCTTCCAGTATTAACGTAACTTCTTCATCCCCGGGACCTTCCTCTACCCGAAACCCCCATTCTCGAAACAGCTCGACTGCACGCTCAAAAGACAACTCCGCGAAATTTGAGTCCAAGTGAACCTCCTGTGACTATACAGTATGCAAATTCACGGAAATTCACCTATGCCAATTAAGACATAATGTCAAGTCGAGATCGCATACGCGTCAAGATCTCACTCGTCTGAGGCAGGAAAGGATGTAATTAGTTCGTCCTGATAAATGCGGCTTGAAACCCGCGTAAAATCTGCATTTGCTCTTTGAAAACCGATGAAACGTGCTTGTTCCGAGGTGGCCGATCTGCTACAACGCAATCATGTCAAGGCCCACAACGGAAAGGCAGCTGTCTATGTTCGAGATTCCCCTGTCGGAGTATCTTCGCGCGGAGCATGAGCTGATGCGCGCCGCCCGGCTGATCGACTGGGAAGGGCTCCACGATGCTCTTTCGATGTACTACAGCCCCCTGGGACGGACGGATAATATTTGGGGTCTTGCACTTCAGCATTCCATTTACAGTAACGCCTTTCAGATAATGCTTAAATACAAGACCCTAATATCTTTCATCCTTGCGTGCTTCGGTGAAATCAAAGAGGGCCTCAGCGCATTTCTGAGGCCCTTTTTATTGCCCTGTGTGACCTCATTGGTTCGCTCCCGGGAACCAACCCTTGACATCCTCTGTCCGATCCATTAGAAAATACGCGTTGTCCCGTCGGTCCTATCCAATAAACCAACCCTGACATAACGGGGGGACTCGAACTGATTATGAACCCTGCTTTCGGTTGAAGGCAGGGTTTCATTTTGTTCACATCCGGGGAGGAAGAGATGAAAAAGCGATTCGGTTCAGCGGTGGTGTTATTTCTATCCGTTCTCCTTTTACTGGCCCCCGTCAATTCGGAGGCTCAAGAGACGGGTCCGTTTTACGCAGGCGTCTTTGGGGGTTATACGTTCAGCTCGGATGCGACGTGGACTTTTGTTTTTTACGACCAGTTCGACGCAGATCTCCAGGAAACCTGGGTCCTGGGGGCAAAGTTCGGCTATACGCCGCCTGCGTTTAAATACTTCGCTGTGGAGATGGAGTATTTTTACCTGAAGCACGATATCGACCGGTCGGCAGGAACTTCCGTGAGCGTTTTAAGCGGCGATGCAACGCTGAACAATTTTATGGTGAATTTCCCTGTCAGATACCCCCAGGGGCGGTTTCACCCCTATTTGGGGTTCGGTCTGGGTGTCTCCTCCGTTGACATCTCCGGCACCAGGACGCAGCAGATCCTCGGCACCACCGTCACGCAGCCGCTGGATGACAGCGACACATCCTTTGCGTACCAGATATTGCTCGGGATTAATTTCGAGATCAACAAAAACTGGTCGGCAGACCTGACCTATCGATGGTTTGGGACAGATCCGCAAATCCATGGCGGCGATGTTGATTATACAACAAACATGATAACGGTTGTGTGAATTACCACTTTTAAAAAACCGACTGGCATCGGTTCATGGGGCCATTGGGAAGATTGGGTAATTTAGGGGACGCCCCTCAGAGTTGCAGTTTTCAGCCAAATTACAGTGAGGGCAGAGACCATGAAGAAATGGAACGATTTCGGTAAGGACCTCAAGCGTTACACAAACGCGGACACGTATCCCGTATCCGTAACCTTTCTGAAGGACAAGAAGCAAATCCCGGAAGGCACACGAGGCCCCCTGAAGGATTTGAAGGTCAAGATGGCCCACTGCCAGGCCCAGGCGATCGCCCGTAAATACGGCTGGGCGATTGCAATGACCCGGGAGGACCTGGGATGCGCCATTTCCGGTCATACCTACGGCTGGGAACAGGCGGACAAGGCCGGCGCGATCAAGTTCCTCACAAAAATGAGTTATGCGGCCGACAGCGAGGCAGCCGATACGATTCTTCAATCCTTCCGGGCCCTGAAGCCGGGTCAATGCGAGGCCGTTGTCTACTCGCCCCTTGAACGGACCAGGATCGAACCGGATGTCATCCTGATGTACCTCAACCCGGCCCAGCTCATGCGCTGCCTGCACGGCAGCACCTACCATACGGGAAAGCCGATCACCTGCTCGTTTTCCGGAAGGGCCGCATCGTGCACGGAAGGCGTGATTGCAGCCTACCTGGATCAATCCCCCAAGGTCGTCGTCCCCGGCAACGGGGATCGCGTCTGGGCGACTGCGCAGGATCACGAAATGGTTTACGCGCTTCCGGTGTCTCATCTGAAAGACCTCGTGGAAGGTCTTGCCAGAACGCATGAGAAGGGAATTCGCTATCCCATCCCCTCGTTTCTGCGTTATCAACCCGAGGTGGGGCTCACGCTTCCTCTGACAGACATTTTCAANNATAAAAAGGGGAAAGATCGGGTCAGGTCTTGGATTATCCGTTCATCGACAGGGAATCAGTGTAAAATTCGGCGGTACCTATGAAAAAAGCTTTCTGCCGCCGATGCAGGGTGATCCTGTAACGGCCGTTTTGACAGTCACGAAAGAGACGAGAGGGAGGAGCAAGTTTATTCAAGACAATGATTAGATAAGGAGGGGACCTGCATGCCAAGGGAGCTGTTCCAGAAAACGGCGATTCGGGGTGTTCGCAAGAATGCGGAGCGATGGCAAGCGACCTGCTACGCGGCGCAGAAAGAACAGAGCCGGAATTACAGCACGCTCTCGGGTCTTCCGGTCAAGCCGCTGTATACACCGGTCGATGTGGAACACCTGGATTACATGCGCGACCTGGGCTTTCCCGGTGAAGAGCCCTTCATCCGGGGCGCCCACCCGACCATGTACCGGGGGCGCACCTGGACGCAGCGGCAACTGGCAGGCTTCGGCCCTCCGGAAGAAACCAACAAGCGCTACAAGTTCCTTCTCGGGCAGGGCGCAACGGGCATCAACGGCGTGTTCGACTACCCTACCCTGCGGGGCTATGATTCCACCGACCCCGATGCCCGCGCCGACGCCGGCAAGGGCGGCGTTTCCATCGACACGATCGAGGACATGCGGGCCCTCTTCGACGGTATCCCCATCGACAAAGTCAGCACCTCGCTGGTTACCTGCCAGCCCATCTGCAACATCACCGTCCAGTCCATGTACTTTGCGAATGCGAAGGCCCGGGGGATCCCCCTCGAGGCCCTGACCGGCACGAGCCAGAACGATTTTCTCATGGAGACGGCCATCACGGTGGCGCCCGGCGTCCTGCCGCCCGAGGCGTCTTTCAAGTTGAGCTGCGACGGCATCGAGTACTGCGCGAAATATGCCCCGCGCTGGAACCCCATCAGCTTCGCGGGGTACAACTACCGGGAGTCCGGCTGCACGGCGGTCCAGGAGGTGGTGTTCACCATGGCCAATGCCATCGCCTGCGCCGAGGAGATGATCCGGCGCGGCTACGACATCGACAGCTTCGCCCCCCGCCTGAGCTTCTTCTTCTCCTCCCACAGCGATTTCTTCGAGGAGATCGCCAAGTACAGGGCAGCCAGAAGGCTCTGGGCAAAAGTCATGAAGAGCCGGTTCGGTGCCAAGAACCCCCGCTCTCTCATCTTGAGATTCCATGTCCAGACGGCCGGGGTGTCGCTCACGGCCCAGCAGCCCCTGAACAATGTGGCCCGGGTGTCCTACCAGGTCCTGTCGGCCGTGCTGGGCGGTGCCCAGTCGATCCACGCCGACGCCTATGACGAGGCGCTCTGCGTCCCTACCGAGCTGTCCTCGCTGACGGCCCTGCGAACCCAGCAGATCCTTCAGCACGAGACCCGAGTCACCCACACGGTGGACCCGCTCGGCGGCTCGTATTTCCTGGAGAGCCTGACCTTTGACCTGGAAGAGAAGATGGAAAGCCTCCTGGGGGAAATCGACCGGGTCGGCGGCATCGTCAAGGCCACGGACAAAGGATGGATCCACCGGGAAATTGCCGACGCCGCTTATGCCTTCCAGCGAACGGTCGAGTCGGGCGAGCAACTTATCGTGGGTGTCAACTGCTTCCAGATCGAAGACGAGGTCCTTCCCATCGCTCTTTTCGATGTGCCGGAAACCCTCGCGATCCAAGAGGCGAAGATCGTCCGGATCAAAAAAGAGCGGGATGCCGCAGGCGTCGATAAGGCGCTCTCCGATATCGCCCGTGCATGCGAGCAGGGAAAGAACCTGATGGATGTGATCGTGGATGCCGTCCCGGCCCGCATGACCGAGGGAGAGATAACGGGCGTCCTGAAACGACACTACGGCACATGGAACCCACCCCTCTTTTGAAGCGATTGAAGCTACCCGCCCCAATGCGGGGCTTCCCGGCAAGTATAGAACTAAACATGGTTGCGCCTCGAAAATCTTGATGAATGAGATTATTCACCCTCGCCCCGACCCTCTCGAACTGGAGGAAAGAGC
The DNA here is from genome assembly GCA_002327315.1 of Syntrophaceae bacterium UBA2192. GTDB lineage: Bacteria > Desulfobacterota > Syntrophia > Syntrophales > UBA2192 > UBA2192. Next base: position 6,867 of record DCVI01000004.1, on the reverse strand, counting down.
AGTTCCCCTCACCTCGATCCTCTCCCTCGCAGGGGAGAGGAAGCCTGCAAGGACGGGGTCGCCAGAAGGAGAGGGAGATCAGGGTAGTGGTTTTTTGAGGCGCCCCCGGTTATGGAGGTCAGAATGAGCCGAAAGACAAGGATCCTGATCGCCCGTCTCGGGCTGGACGCACACTGGAGAGGCAGCATCGTTGTCGCCCGCGCGCTGCGCGATGCCGGCATGGAGGTCATCTACCTGGGAAACCAGAACCCGGAGACCATTGCAAAATCGGCCCTGGAGGAAGACGTTGACGTCGTGGGCCTGAGCACGCTCTCGGGCAACCACATGATACTCGCCCCCGAGGTCGTCCGGCTGCTCAGGGAAAAAGGCGCGGGGGACATGACGGTGGTGCTGGGTGGCACGATCCCGCCCGACGACATCCCGAAATTGAAGGCGGAAGGCATCGCCGAAATTTTCGGGCCGGGCACCGCCCTGGCAAAGATAATCCAGTTCGTCAGCGCAAAGGCCCTGTAGGGCAAATAGCGGGAGGAAATTTGGGGGCGAGCTCTTAATTATAACATCTAGTGTCCTGTCCCATAAATAACTATACTTTCAGGGTTTTCTGTGCTACGGTCTCCAAAACGCCGAAGGAGAGCCGGAATGCCCAGAGCCCCGAAGAACGTTGTGAGCATGACTGACGAGACTCGCAGTCAATTGACCGCCATTGTTCAATCCCGCTCGATGCCCCAGGGACTCACCCGGCGCGCCCAAATCGTGTTGATGTTCGCCGACGGAATCCCCGCCGTCGAGATCGGCAAAAGCCTGGGGCTGTCTCGGCCGACCGTCCAGAAGTGGCGCGATCGCTTCGTCGGACAGGGGATTATGGGCCTCTATGAAGAGCTGCGGCCGGGGGCGCCCCGCAAGATCGATGATGAGCGGATCGCGCTGCTCATTCGCCAGACCCTCGAGAAGAAACCCGAGGGGACCACGCACTGGAGCTGCCGATCGCTGGCCCATGACACCGGGATCTCGAAGTCCACCGTGCAGCGGATGCTGGCCGCCTTTCATATTCAGCCCCATCGGCAAAAGCACTTCAAACTCTCCACCGACCCGTTCTTTATTGAGAAGGTGCGCGACATTGTCGGCCTCTATCTCGATCCGCCCGACAAGGCCCTGGTGCTCTGTGTGGACGAGAAGAGTCAGATCCAGGCCCTGGAGCGCACGCAGCCCTTGCTGCCGCTCGGATTGGGCTACGTGGAGGGGGTGACGCATGATTACCTCCGTCACGGCACCACCACCCTGTTTGCCGCCCTCGATATCGCAAGCGGGGAGGTGATCACCCAGTGCAAGCCGCGCCATCGCCATCAGGAGTTCCTGGCCTTTCTGAAGCATCTCGACAAGCAGGTTCCCGAAGAGCTGGACCTGCATCTCATTGTCGACAATTACGCCACCCACAAGCACCCCAAGGTGAAGCAGTGGCTTGCCGCGCGGCCCCGCTATCACATGCACTACACGCCCACATACGCCTCCTGGCTCAATCAAGTGGAGATCTGGTTCAACCTGATCACCCAGCAGGCGATCCGGCGGGGCAGCTTTCGCAAGGTCAAAGAACTGGTGGCCAACATCAAACGGTTCGTCAAGGCCTATAACCCCAAGGCCAAACCCTTTGTCTGGACCGCCACCGCCGATTCGATCCTCAAAAAGATCGAACGGCTATGTAAATATATTTCTGGGACAGGACACTAGGTTAATTGCATTGACGTGCTGCCAGTTCTCTCGTAGCATTAAGCCACGTCATATAGCTCTTCCCGCATTGCATGCCTACATCTCCGTTTCTGGATAGTCCTGCACCACACCTCCGCGGTACCTGCGCAGTCGGGAAACGGACCGGAGACGTAACCCTTTCCAGACCATACGGCCGCAATACTCAAATCAACCTGTACACGAAGTGCTCTTTATTATTTGGGTTCTTTGAAAGCCCTATCGATGTCTTCGTTGTGTTTAGAACTCAATACGAAGCATCATGGCAGGAGGGAATAAAATGAATAAATTCTTAAAGTACGGAATGATCGTCGTCGGTGCCGTCGTTCTCCTGCTGGCGGCATTTTACTTCCTTTTCCCGGAAACCGTGTTCAAGTTGGCGATTGACGCCCAGAGACGCTCCGCCGATCTTGTCAAGAAGGAGGTCCAAATCGACGATCACAGGATCGTCTACCTGGAAGGAGGAAAAGGAGAAACCGTCATACTCCTACATGGATTCGGCGGTTACAAGGACCAATGGACGGCCTTTGCCAAATACTTGAAGGGCTACCACCTGGTTATCCCCGACATCCCCGGTTTCGGTGAAAGCTCACAGGTGCCGACTGATAATTACTGTGTCGAAAGCCAGGTGGGGCGCATCGGACGATTTGTGGAGGTGCTCAAGCTCGATAAGTTCCACATGGCGGGAAATTCACTGGGAGGCGCATTTGCTGCAACCTACGCGGCAAAGCACCCGGAGAAGGTCCTGACTCTCGCCCTGCTGGACACGGCCGGAGCTCCATCTCAGAAGAAGAGTGAGCTCCTCATTCAACTGGAGAAGGGCAACAATCTGTTGCTGGCCGGCAACGCCGAAGATGTCGATAAGCTTATGGCCCTCGTTTACGCGAAGATGCCCTCCATCCCTGCACCTTTCAAGAAAATACTGGTCGCCGACTGGATCGCCCACGCCGGGTTCAATAAGAAGATATGGAACGACTGTCAGCCGCTTCAATTTTCTCTGGCGCCTGTCCTGCCCCAGATTCAGGCACCGGTCCTGATCCTATGGGGGGATCAGGATAAAATGCTGGACGTAGGGGGCGTTGCCTTCCTGGAAAAGAATCTGAAGAATTACAGGACGGTTATCATGAAGGACACTGGACATTGTCCCATGATTGAGAATCCTGAAGAAACAGCGAAGGCCTATAGGAGTTTCTTGAATGAAAGAAAATGACGATACGATGGTCATATATCCGTACACAATGACGCTACCCGGCAATATTTCCTCATAATCAACCTGGATGAGAGGGGATTTCTCATGAGACGGATAATGATTCTTTCCGCTGTCGTCGCAAGTGTGTTTGTCCTCTTTGCGATTGCGGATACGGCCGTAGCCTGGAACATACAATCTGTTCCCTCGAGTACGGACAAGAAGATCGGTAAATTCGATCCGTGGTTCAAGAAATTAAAAAGAGGAGCTACGGAAGAAATTGCCGGACACTATGCAAAGCCCCAACATGAGGAGATCGCCCGTCTGATCCTCGAGTGTGAAGGAGATAATTGCCGTTTTCCTCAGCCCGGGATTCAGAAATCTCAATTATCGGCCATGCTCGCCGGTGTCCGCTGGAATGACACCCCGCCATTCACATTGCTCAAGACCAGAACGTCACTCTGTCCCACAGAACAGGTCATCACGATTATCAACTACCCTGAATGCTGGGGGATCCTGTTCAAGGACGCAAAGAAGCAGGCTGAAACGGGGAGAAAGTATGGCAATGCCCCATTGACGCTGGTGCTCTACCGCTCTCATTTCGGCGACATGCAGTTCCTTCACTCCATGGCGTCCAGCGAGCAGGAACGCGCCGCCGAGACCAAGCAGAAGATCATGGCCTGGGCCGAGTTCATGTACAAGCTCGCCCTGGGCGAAATCTCCCGCGGCACCAGCATCAAGAAGACAGGGATCGGCGATATCGACGGCCTCTTCACATACCGATATGACACCATTCAGACCCTCTTCGTGAGCGATGCCCCCAGGGAGTACAAGGACGACGAGAATCTTCACCTTTTCGCCATGGGTGTGCTGATTCACATGGTTTCCGACAGCTTCTCGGACTCTCACGTGGAAAGGGGCGAGCAACTCGGGCAGAATTGCAGGAATGTCAGCGGCAAGCATAATCCCGGATGGGTTCGCAGTTTTCATGTATACACTCTGCAGGACAGCGCAGCCCACAGCGAGGCCGAATCCGACCGCGCATTGGCCTACCAGATCAATTATTTTGAGACCAGTGTAGTGGACGTGGGCCAGACGATCATGGAGTATTATTCCAGGAAAGCCCCCTGGGAGGAGTTGAAAGGTTACCTGGACTGTGTTTATGACCTTGCAGACCCGAATGCCCCGGCAGGCCCCGGCAGCGATTATCAAAAGAAAGACAACAAAACCATCGATACGAATATTCTTCCATCATCATGATTTACTGACCTTCAGTAAATTGCCCATAAGTCTTCATCATTCTGCCTGGTATCATGTCCTCGTCTTTACGTGATATATTTTAAGCGATATTAAACATGATCTCTTACTTCATAGACGGAGGCGGAAAAATGAACCCCGCTTTTTTTGCATGTATTCGCCGTCGAGCCGGCGTGATTGGTCTGGGGCTCAGCGTCTTGCTGTCACTTGTCATATTGGCCGGTTGCTACGTATACCCTTATCCTCAGCCTGGACCATACCCATACTACTACGGACCAAGCACTTACGACCGTTCCTGGAACGCTACACTGGATTCGATGCGGGATGCGGGTGTCAGCATCGTATCGACCGACTATAACGGCGGGATCATCCGGGGAAACCGGAACGGCGTCGATGCCACTGTCAGGATCCAGGGGCAGGCCGACGGGCGCGTCAGGGTGGAGTTCCACACGAGCGGGCCCTCCGGGCAGGATCCCGCACTGGCCGACCAGATCTACCGGGCTTATGAACGGAGAATGGGGCGATAAGGGAGGAAGGAGACCCGCATACAAAGTGTTTACCCTTGCGGCAACGGGCCGGTCTGTCTCGTCTCGACGGACTGGCTGGCCGAGCGACTTCGCGAAAAGAAGCTCATGATCCTCGACTGCCAGCCGAACGTTCATGATTACATCCAGGAACACATTCCCGGGGCGGTCTCGAGGTATTCATAAAGGGGCTCAGGATGAAACAGAACTATTCCACGAGGATCACCGGCTGGCTGTTTATCGCCGGGGCGCTGATGCTCTCGGGCGGCTGGTTGCTGCTGCCGGTCCACATCGGCACGTTCTTCAAGCCCGACGACTTCGCCGCGGTGCACGCACACCTTCATTGGTGGATCTGGCTGTACCGGGTTTACATTTTCGGCTTTCTGGTGACCGTGATGGCCTTTGTCGCCCTGGCCGCGGTCCTTACCGACTCGGAGGCCCGGGTGGTTGCGTGGCCGGGGATAACGGTGGCTGTCGTTGGTTTGGCAGTGGGGTGCCTGGCCTCGGCCTTCTATTACCATCACGGCGCCTGGGGCGCTCTCCAGACCGCGGGGCAGCCGTTGGAGAAACTGCGCGAACACGTGGAGGCGCTGCGCCTGGATACCGAGTACATCACCTGCCTGGTCAGGTTCGGGCGGGTCTTTCTCGGGCTGGGGCTGGTGGTGCTGGCGGCGGGGCTTATCAAGTGGAGGATTCTCCCGGCGGCCGTCGGGACGGGCGCGGTGATTCTCGGTCTGGCGGCCATGGTCTTGACCATGGCTTTTCCGGACAATCTGGAGTTTTACGCCCCGGTCTTCCATCTCAACTCTCTGTGGCTCCTGGTAACGGGCCTCGTAATATTGCGGTCCGGTTTGCGGCCGGGGACGCAGTCGGGAGATCATTAGGAATGGGTATATCTTGTATTATGCTCGCTTACCCCGCAGCAACGTTCGACAGGCTCACGTCGGGCGCTGCGGGGACCGGGGGCGCCTCAGAAAAATCACTACCCTGATCTCCCTCTCCTTCTGGCGACCCCGTCCTTGCAGGCTTCCTCTCCCCTGCGAGGGAGAGGATCGAGGTGAGGGGGACTGCTCTTTCCTCCAGTTCGAGAGGGTTGGGGTGAGGGTGAATGATCCTCCTCCTCAAGTATTCTGGTGCGCAATCATGTTTAGTCCTTACATTGCCGGGAAGTCCCGCGAAGTGATATAAGGCTTCCATGCGCGTGCAATCGTTTTCAAAGGAGGTAGATATGAAAAAGCATTGCAAGAGTATCGTCGCCGTGCTGGCGACGATCGCCCTGATTGCGGGGCTGTCGGGCTGCTCGAAAGAAGGCCCGATGGAGAAGGCGGGCAAGAAAGTGGATAAGGCGATAGAAGACATCAAGAAATAATCGCCCTGGCAGAAAGGCAGGACGGCGGGGCGGAAAAACCGGAGGCAGGAACAGGACAGGTCAGCGGCTTGGACCTCGGGCTATAGCCAGTGGTCTAACAAATGCGCAAACCATTCCCTCATCTTCGAGATCCAGGGTCTTTCTTTCCACTCTTCCCGATTTATCTCATGGGACTCCGCGAGATCCCTGGCAAAACTCTTTTCCATTTCAGCAGCGAACTCACGGCTCAGGAAGCGGGATTCCCGATACTGCCCACGCTGTCATAAATGAGATTGACCTGAACCCCTTCCGCCTGTTTTTTCAACAACAGGTCGGAAAATCTGCGGCCCACTTCATCGTCGTCGATGATATAGGTTTCAAGGTGGATATGGTCTCTGGCACCTTCTATGGCTTTGAACATTGCGGCATAGGCAGCCGGGCCATCGGCAAGCAGAGTGACTTTATTTCCCTTGGTCAGCGGGCTTTCGGTGACCGATTCCACCACGGCGATGTAACGTTCCAGAATATCTGTCGGGTCAACCGATCGCTTCAGCCGCTCCATGATGGCCTGGCTTTGTCTTGAAGACAGCTCTCCCCTGGCCGAAATGATTTTGGGCGGTTCCTGGGCAGTCGGCGCCGCGTCCATCTTTTCGGCGACATCAGGCAGGGTCGCGCATCCACAGGTGAACCCCAGGATGGAAACCGACAGGAGGATCAAAAAGAGAGTTTTAATGAATGTCATGTTCTATCCAGACGTAAGCTCATTCATGTTGTCACAAGTAACCTCACTAGATGGGTCTTCGCCCCTGGAT
>DCVI01000085.1 GCA_002327315.1 Syntrophaceae bacterium UBA2192 | reverse complement strand
CTGCGCATTACCATGCGTTGTTGGGCGGTGCTCGCCTTGACCTTGCGCTTCAGGGTCTTGCGCTCTTCATCCGTCAGGTATATCGAGGTTGCTGGTCTGCTCATGCACGGAGCATACATTATATCGCAGTATATTGCAGGTTAGTACTAGTCAACTAATCACCAATCACTGCTGCAGAGCAGCTCATAAGGGGGAAAGAGGGGGATTTTCATTTTTCAACTTTGCAGTTTCGAGAGCTGCAAAAATCGTCTATTTTAATAGTAGCGGAGTGAAACACATGCCTGAGTTGCCCGAGGTCGAGACCCTTTGCCGCCAGCTGCGCGAGGTGATCGTGGACCGCCAGGTCCTGTCATCCCATGTCATCGACCCGAAACTGGAGCACCTGCCGCCGCTTGCGGGAAAGACCGTTCGGTCGGTGTCCCGTCATGGCAAGAAGATGGTCTGGACACTATCGGACGGGATGTGCCTCGTCTTCCAGCTCCGCATGACAGGGCGCTTTTTCTGGCTGGAGAAGGACGAAATGCCTCCCCATGCGCGCCTGGAGCTTTTCTTCAGGGGCGGCCGCCTCGTCCTCTCCGACCCCAGGCGCTTTGCCACGGTTCAGCTCTGCAGCCCTCCCGCGCCGAGCCCTGTGCCCGACGGCCTCGAGAAGCTCGAACCGAGGCGGCTCGCCGAGGCGGCCCGCAGGCGGCGGCTTCCCGTCAAGTCGTTTCTCATGGATCAGAAGACCGTCGCCGGCATCGGCAACATCTACGCAAGCGAGATCCTCCACGAGGCGGGAATCGACCCGATGCGCCCCGCCTGCAGTCTGGAACCTGCCGAGTGGAAGAAGATTGCGGCTCTGTCGACGCGCATTCTGGAGAAGGCCGTCAAATCCCGGGGTACGTCGATCTCCGACTGGCGGGACCTCTACGCAGGCCACGGGGAGTATCAGCGTCAACTGCGGGTCTACGGCAGGAAAGGGGAGCCTTGTGCGAAGTGCAGGCGCGAAATTCGCCGCGTCGTCATCGCCGGGCGGAGTACGTTCTTTTGCCCGGAGTGCCAGAAATAATTAAGTGGTCAGTGACCGGTGACCAGTGAAAAGAAAAGAAATCGTGAAACATAACACATAACACATAACACATAACACTTGACACTGATTCTTGTGCTTCGTCTGCGTTTCGGGTATAAATTCTTGTCGGCATGCGATGGGTTTCCCTGCAGGGTTCACACGGACATCGTCGACGGGCTCTCGACCCCAACCTTCACCTGATTTTTTCTGAAAAGGATACCGGCTATGAAAAAATACGAATGCACTGTTTGCGGCTACATCTACGATCCCGAGGAAGGGGACGCCGACGGCGGGATCCCGGCAGGGACGGCCTTCGAGAAACTTCCCGAAGATTGGGTTTGCCCGATTTGCGGAGCGGCTAAAAGCGAGTTCAACCCTGCGGATTGAAACGGGTACAGGGTATTGGGTACGGGGTACAGGAAGATGAGTAACCCCGCCCCCGCCCCCTTTTTTCACCGGTCACGGGTCACCGTTCACTGCGGCCGGCCGGCTTCATTTCTGCCGGGCGGTCGCTTGATTGCCATGATTGAAATTGACGGCTCCATGCACTCGGGAAGCGGTACGGTGTTTCGCTATGCCGTCGCCCTTGCCGCGCTCACAGGGGAGCCCCTTCAAATGCGTCACATCCGGGCGAGGCGCGAAAAGCCCGGCCTGAGACCCCAGCACCTGCAGGCCGCGCGTGCCTGTGCCGCATTCTGCGGAGGGCAGCTCAGCGGTGACGAGGTGGGGTCCCGCCAGATCGTCTTCCAGCCGGGCCGTACCCGGAAGGGTGGCGTGTTCCGCTTCGATATCGGGACGGCCGGCTCGGCTACCATGCTTGCCTTCACCCTGCTGCCCCTCGCCCTCTATGCCGAGACGCCCAGCCGCTTTTCCCTCACGGGCGGGCTCTTCCAGGATTTTGCCCCTAGTGCCTTCCACCTGCGGGACGTCCTCTTTCCCCATCTGCAGAGCATGGGGGCGCGCATCCGCATGAAGATCGAGCGGCCCGGGTATGTCCCGAAGGGCGGCGGGAGGATAAGCCTGGAGGTGGAACCGATCCGCCGGAAACTGGAGCCTCTTACACGGTTGCAGCAGGGCTCTCCCCGGCAATTCCGGGGAATTTCGCTCGCATCCAACCTGTCGGACGAAAAGGTCAGCGAGAGGATGGCGGCACGCTGCCGCGAGCTTCTGGCGGTCAAGGTGCCTGTTGAGTTCGAAGTTCTGCACGATTCCTCCGCTCTGCAGAAAGGCGCAGCCCTCTTTCTGAGGGCGGATACAACTACGGGTTGCATCCTCGGGGCCGATCATGCAGGCAAGCCGGGGCGGCGCTCGGAGGCGATCGCCGAGTTCGTCGTGTCGACCCTGCGGGAGGATCTGGCCACGGGCGCCACGGTGGACCGTCACCTGGCGGATCAGCTCATCTTTTTCGCGGCTCTTGCCGACGGCGAGACGAGATACCGGATCCCCATGATGACGGATCACGTGGAGTCGAACCTGTGTATTGTGGAGACGATGCTGGGGGCCCGCACCGCCCGTGATGGCAACATCATCACCATCGGCGGCATAGGGCTGAAACCGTGACCTCCCGCTTACTGTGGGAGGTCATTACCTTCCAGGCCCCCTCTCCCTATGGGGATATTTACCCTACAGGTACCCTCTCCCTTGAGGGGAGAGGGCAAGGGTGAGGGTGACTGATCAGGCAGCACCTTGAATTGATGAAGGAAATGAGCGAGCGGAATAAAAATCATACCCCGGGAGGCCATATCGGCCGCAGGCTCCGGGAGAGCCTCGAGCGGGCAAGCGACGTCGTCGTCATCGAGCGCGACCAGACGACGGCCGCGCGGCCCTTTGCAGCCGCCTGGGTCGACTACCGGGAGTACCACGAGGCCCAGCGGCTCAAGAGCGAGCTGCTGCGCAGATACCGGGGCAAGGCCCTGGAGGATGTCCTGCCCGGCGAAGAGGTGCGCACGGCCCGCGGGGTCTGCTACCGCCTCGTGAGCCGCAACGCGAGCCGCCTGCGGACTGTCGATCCTGCCGAGGCCGGCCGCCGCATCCTCTCGGATCTCAAACTCCTCTATGGCGTGGGCGAGGTCACCGAGGCGTCCATGAAGCGCCAGGGCATCGGGACGATCGCCGATCTGGCCGATCACCCCCGCTTCGGCGGGCAGGCCCGGAGTATCTTGAAAATGGTGGAGGAAGGCGACACAATGGGCCTCCTCGACTGGATCGGCAGGGGCTTCCAGAAATCTCACCCGCTGGCCCTCTTCTCGTCGGGTTTCCACCGCGAGGAGGATTTCATTCTCATCGACATCGAGACCCTCGGCATGTTCCAGCGGCCCATCATCCTGTTGGGGCTTGCCCGGGTGCACGGCAACGAGATCCGGGTGGAGCAGTATCTCCTTCGCCGCATCGACGAGGAGCCGGCGGCACTGGCGGGCCTGCTCACCCACCTGGGCGGCCGAAGGGCCTTCGTCACCTACAACGGGCGCACCTTCGATATCCCCTACATCCGGGAACGGCTTGCCTACTACGGCATCCGGGCGAATATCGAAGGGCCCCACTTCGACGTCCTTCACTTCTCCCGCCGGGCCTGGCGCGATTGCGTGCCCGACTGCAAACTGACGACGCTGGAGCACTGCTTCCTGGGCATCCGGAGGGAAGACGACGTGCCGAGCGCGCTGGTGCCCGAATTCTACGAGAGCTACATGCGGACCGGGAACCCCGGGCCGCTGGTCCCCATTGTCGAGCACAACCGCCGCGACCTGCTGACGCTGGCAAGCCTATTCTCGAAACTCCACGAGGAGTGGCAGCCGTGATCGAGACCGCCCTGGAATCGCTGAAAATGAGCCCCCGCTTCCGGGACCGCATCGCCCACATCGAGGTCCTGCCGCCCCGGGAGCCCCAGTTCGGCGAGCTGGGGGCACCGCTCTCCGCCGGCATCTCTCACTACCTGAACTCGCGGCACATCCGCCTCTACAGCCACCAGTGTCAGGCCGTCGAGGCCCTGCGGGCCGGCCGCAACGTCATCCTCTGCACGCCCACCGCATCGGGGAAGACCCTCGGCTTCGACCTGCCCGTCTTCGAGACCCTCGAGAGCGACCGGCAGGCCACGGCCCTTTTCGTCTACCCCACGAAGGCCCTGTCGAACGACCAGCTCAAGGTCTTCAAGGACATGGAGCGCGCCACGGGCATCCGGGCCGATGCGGCCGTCTACGACGGCGACACGCCGGTTTCGCGCCGCGGGCGAATCCGCGAGATGTCGCGGATCATTGTCACAAACCCCCACGAGCTTCACCACGTGCTGCCCTGGCACTCGAAGTGGGAGCGCTTTTTCCGCAACCTCCGCTACGTCGTCTTTGACGAGGCCCACCGCTACCGGGGGGTCTTCGGGTCCAACGTGGCCTTCGTTATCCGCAGGTTGCGCCGCATTGCCCGCTTCTACGGCGCATCGCCCCGCTTTGTCCTCTCGACGGCAACGCTCGCCAACCCGCAGGAGTTCGGCGAAAAGCTCGTCGGGGCACCCTTCGCCGTCATCTCCGAGGACGGCTCGCCCCGCGGCGGAAAGACCTTCCTTTTCTACAACCCCTTCTTCGACGGCGTGGGCACCCTCTCGCCCCACCAGGAGACGAGGGACCTCTTTCTCTATTTCGTAAAGCGGGGGCTGCAGACGCTGTGCTTCACGGCATCGAGACGAATGGCGGAGCTCATCGCCCTGTGGTCGAAGGAGGCGACGGCGGCCGGATCGGCGCTTGCCGAGCAGATCGCCGCCTACCGGGCAGGCTACCTTCCCCAGGAGCGCCGCCTGATCGAGGACGGACTCAAGCGGGGCCTCCTTACGGGGGTCACCTCGACCAACGCTCTGGAAGTGGGCATCGACATCGGCTCGCTCGACTGCGTCATCATCTCGGGCTACCCGGGGACAGTGCTTGCCACCTGGCAGCAGGCGGGCCGCTCAGGGCGCCGCAACCGCGATGCCCTGGCCGTCCTTGTGGGCTTTCAGAACCCGCTGGATCAGTACCTGATGAGACACCCCGAGTCCTTCTTCGGCAAGCCCCACGAGCAGGCCATCATCGACCTTGCCAATCCCTATATCCTCTCGGGGCAGCTGCTGTGCGCCGTGGCCGAGCTTCCTTTCGAGACGGGCAGCGAGGAGAACTTCCCGGCGGCGCATGTCGGCGAGATGCTCGGCGAGCTGGCCGCCGAGGGCCTCGTGAAGGAAACGCCCCACGGCTGGGTCTACACGGGCCGGGGAAGGCCGGTGGAGGCCGTCGGCCTCGACCACATCGCCCGCGACGCCTACCGCATCACCTCCGACGGCGTGCTCCTCGAGACGATGGACACGAGCCAGGCCTACCGTGAGGCCCACATGGGCGCCGTGCTCTTGCACCAGGGTGAGTCCCACGTGGTGAGGCGCTTCGACGTGGAGAACCATCTCGTCGAGGTGGAGCGCAAGGACGTCGACTACTACACCCAGGCGATCAAGAATGTCGATCTGGAGATCCTGGGTACGAGGGCCACGCGCAGGCTCGGTCAGATGGCCGTCCACCTGGGCGAGCTCGAGGTTTCCGAAATGACGTTGGGCTACAAGGTGATCCAGAACGACCAGGTGGTGGCGCGGGAGGAGCTCGACTTGCCGCCGCTTCGCTTCCGGACGACGGGGCTGTGGTTCACGATACCCAACGAGCTAAGGAGGGCCATCTACGACCGGGGCCTCAACTTCGGGGGCGCCCTGCACGCCCTCGAGCACGCCATGATCGCCATCCTGCCCTTCGAGGTCATGTGCGACCGGTGGGACATAGGCGGCCTTTCCACGCCAGGGCACCCCGGTACGGGCGAGCCCACCATCTTTCTCTACGACGGCTACGAGGGCGGGATCGGACTTACGGAAAAGGCGCAGGGCCTTATGGAGCGCGTCACGCGCCTCACCCTTGAGCTCATCCGCGACTGCCCCTGCGAGACGGGCTGCCCCGCCTGCATCCTCTCGCCCAAGTGCGGAAACGACAACCGCCCCATGGACAAACAAGGGGCGTTTTTGCTGCTGGAGGGGATGCTGGAACGAATGGGGGGACCGGGGACGAGGGTGTAGGGACGAGTAAGAAGTGTCTGAGTGAAGAAGAAAAAGGGATTCGGGATTCCGGCTTCGGGCGTCGGGATCAGAAAATAGAAAAAGAGTCATTGCAAGCCGAGCCTCTGGAGCCTGCTTCCATTCAGGCTCCCTCTCCCTTGAGGGGAGAGGGTCGGGGTGAGGGTGGATATTCCGAGGCGTGGCAATCTCGTTTTTACCTCGGTCCTCGCGCCTCGATCCTGTTTTTCGTCATTTCGAGGAGGCCGAGAAGCCGACGCGGCAATCTCGGGCAGCGAGCCTTAACCTGCCGCGGCATGGGAATTGGAGAAGTACAATGGAAATCAAATCACCCATTGAGACGATCCGGCAAAGAATCTCCTGCCGGAGCTTCGACGGCAGGCCGCTTGACGATAAAATAAAGGAGCAGCTCGATGCCTTTTTGCGGCAGAACACCCGGGGGCCCTTCGGGAACCCGCTGCGGTTCGAGCTTGTCGACCTCACTGAAGCGGAGCGGGCGGAGCTGAAATCCCTCGGTACCTACGGGGTCGTCCAGGGGGCTTCCCTCTTCATCGCCGGTGCGGTGGCAAAAGGGCCACGCGCGATGGAGGATTACGGATACGGCATGGAGAGGAACATCCTCTTTGCCACGACGCTGGGCCTCGGGACCTGCTGGCTTGGCGGCACGCTCAACCGAGCCGGCTTTACCCGGAAGATCGGCCTTTCGTCGGAAGAATTCATGCCCGCCATCAGCCCTGTCGGCTACCCGGCCGAGAAAAAATCGCTGACGGACCGGGCCTTCCGCTTCATGGCAAAGTCGGACAAGCGAAAGCCCTGGCAGGAACTTTTCTTCGACGAGCAGCCGGGCAATCCACTCGCGAAAGAAAATGCCGGCGTCTTCGGGCCGGTCCTGGAGTCGGTGCGGATCGGCCCCTCGGCCTCGAACCGCCAGCCCTGGCGCATCATCCGCCAGGGGGCTGCCTTTCACTTTTTCCTTGTGCGCACGCCCGGGTACGACAAGATGTTGGGCGAGATCCGCCTGCAGGAAGTGGACATGGGGATCGCCCTGTGCCATTTCGAACTCGCAGCCTCGGAACTGGGGATTGCGGGAAGCTGGCAGCAAGCAATACCGGGATTCGATTCGGGAACGTGGGAGTACGTCGTGAGCTGGGCTACTAGAAAATAAGGAGCCACCCATCCATGAAAACCCATCGAAAGCTGCTGATCTTCCTGCTTTTTCTGTACTGTCTGCCCATGACAGCAGGGGCGGCGGGGCCTGATCTTCGAGAACTGGCCGTCAAAGCCGATCATCTTGTCGTGCTGCGCCACGCCCGGGCGCCGGGTACGGGCGATCCGTCGAATTTCCGGCTGGGGGATTGCTCCACACAGCGAAACCTGTCCAGCGAGGGCCGGGAGCAGGCGGCGCGGATTGGGGCGCGTCTTCGGGCAGCGGGATTGGCGAGCACGACGGTGTACAGCAGCCAGTGGTGCCGCTGCCTGGAGACGGCGCGCAATCTCGCGGTTGGCCTCGTTGTCGAGCTGCCCGCGCTGAAAACGATTGCACGCGCATCCCGCAGCTTGCTGCGGGGTAAACGAGCATAATGACAGATAAACCACTTCCTTGAGTTTCTAAATTCCTGGCACCCTGGTGCGAGGAATTTTAATTCCTTTTTTCAATCCCCGGAGTTGGAGCAGAAGCATGCCCGGTTGCTGCGGGTATGGATCGCCGCGGCCGACCTGAGCCGGCCCGTCGTGCTCGTGACTCACCAGGTGAACATTACGGCCCTGACGGGCATCGTGCCCGCCGAGGGGGAGATTCTGATCTTGCATCGGGAACAGGGGAAGCCGCGCGTTATGGGAAGATTTCCGTCTGACTGACGGCGTAAAGAATATTGCCTGTTTCCCCGAAAAGCAACAAGCCAGACCCCATTACACCCCCGTATAACCTTTACCTGAGATCCAATTCGGGTATTTGGAACCCCGTTGTCAGGGTACCCACGATATGAAATCCCTTTTGCGTGGCATATGATTACCCATAATGTAGGGAGAATGTGTGCCATGAAACTTCTGGTCGTGGACGACAATCCGGATATTCTTCAGCTTTTGTCTTCAATGATAAGCCTTTTCGGTCATGGGGTCGATGAAGCGTGCGACGGGCTCGAGGCCATCAGGCTTCTCCAGAAAGGCCGATACGACGTTGTCGTGACAGACGCCGACATGCCGCGAGTGGACGGAAGACAACTCTGCAAGTTCGTAAAAGCGCAACGCCCGGACATTCATGTCATTGGCATGAGCGGCGACCTGTCCGCCCTGAAAGAGCTGGAAAATGCAGGCGCCGACATCTGTCTTCCCAAGCCTTTTGGACTGGATGAGTTCCAGTCGGCAATAGAGAACCGGATTCATGTGCCCTCGTCCCAGAGCGTCTTCGCCGCAAGCAGCCTGGAGTTGGCCGGCTGAAATTCCATTGCGTTCAGGAATGTACATGAAGTTCGGCAGAGGCACCTATAAAAGGCAGGAAAAAACCATGAAAAGACAACTCCCGGCGGCCGTGAACATGATTGCCGAACTCGCTTTCCTTGTCTCTGTCATGCTGATCATCTTCGGCGCTTTCTTCGGCATGTTTGGCAGTCACCCGTCGCTTGCAATCATCTCGGTTGTCGTCTTCTGTCTTTCGATATTCTCCTGGGCTTATTTCCAGGACAATTGATCAATAAATCCCGGGGAGGTGATACCGGTCATGCAATATAGAGAAACAACATCGATCCGAGAAATCGTCCGGCTGACCTTCATTGCCGCGCTGGCGCTGTTCTTCATTGCGGAGACCATGCTTGCACAAGATGATATGGTCGTCCGCCCTGTTATCGCCGTGATTTCCGGCATCGCCGTCATCCTGTGGTACTGGGGTCAGAATCGCTGAGTCCCGGACAGAAAAAACCCCCACAAAGGTGTTGACTCAATTACAGCAAGCACCCCGTAAAATCCCCAGCTGCAATCAGTTGGGGATTTTCGCTATTGGAAAGAGATTCTCCAAGCCATACAATTCTCTCGCAGATCAGTTCTTTCAGTTCACCAACTTGCTTCCTGAAATGTTTGAAATCGGATGCTTACGGAAGATTGAAGATTACAACCGATAATAGTCGATTAGTTTTAGATGAGTACTATTAATTTCGTATTGACCTGCATAGCTAATGTACTTACTGTCTAAATAGTCCGTCCTGAAAAATG
>DCVI01000172.1 GCA_002327315.1 Syntrophaceae bacterium UBA2192 | reverse complement strand
GTTAACGATGTCCTGACACTTGTCATTTAGCCTTTAGCCTTCTCCATATTGGCGAGGACTTCGCGGGTGCGGGGCAGCGGGTCGTCCGTTTCTGCCAGGAAACGAATAAGCCGTTTCACATCCCCGATCGTGTCGACGTCGAAGGACGGCGCCAGGCAATGCACCGAAAGCCCCATCGTCGCGGCCTTTTCGACGGTCTCGCGCAGAACGCGATCGGTGCCCATGGCTATCCCGCTGAAGAGATCCCCTGCGGCCGCAAGGCCGATCAAATGATAGCCGCCATCACAGGATGGCCTGAGAACGACATTCGTTGCACTCAACAGGGCAAAGGCATCCTCAACGGCTTCCACGGGGATGTGCGGCACATCGGCCCCGATCACGACAACCCGCTGAAAGCCTTCCCCGAACAGGTCCGCGAAAATCCGGAGCATCCGCTCCTGGAGGGATGAACCGGACTGAGGGCGGCAGGGATAACGCTGAGCGAAAAGCTGCGGGAAAGGACTGGACTCGGGAAGGTAGTACCAGATCAGCGGCCTGTGGAGGCAACCGAATTTCCCGGCGAGATCATCGATAAAGGCACGATAGAGCCTGAGCGTCAATAGAGGTCCAAGATCTCGTGCCAGGCGCGTTTTCACCGCCCCCTCCTCGGGATAGCGGGCCATGATGACAAAGGCTTCCTGCGACACTGGCGTTTTCATCGGGGCGGGCTCTTTCATCCCCTCGTGCCGTCTTCCTTCAATTCGACCCCATCGATAGAGATGGCCCGGGCGGGACAGCCCTCGATAGCCCTCTCGATGAGGGCTTTATAGCGCTCGGGTTCCCTGACCTCGAAGACCGGCCGCATGTAAAGTCCCCACTCCATAAACACCTCCGGGCAGGTGTTCACGCAGATCTCGCAGCCGATGCAACTTTCCTTTTTTATGATTATTCTCATTGGGTTGTGAATCTGTCGTCGTTTCGACAAGCGGCATTTCCAGGTGACAGGTGTCAGGTATCAGGAAAGGTGTATAGCCGGAAAACCTGTTACCTGTTACCTGTTACCTGTTACCTGTTACCTATTGCATGCCTCACTCCACCAATTTGTTTCGTATCGCGTACGTCGTCAGCTCCGCATTGTTCTTCAGTTTCATTTTGTCGATAATCCGGGACCGATAGGTGCTCACCGTCTTGACGCTGAGGCACATCTCCCCGGCGATGTCGGAGACGGTCTTCCCGGAGGCGATCATGAGCAGGATCTGGTATTCCCGGTCGGAGAGCGTTTCGTGCGGGGCCTTCGCTGAATCGCCGTCGAGTTCGTAGGCGATCTTCTCCGCCAGGGACGAGCTGATGTACTTGCCTCCCCTCGACACCTTCCGGATGGCCGAGATCAGCTCCTCGGGCGCGCTGGCCTTCGTGAGGTAACCCGCCGCCCCGGCTTTCAGGGCGCGGATGGCGTACTGCTCCTCGGGGTAGATGCTCAGGATCAGAACAGGAATCTTCGGGTTTGTGAGCTTCAGCTCCTTGAGCACCTCGAGCCCGTTCTTTCCGGGCATGGAGATGTCCAGGAGAATGACGTCGTAGTCCTTCTTGGCGA
The DNA here is from genome assembly GCA_002327315.1 of Syntrophaceae bacterium UBA2192. Classification (GTDB taxonomy): domain Bacteria; phylum Desulfobacterota; class Syntrophia; order Syntrophales; family UBA2192; genus UBA2192. Next base: position 7,352 of record DCVI01000172.1, on the reverse strand, counting down.
CGAGGCTGAGCACCTCCTGGCCGCTTCCCGCTTCGTCGGCCACCACCAGGTCCGCGGTATCCTGCAGCACCTGCTTGAATCCCTGCCTTACGATCGGGTGGTCGTCGGCAATCAGGATCTTGATCATGCCATGCCTCCCTGCCGGAGGGGCAGCCGAACCGTCACGGTCGTCCCCTTTCCCTTCCGGCCTGTGATTTTCACCCCGCCGCCACGGAATTCGACTCTCTCCTGTATGCCCAGAAGGCCGAAGGACTTCGGCTTGTGAAGCTCGGCTTCCGTGATTCCCCTGCCGTTGTCGACGACGACAAGCTCCAGTTCATCTTCCTCTTCACGCAGGCTCACCTTCACGTGCCTGGCCCCGGAATGGCGGGCGACATTCGTCAGGGTCTCCTGCAGGATCCTGAATATGGTGATCGAGAGATCCTTGTCGGGCATCATGTCCTCGGGCTCCACACGCACGGAGCACTTGACGCCCGTCATCTTCTCGAACTCCTGGCACTGCCATTCCATGGCGGTGGGCAGTCCCAGGTGATCGAGCATGCCGGGCCGGAGGTCCATGTAGATCCGCTTGACGGTCTGCATGGTCATATCGATCAGCTCCTTCATGGAGCCCGTCCGCTCCAGGAGCTGCTTGTGCTCGGGGGGTATCTTCTTGTTGAGCAGGATGACCCCCGTGTTTAGCGCAGTCAGGAGCTGGCCCAGCTCGTCGTGCAGCTCGCGGGCAATCCGGGTCCTCTCCTTCTCGCGTATGGTCTGCAGATGCATGGAGAGGTCGCGCAGGCGCCCTCTAGAGAGCTCGAGCTCCTTCTCAAACTGTTTGCGGTAGGTGATGTTCTCGTAGGTGATGACAAGGCCTCTCTGCTCGAGCCTCTCCCCGATGCGGGCTGCGCTGATCACGCACTGGATCTCGGTGCCTTCTTTCCTGCGGCAGGGGTACTCCACGGTAAAGGTTCTCCGCCTCTCCAGCGTGGAGTAGAGCAGTTGGGCGATGACCTCGAATTCGTCCTCTGAACGGTACAGGACGCGCGTACTCTGACCGATCAGCTCCTTGGCCTTCCAGCCGAAGACCTTTTCGACGCCGTCATTGGCGAAAAAGATCCGGCGATCCCTCAGTCCGATGACGGCGCTGGGGATCGACTCCAGGATCGAGGCCTCGAGGGCCTCGAGCTCCGTAAGCTTGCTCTGCGCCTCCTTCTGTGCCGTGATGTCCATGGAGTTGCCGAGGATGGCATTCTCTTCCCTGAACCGGATCGGCGTGACCGTTTCCATGATCCACCGGAGCTGTCCGTCTTTCGTGTGGATCCGGAACTCGTGGGGGGTCTTGCTTTTGCCCCGCAGCATGGTTTTTGCGCGCCGCGAGACAAGCTCCCGGTCATCGGGGTGGACGAGCAGGAGCGAGCTCATCCCGATGAGATCATCGACACGATAGCCTGCATAGGCCGCCCCGACCTTGTTCATGTACTTGAATTTCCCGTCCTGCACCACGTACACGCCGACCTGGGAGCTCTCGGCCATGGTCATGTAGACTTCCTCGGCCGTCTTCTGGTCCGTGATGTCCTCGTAGGTGATGACGACCTGTCTCTCGACGAGCGCCTCCCCGATCCGGGATGCCGTGAGACGGCAGACGATCAGGGTGCCGTCTTTTTTCTTGCGCACGACCTCCGCGCTGAACGTCCGTTGCGTCTCGAGGGAACGGTAGAGATTGTCCGCCCCGACCGCCCAATCCTTCTTCGAGCGGTAGAAGATCCGCGTGCTCTTGCCGATGACCTCCTCGCGCTTCCACCCGAAGACCTTTTCGACGCCGTCGTTGGCGAAGATGATCTGCCGGTTCTTCAGGCCGATCACGGCGTGGGGGATCGACTCCAGGATCGAGGCCTCGAGGGCCTCCAGTTCTGCAAGCCGGTGCCGGGCTTCCACCTGCTTCGTGACGTCCATGGATTGCCCCAGGACGGCGCGGCCGGCGCCGAACTCGATCGATGTGACCGACTCCAGGATCCAGTGAATCTTGCCGTCCTTGCCGATGGTCCGGAACTCATAGGGGGCCGAGCGCTTTCCCCGGAGCATGTCCGAGGCTTTTTTCCTGACCATCACCCGGTCGTCGGGGTGGATGAAGTCGACGGCCCTCATCCCGATCAACTCGGTGGGTTTGCATCCCAGACGCAATGCCGTGAACTGGTTGACGAAGCGGAAAATCCCGTCCTTGACGATGTAGACGCCCGCCTCGGAGGTGACGGCCAAAGATTGGTAAAGTTTCTCCTCGTAGAGTTTCTCGCTCTCGGCTTTCTCGTACTCCATCACCTCCAGGCGGAGGGATTCCATTTTCCGGAGGAGTTCTTTTTTCGTGAAATGTTCAAAGGCCATGCGATCAACCTTGCCTGTCTCTGCCAATCGCCTGCACGCGCCGCCGGCGGCAGACCTGTCGGACAGGCATGATGAACTCGGGAAGACCGGCGGGATTACTTGTTTTTCTCGTAAATGATTCGAAGACCATCGAGGGTGAGGAACTCGTCGACCACGTCGATGCTTTTCGTTTCGGGGGCGATGATCTTTGCAAGTCCCCCGGTGGCGACGACCTTCGGGTTTGACCGGGTCTCGGCCTTCATCCGGTCCACGATCCCGTCGACGAGTCCCGCATACCCGAACATGATCCCCGCCTGCATGCTGCTGACGGTGTCCTTGGCGATGACGGTCTTGGCCCTCTTCAGCTCGACGCGGGGCAGCTTGGAGGCCTTGTCGAAGAGCGCATCGCTGGAGATGACGATGCCCGGCGTGATGCATCCGCCCATGTACTCGCCTTTCTTCGATACGTAATCGAAGGTGGTTGCGGTACCGAAATCGACCACGATGAGATCCGTCTTGTATTTTTCATATGCGGCGACTGCATTGACAATTCGATCGGCGCCGACTTCTTTCGGGTTGTCGTAGAATATGGGCATCCCCGTCTTGACCCCCGGTTCCACGATGAGGGGCTTGAGATGGAAATATTTCATGCAGAGCGGCTCCAGAATGTTGAGCATGGGCGGGACGACGCAGGAGATGATAATGCCCGTGAGGGTGACCGGTTGAGATTTGGACTTTACCGTCTTGTACAGGTTCACGATGAGCATCCCGTATTCATCGACCGTATGATTGGAGACCGTCCGGATGCGCCAGTCGTAAATGAGCTTGTCCCCGTCATATAGCCCCAGGACGGTATTGCTGTTTCCCACGTCGATTGCCAGAAGCATGATTACAACCTCTCGATACAGACATCGCCGGCAAGCACCTGCTGCACGCCGGTTTCCCCCTCGAGCAGAAGGGCCCCGTGTTCATCGAGACCCACGACGGTTCCTCGCTGTATGTCGCTCTTGAAAACGACTTCGATCCTCTTGCCGATGATGTCGGCGTACTGGAGCCACTTTTCCCGGATGGCCGCCTCGCCTCCGCTCATGAAAATGCGGTACCAGCGCTCCAGGCTTTCGAAGAGCCGGATGGCGACGTCGATCCGGTCGATTTCGCACTCCGTCCCCATCCGCAGCGACGTTGCCGTCTCACGGATCTCTCGCGGAAAATCGAGTTTGCGCATGTTGAGGTTTACACCGATCCCCACGATGATGAAGTGGACCCGGTCGGCCCTCGTTCGCATCTCCGTCAGGATCCCGCAGATTTTCCTCCCGTCGACGAGGACATCGTTGGGCCACTTGAGACGTACCTGTCCCGGGCCGTACTTCGAGATGATGTCGGCTACGGCCACACCTATCATCAGCGGGATGAGGGACGACGCGGCGGCAGTGATGTCGGGACGCAGGACGACGGAGAGGTAGAGGTTCAGCGAGGGCGGCGATTCCCAGATGCGATCGAGCCGTCCCCTGCCCTCGGACTGAGCATCGGCGATGACAACGGTCCCTTCCGGCGCGTTTTCCTGGGCAAGGCGCAGGGCCTCGGTGTTTGTCGACTCCAGCTCTTCATAATATTCGATCCTCCGGCCGATGATGCGCGTCAGGAAATAGGCTCTCAGTTCTTCTACATTGAACTCCATCTGTTTACGGTCGCCTCTTTACCTTCAGGGAGATGTCAGCGGCCCGGGCGGAGTGTGTGAGAGTCCCTGCGGATATGAAATCGATGCCCGTCCCGGCGATCTCCCTCACCGTGGAGAGCGTCACGTTACCGGAAGCCTCGACGAGAGCCCTGCCCCCGATGAGTTGAACGGACTTCTTCATCGCATCGACAGACATGTTATCGAGCATGATGATGTCCGCACCCGCCGCGAGGGCTTCCTCCACCTCGACGAGATTCTTCACCTCCACCTCGATTTTCACCATGAGCGGGGCCTGTCCCCTCACCCGGCGCACGGCCTCGGCAATGCTCCCGGCCGCCTCGATGTGGTTGTCCTTGATCAGGACCCCGTCATAGAGCCCGTACCGATGATTGTGCCCCCCGCCGATTCTCACGCTGTACTTGTCGAGGATCCGCAGCCCGGGCATCGTCTTGCGCGTGTCGAGGATCGTTGCCTTCGTGCGGGCCACGGTGTCGACAAACTGCTTTGTCAGGGTGGCGATCCCGCACATCCGCTGAAAGAGATTCAAGGCGACCCTCTCGGCCGTGAGTATGCTTGCCAGCGATCCCGTTACCGTGGCCAGGATGGTCCCTCGAGGGGCCCAGGCGCCGTCGCTCAGTCCCGTTTCGAAAACGAGCCCGTCATCGCGGATGCGGAAGACTTCACGAAACACGTCCATGCCGGCCACGACCAGGTCTTCCTTGGCCAAAGCCGTTGCCAGCCCCGTCTCGGATCCTGTGAGGGCGGCCGACGTCGTCACATCCCCCGAGCGGATGTCCTCCTCGAGGGCGCGACGGATAATCTTTCTGACGGCTTCTTTCTCCAGCATGCTCGCACTCACTCAACCCACATGGAATTTGGATCTCCCGGGCTGCGTAGAAATGTCTTGCGCCCTGTAGCACATGAAGTTAGGAAGCGCGGAAGAGCAGAAGAGCGGAGTGGATCTCATTCATTTTCTTGTCCGCTCTTCCTCAGTTCCGATCTTCATCCCCTCGAAGCCGTATGACGATGATAAGGACTGAGGCGGGGACGCCCCGCTCCTACCGACCTATAATTTTTTCAAGGCGGCTTCAAGGACGGCAAACCGCTCATTCAGCGCCTTCGCCTTGGCCTCCTCCTTGTCGATGACCGCCTGGGCTGCCTTCTGCCAGAAGTCGGGGTTCTCGAGCTTGCGGTTCACCTGGGCGAGGTCCTTCTCGATCTTGGCCATTTCTTTTTCGAGCCGTGCCCGCTCGCCGGACTTGTCGATTTCGCCTTCCAGGACGACAAAGACCTTCACGGGGCCGGCCACGCCCGTGGCCGCATTTTTCGGCTCCTCGCCCGCAGAGACGATGGCGAGGTTCTCGAGCCTGGCCAGGTTGACGATGTAGGGTGTCCCCGACTGCAAAAGCGGCAGGAGGTTCTTTTCTTCCGTCATCACCATGGCCTTGAGTTTTTTCGACGGCGAAATGCCCTTTTCGCCCTTGATGTTGCGGACCGTGCCTATGATATCCATCAGCAGGCCCATGTCGCGCTCCGCCGCATCGTCTTTGAACCGCTCGTCCACCGTCGGGAACGGGGCCAACATGATCGAGGGCCCGCTCTTCGAGATCTTCTGCCAGATCTCCTCGGTGACGAAAGGCATGAAGGGGTGCATGATCTCCAGGCTTGCGCGCAGCACCGTGATCATGGTCTCCTGCGCGGCAAGTCTCGCCCCCGGGTTGTCCTTGCTGTAGAGGGCCGGCTTGATGAGCTCCAGGTACCAGTCGCAGAATTCCTGCCAGATGAAGCGGTAAATGTGGCCCGCCGCATCGTTGAAGCGGTACTCGTCGAGACTTTGCGTCACCTCGGCAATCGTGTCGTTGAGCCGCGCCCGGATCCACCGGTCGGCCAGCGAGTAGTCCTCCTTCTTTACGATGACGGGGCCTTCCGGGTAGCCCTCGAGGTTCATCATGCACAGGCGCGTGGCATTCCAGATCTTGTTGACGAAGTGCTTGTAGCCCTCGATCCGCTCCTCGGACATGCGGATGTCCCGGCCCTGGGCGGTGAAGGCGGCCAGAGTGAAGCGGAAGGCGTCGGCGCCGAACTTGTCGATCATCTCCAGGGGGTCGATGATGTTGCCCTTGGACTTGCTCATCTTGTCGCCATGCGCGTCGCGCACCAGCGCGTGAAGGTAGACATGCTTGAAGGGCACGTCTTTCATGATGTAGAGGCCCATCATCATCATGCGGGCCACCCAGAAGAACAGGATATCGAACCCGGTGATGAGAAGGCTCGTAGGGTAGAAGGTCTTGACGGCCGGCTTGTCGTCAGGCCAGCCCAGCGTCGTAAAGGGCCACAGGGCCGAACTGAACCACGTATCCAATACGTCCTCTTCCTGCTTCAACTGCTTGCCTTTGCAGGCGGGGCACTCCGTCGGGTCGTCGGTCTGCACGATCACCTCCTGGCAGCCATCGCAAGTCCACAGGGGGATGCGGTGACCCCACCAGATCTGCCGCGAGATGCACCAGTCGCGGATGTTGTCCATCCATTCGAAGTAGGTGGCATCCCACATGGCGGGGATGAGCTTCGTGTCGCCCTTGACGACGGCGGCGATGGCCGTCTTGGCCAGGGGCTTCACCTTCACGAAATACTGCGCCGAGACGGCGGGCTCGATGTCGGTCTTGCAACGGTAGCATCGCCCGATGTTGTGGCTGTAGGATTCGATCCGGATCAGGTATCCGCCTTTCTCGAGATCCCGGACGATGTTCTTCCTCGCCTCGTAGCGGTCCTGCCCCTTGTAGATGCCGCCGTTTTCGTTGATCACGGCGCTGCCGTCCATGATCTTGATGATCTCGAGCTTGTGCCGTTCGGCCATGGCGAAGTCCGCCGGGTCGCAGGCGGGCGTGATCTTCACGGCGCCGGAGCCGAAGTCCATGGTCACATAGTCGTCGGCGATGATGGGGATCTCCTTGTTGACGAGCGGCAGGATCACCATCTTGCCGATGACGTCCTTGTATCTCGGGTCGTTGGGGTTCACCGCCACGGCCGTATCCCCCAGCATCGTCTCGGGTCGGGTCGTGGCCACGCTGATCTCGCCGGTGCCGTCGGCGTAGGGGTAGCGGATGTGCCAGAGGTTGCTCGCCTCCTGCTCGAACTCCACCTCGAGATCCGAGATGGCCGTGTGGCAGCGGGGGCACCAGTTGACGATGTAATCGCCCTTGTAGATGAGGTCGTCGCGCCAGAGCCGGACGAAGACCTCCCGGACGGCCCTGGAAAGCCCCTCGTCCATGGTGAAGCGTTCCCGCTCCCAGTCGCAGGAGCAGCCCAGATGCTTGAGCTGGTTGATGATGGTGCC
>DCVI01000056.1:7723-8299 GCA_002327315.1 Syntrophaceae bacterium UBA2192 | reverse complement strand
TAAGTGTTTGAGTGATGGAAAAAAGATTAGGCCTGGTCTTAATCATCCCTCTTCTTCACTCAGACACTCAGGCACTGTTTTTCTTCACTCAGACACTTTTTTCTATTTTGCCAGAAACCCCCCGTCGTTGACCAGCACGTGTCCCGTCATGTAGGCCGAAGCGTCCGAGGCCAGGAAGACCACCACACCCTTCATGTCGTCGACATCCCCGAAGCGCCTCATGGGGACGAGCTCCATCGCCTTGTCGCGGGACTCCTTGAAGTCGGGCGTCTCGATGTAGGCCATCATGTCGGTGCGGAAAAAACCCGGAGCGATGGCGTTCACCCGGATTTTGAAGGGGGCGAGCTTCACGGCGAGGTTCATCGTCAAGGCGTTGATGGCCGCCTTCGTGGAGTTGTAGGGCACGGCCGGGTGCAGGAACTCGTCGGAACCCCGGAATGCCATGATCGAGGAGATGTTGATGATGTTGCCGCCTCCCTGGTCCTTCATCACGCCCGCCACCTTCTGCGTCAGGATCCAGACGCCGCGGACGTTGATGTTGAACATCTGATCCCAGCGCTCCAGGGGGAACTGAAG
>DCVI01000056.1:6895-7709 GCA_002327315.1 Syntrophaceae bacterium UBA2192 | reverse complement strand
CGAGCCCGTCGATTTCCTCTTCCTTCGCCACGTCGCAGGCCACGGGCAGCACCTCCACGCCGCAGGCCTTCCTGATTTCGGCGGCCGCAGCCTCCAGGTTTTTCATCTTGCGCGAGGCGATGACGAGGTTCGCGCCCGCCTCGGCCAGCCCGGTGGCGATGAATTTGCCGATCCCCCGGCCCCCGCCCGTGACGAGGGCCACCTTGCCGTCGAGCCTGAACAAGTCCGCTGTTTTCATAATCTTTCCCCTGAAGATGGTCTATTTAGTCTGTCTGGTCTATCTGGTCTGTTTCGTCACAAGTCCAGAAAAAGAATGTCGGCTTTCAAGTCCCCCATGCGTAATGCCACAATCACGCCGGGGACGCAAGCGCGGTCCGGCGGGAAGAGGGATAAAAAAGGCGCAGCGGGGATCGCTGCGCCTTTCGTGTTGCGGGGATTGTTGCGTCGGCTATTTCTTCAGTGCCTTCATGATCTTCTTGTCGTCGGCCGTCTTGAACACGGCGGTCATTTTGCTGCCGGAGGGGCTTACGTAGACGTAGTTGATGTCGACGTCGGCAGCGGACACCTTCTTGGCTACCTTTTGCAGCTGGCCGGGCTTGTTGGGCAGCTCCACGGCGATGACCTCCTCCGTCTTCACCTCGGCGCCCATCTGGGTCAGGATCTTCTTGGCCTTGGCGTTGTTGTCGGTGACGATCATGAAGACACCTTCCTCGCCCCGGCCGTAGGCGCAGAGAGCCTCGATGTTGATCTTCCCATTTGCCAGAAAGGTGGTCACTTCCGAGAGCAGGCCGACCCGGTTGGGCACGATGAAGGT
>DCVI01000056.1:0-6782 GCA_002327315.1 Syntrophaceae bacterium UBA2192 | reverse complement strand
TCGGCCTCCAGGATGCAGTACTGCTCCTTCACCATGCGGCGAAAATCGGCGGGCCGGATTTTTTGCAGGATCTTGTGGGTCTTGGCGATCTCCTCGGCAACGGCGAAGTGCTTGCGGCCGATGATCCGGCCGGTTCGGGCCATGGCCATCATGGCCCGGACGATCCCCTCGGCCAAACCGCCCTTTTCGGCGGCATCGAGCCACTTCTGCTGGAGCCACTTCTCGTAGTCCTCCCAGGAAACCTCCAGGTCCTCTTCTTTGGCCAGGGCCTTGAAGGTGCCTGCGGCAATCGAGGAGTAGTGCAGGGCCTCATGGCCGTAAATCGCGCGGAAGAGCTTCTCCTGCTGTCCGTCCCGGCTGTCGCGGTAGAAGTTGAGACACTCCTCGATAAAGGACGAAAAAGACTTCTCCCGGGCCGCGAAGGCGTTGTCCGGCGATGCGGGTTTGCGGTTGGCACGGACCTGGGCTGCCGCCGCGCCGAGGTGGCGCAGCGTCGGGTTCATGTCCGAGATCATGTAGCGCTGCGCCCTCAGGGGGTTGAGCCAGCGCATCATCTCCGCCGAGAACTCCGATGAACAGGCCTTCACCCAGGGGCTCAGGAAGCTCCGGTAGATCCGGTCGTTGAACTCGGAGACCTGCGCCACGATGCTGAAATCCTCCTCCTCTTCCGGCGCGTCGTCGAGGGCCGCGATATCGTCCAGGGTCCTTTCCTCGAAGCGTGTAATGATGTCGCCCTTGGCCACATCCCCCTCGATCACCATCTCGTAGAGGCCGGGCGGGAGGAATTCGATCATTTCGGAGCTGCGGATGATCTCCTTGTGCTCCTTCTTTGCGACGCTTGCCGCGACGAAGATTCCCAGGTGCCCGATGTCCTCGTGGATGATGTAGACGATGACCTGTCCGAGCCTCCTGATCTCTTCGGCGGATCGATAGACCTTGGTGATCCATGAGAGGGCCTGCTGAGGCGGGGTGATGTTGTCGCCCTTCGAGGCAAAGACCAGGATGGGGCTCTGGATGTTCTTCAGGCTCAGAAACTCCCCTTCGTGAAGCTCCAGCTTTCCCTTCTCGAGCTTGTTCCCCACGAATAGATTGCTCACGATGAAGTGGATCTCCTCGGCGTTCATCATGTAGAAGCCTCCCCACCACTTCTCGAATGCGAGGAAACGCTCTTCTTCGGTGTCGATCTCGGAGTAGAGCCTGTAGTTTTTTGTCCATAACGTGTTGGCCGGGTTGAGCGATTCGAAGTTCGATACGAGGTTGGCCCCGTCGAATTTCCCGTTCCCCAGGTCACACAGAAGCGAAGTCATCCAGATGCCGCCGGCCAGTCCTCCCCGGTAGCGCATCGGGTTCACTCCCTGCACGCCTGCCCAGTAGGACATGGGGGCGCCGTTCAGGATGAGCGGCCCCGCGATATCGGGCCGGTCGGCGCACAGCAGGGCCGACGCCCAGCCTGCCTGGCAGTTGCCCATGATGGCGGGGTTGTCCGCGTGGGGGTGCCTGCGGACGACCTCCTCGATGAAACGTTCCTCGGCCTGAACGACGTCCTTGATCTTCTGGCCGGGCATGGGCTCCGTGTAGAACAGAATGAAGTACACCGGGTGGCCGTGGTCCAGGGCCATGCCGATCTCGGAGTCGCGCTTGGAGCCCCCGATCCCGGGGCCGTGGCCGGCTCTCGGGTCGATGATCACGATGGGCCGCTTGGGCAGTTCGGGCGGTTTCTTTCCCCGGTTTGTGCGGCGCTCCGAACCATCGGAGCAACCCTGGTTTTCTCTGCGTCGGTCGACGATGCGCACCAGGGCGAAGTTCACGGGCTTTTCGAACGTCCGGCCATCGAGGATCATCTCGTAGTGAAAGGTCAGCACGGGCGGCTGGCCGTTTCTCAAGTGCTCGATGTAGTTGTTGCCCCGCTTGCGCAGGACGTCCATGAAGAGAATCTGCCGCTGCGCCGCATCTGTAGTGTATTCGAAGGCGTCGGAAAGCCATTTCGACGCCACTGTCATCGGGTTCCACGGTTTCCAGGGTAACATGTTCGTAACTCCTTGTTTTTTCCTAGGTATGACCCGATGGAAATCTGCAAGTTCCGGACCAGCCAGGAAAAATCCCGCTCAAGGGAACCGAGGGACTATAAGGGGGTCGCCCATCGATTGGCTGACCCCTGGACGGACCTTGAGCGTCGGGCCATTTGAGATAATCTCTTCTTTCAATAAGTCCTTGGACGAGCCCGTTTACAGACACGAGTGAAGGGGAAATCCTTCACCATGGTTATCCAGTGTTTTAAAGACAAGCCCGAGTTCTCCGGAATTGTCTGTAGGGTTATTCCTTCACTTCATCCAATTACCCGTTGATTTTCATCGATAAAATACAAATATTACTTCAATGATATCAGCGTTAAAGCATTTTTGGCGCTCACTGGTATGATGATTGCTTATAGTTTCACGAAGCGTTTCATGCATTTGAACGTTAAGAGAGACACCGATCAATAACATACCGCCATTCCAAACGAGGAGACGAGGAAGATGAAGATTGGCTCCATCAGCACTGCGCCGAAAAAAGAAAGTGCAGCCTTGAAGAAGCTGGCCCGCCAGCGAAAAGGCCCAGCCATCGTCGCTGAAGATCTGGATGGCATGGGGGACGCGTGGCTAGGCCTCCTGGAAGAAGAGGATACCCTGTTCAACATGCAGGACTGGGAAGAAAAGAAAGAGACAAGGATCCGGTGAGCCCAACAACCCTGTGACGACTCGCAGGGAAAACCAGGGCGATACCGGAACGATAAGGATGGCAGAGTCATCAGTGGCTCTGCTTTTTCATTTTTTGGGGTAACGACTGCCGTAACAGCTCGATTGTTTTGATCAGGGACACAATAAAAACGGGGGCCAGCCATCGAATGGCTGCTCCCCGTTTGTTTTTTGGTGCCGAAGCCGGGACTTGAGTGCCGGAGATGAACGGCCGTGAGCCTGCGATGAGCATGATCGTCAAACGGTCTCAATCGATCTGGCGCATTCTTCGCAGTGGCCGCGGTGACTCACCCGTTGACACCCGGGTAAAATCTCCCTATACTCTGCCCTCTCGAAAAACTTCCAGCCGTTTGAAAATGGATTGTCCATGCCCATTCCCGCGCTGGCCGTCACTCCATCGGGTCACGTCGTTTTCCTCCACGAGGAGGGTGATGGCCCGTCCCTACCGGACGAAATTGCCGAACGGATCGGGCAGGCCTTCCACGACGGTACCGCCGCCGGTCTTCTTCACCTCGCCACGACGGAGCTTCAGACGTCCCTTCCCTCCGGCTTCGCCTTCTGGCGCGATTTTTCCCGGCGCTGCCTGACGCATCTGTGCCGGGAAGCGGGGGCCGAAGGAAATGAGGCGGCCCCCGTGCCTCCCCCCGACCGGGAAGATCTCCTCGCTCTGGTCGACACCTGTCCATCCATGACAGGACTGGAGTATCTTGCGCCCGACGCTCTGGAGAAAATATGGGAGGCTCTGGTTCATCATATCCGTATCGAGACCGGACGTACCGGAGAAGATGTTGCCGGGTACTTGAAGAAACTCAATCCACTCTGGAACATGGTGGGGCGAGTTACTTTTCATCTGGCGGAAAATCGAAAAGACGATACCCGGCCCTTCGCCTTTCTTGCGACCTATACGACCCGACTGTCCGGCGCGGCCAGACCCCAGTATCTGCCGCTGGGGAAAGCCTTCACGGATTATTCCACGGCGGGGAACCGCCGGGGGCTTCTGGCGCTTCTGACACCGCTTGCCCGCGCCGCCGAGCAGAGCAACCTGACTCGAGAGCTCGTGGATTCCGGTGAAATCTTTCATCCCCTGGCCTGGACACCCCGGGAAACCTATCGCTTCCTCCGGGATATCCCGGTGTTCGAATCCTCAGGCGTCATGGTTCGCGTTCCCGACTGGTGGCGCTCCCGGGGCGGCAGGCCCGCCCGCCCTCAAGTGGCGTTGAGGGTCGGGAATCAGCGGATCAAGGGCTTGGGCAGCGAGTCCCTGCTGGACTTCTCCGTGCAGTTGACCCTGGAGGGAGAGGAACTCACCGATGAGGAGCGGCGACGTATCCTGGCCGAGACCTCCGGACTGGTGCTGCTCCGGGGAAAGTGGGTGGAGGTCGACAGGGAGAGACTGTCGGAGTTGCTGTCCTTCTGGGAAAAGGCGAAGAAGGCCGAATTCGGCGAGGGGATATCATTCATGCAGGGGATGCGCCTTCTGGCCGGCGCCGGGATCGGGACGAAAGAGGAGTTCTTTTCCCGGGACACCCACCGGGAATGGATGCGCGTTGACGCAGGGGCGTGGCTGAGACCGCTTCTCGACGACCTGCGCGCCCCGGAGAAAATCGGCCGCTCCGCTCCCGGGTCGGCCCTGAGGACGACGCTTCGTCCCTACCAGCAGGTTGGTGTCGACTGGCTCTGGTTTCTGTACCGTCTGGGGCTGGGGGCATGTCTCGCCGACGATATGGGACTGGGAAAGACCATCCAGGTGTTGGCCCTTCTGCTCTTGATCCGGAAGAAAAGAAATGAGGGAGCCGAACCTTCCGGCGCGCCATCTCTGCTGGTCGTTCCCGCCTCGCTCGTGGCCAACTGGAAGGAAGAGATCTGCCGCTTTGCCCCGTCGCTGTCCGTATACTTCGCTCATCCCTCCGAGACGGCGGCCACGGCGCTGAGCGGGATGGCGGATCCGGAAGCCCGGACGGCAGCGCTTGCCGGGACGGACCTGGTGATCACCACCTATGCTCTCGTAAACCGCCTGGCTTGGCTGAGGGAGGTTCCCTGGGACTTGCTGATCCTCGACGAAGCGCAGTCCATCAAGAATCCGGGAGCCCGGCAGACCCGGGCAGTGAAGGCGCTTCAGGGCAGAAACCGGATCATTCTCACCGGGACCCCCGTGGAAAACCGTCTCGGCGATCTCTGGTCCCTCTTCGACTTCCTCTGTCCCGATCTTCTGGGGTCGGAGGCGGTTTTCGGGCGCTACGTCAAACAGATCATGAACCGGCGGGACAATCCCTGTGCGGGCCTGCGCGCCCTCGTGCGGCCCTACATCCTGCGGCGCCTGAAAACGGACCGCAGCATCATTGCCGATCTGCCGGAAAAGGTGGAAGTAAAGGTCCACTGCCCGCTGACGAAAACCCAGGCCACTCTCTACGAGCAGGCCGTCCGGGATCTGTCCCGGCGTCTGTCGGAATCGGACGGCATCCAGCGCCGGGGCCTGGTCCTGTCCTACTTGATGCGCTTCAAGCAGATCTGCAACCACCCCTCCCAGTGGCTGGGCGACGGGAATTACGGAGCCGGGGCAAGCGGGAAATTCCACCGACTCCAGGCCCTCTGCGAAGAGATGGCGTCCCGGCAGGAAAAGGCGCTGATCTTCACCCAGTTCCGCGAGATGACGGGGCCTCTGTCGGAGGCGCTGGGCGAGATCTTTCGACGGCCCGGGTTGATCCTGCACGGCGAGACACCGGTCAAAAAGCGGCGGGAGCTCGTGGAAGCCTTTCAGCGGGAAGACGGCCCTCCGTTTTTCGTTCTTTCCCTCAAGGCGGGGGGCGTGGGGCTGAATCTGACGGAGGCCTCCCATGTCATCCACTTCGACCGCTGGTGGAACCCGGCCGTGGAGAACCAGGCCACCGATCGGGCCTACCGGATCGGTCAGAAAAGAAACGTTTTGGTGCACAAGTTCGTCTGCCGCGGCACCATCGAGGAGCGGATCGACGCTCTCATCGAGGAGAAGAAGGATCTGGCGGAAGGCATTCTCGGCGCCGGCGGCGAGAAGCTCCTCACGGAAATGCCCGATGACGAACTGCTCCGGTTCGTCTCCCTGGACCTTGACCGAGCCCTGGTGGATGAGAACGATGAAAGCAACGGCAAAGCAAGGAGGAAGGGGAAATGAGCTGGGGTTGGGGCTGGAGGCCATATGTGCCCGTGGCGCTACGGCGGCTTGAGGCCGTGAAACGGGCGGAGAAGATGAAGAAAAAGGGGCAAGCCCTCTCACCGGTGCGTATCTCCGGACGCACGATCGCGACCACCTTCTGGGGAAAGGCCTGGTGCGAGAATCTGGAGGCCTACAGCGACTATTCCAACCGCCTGCCCCGGGGACGAACCTACGTGCGCAACGGGTCCGTCATCGACCTCCGGATCGGTACGGCGGAAGTGAGCGCCTTGGTCAGCGGAAGCGATATCTACAAGGTGAAAATCGGCATCCAGCCCGTCAAGAAGAAGGCTTGGGAAACGATCAAGACCGAGTGCGCCGGAAAGATCGGCTCCCTCCTGGAGCTTCTCCAGGGAAGACTGAACCGGTCGGTCATGGAA
This sequence comes from Syntrophaceae bacterium UBA2192, assembly GCA_002327315.1. GTDB lineage: Bacteria > Desulfobacterota > Syntrophia > Syntrophales > UBA2192 > UBA2192. The sequence goes on along the minus strand of DCVI01000056.1, from coordinate 480 downwards.
ATCGTCACCCGGCCTCAAAAAGGGCTTTTCCCGGTTCCTGCCGAGATCTCCTTCCAGTGTTCCTGCCCGGACTGGGCTTCCATGTGCAAGCACGTCGCTGCCGTGCTCTACGGTGTAGGCGCCCGTCTGGATGAGGCGCCGGAGCTCCTGTTCCGTCTGCGCGAGGTGCGGCACGAGGACCTGATCTCCGGTCCGGAGGTCGCCCGAATGTCCGTCTCGAAGGACGCCCGGGAAAAGATCATTGCCGAAGGGGAACTCGAGGATATCTTCGGCATCGAGATCGACGGAAAGTCCGGCGTGGTCACGCCGGCGGAACGAGCGAAGACAGGACCGAAGAAGGGACCGAAAAAACCGCCTCGAAAGAAAAAGGCCGCGGAAATGAAGCCGCCGCCGCAGAAGACCCGGGCGGGAAAAGGTGCGGTCGGCGAAAAGAAAAAACAGGCCTCCGGAAAACGATCGGGGAAACCGACCACGAATAAA
>DCVI01000201.1 GCA_002327315.1 Syntrophaceae bacterium UBA2192 | reverse complement strand
CAGTATATTGCAAGTTAGTACTAGTCAACTACTTCCCGATTCTCTCCGGGACGGCCTTCCCGGCGAGCCAATCCGTGATCACACGGACAACGGGCTGCTCCACTCCATAAAATCCATGACTGTTCAGGGCCTCGCAGGGCCCGGAGGCGGGGGGAATTCCACCGGTTACCCCGACAAGATCAACTTGCGGGCTTTCCGTCAGGCGGTTTTTCAATTCCATGGCCCCCTGATACGGGGTGACGCGGCATTGGTCGTAGACGTGGTGGACGATGAGAACGGGGTCATCGATCTCGGCGAAGTCGATGCTGCCCATATCCGCGGGAGAGTATACCGCTGTCAGGATTATGCCCCCGATCGATGGATCGTCGAACACGGATGCCAGGTACGCCGCCGAGATGGTTCCCTTGCTCGTGCCTACCAGGTACAGGGATGTCACACGGTGTTTTTCCTTGAGGTAGGCGATGATCTTCCGGATATCCTTCGCATGCTGGGGCGAGGTCCGGAACGGATCCGACATGCCATAGCCCTGGTCGGAAGGGGCGTCCACCGCCGCTACGATATAGCCGGCGGTGGCAAGATCCCTGGCTGAGCGCATGAGGAAATTCTTGCTGACCCAGAACCGGCCGTCCCTCTCGCCGAAGTGCTTCGCACCGTCCCCTCCCGGAAAGAGGATCAGGGCGGTAGTGGGTTTGGAGTTCGTCTTGATGACCAGCAGCCGCACCGTCACATCGGACCTGGTCGGCACGATTTCAATGGCCTCGTAACCCGCCGCAAGGACAGGCGCAACCAGCCAAAGACTGACCATGAAGCCTGCCAGGTTGAAAAGAAGTCTTCTTAGATGAGTCAAATGCATCGATCTGTAGTCCTGCGTTTCTGTCCTTTCCTGAAGCCTGAAGCCTGATGCCTCGCGGCGCATGGCGCCGCGTTATTCTTCGATCGCCATCAGCGACTGCCACCTCTCCCACTCCGTATCGACGGGGAGTTCCCTCTTCTTGAGAATCTCGATGAGTTTCGGGTCGTTGAACCGCATGTAGGGATTCACCTTGAATTCATCGCGAAGCAGCGAACGGACACAGTCGGGCTCATAGTTGCTCATGTAGGCGTTCACGTCCCTGTTTTCAGGCTCCAGGTGCCGTGCAAACGCGATGGCCAGTTCCACGTAATCGTGGCCGGGGAAGACGACCGTGTCTTCCGGGAGGCTCATGAGCCGTCCGATGGATTCATGGAAGGCCCGGAGGTTGCCCGAAAAACAGTTTCCGATCGTCCCGTTGAAAAGCGTGTCGCCCGAGAGCAGGTAGCGCCCTGCATGAAAGCATACCGAGTCGATGGAATGGCCGGGCGTACGATACACATGGACAGGCTCCCCGTCAAGTGTGATCGCGGCGCCGTCCCGAAGCTCGTTGAAGCTAAGAAGTCGCGCCCCCGATGCCTCGAGCAGCTGTTCGCTGCCCTCGATGTGATCGTGATGGCCGTGGGTGTGGGTCACGTAGCGCAGCTTCAGGCTGTGCCCGCTCACGAATTCCAGGATCTCCTGCCAGGCTCCCCCGTCGACGGCCATGGCTTCGGTGCGTCCGTATATGAGGTACCCCAGGTTGTCGTGCCCGTATCGGAACTGTTCGACGTGCAGGGGCATGTCAGCGCTCCTTTTGCCCGGGCGTCGGCTCGCCGTCGAGCGATGCGGCAAGTCGAAGCAGCAGCTCCAGATCCCGCTTCAGCACAGGGAGGCAAAAAGGGTCGTCCACCTGTTTGCGCAGTACCAGGCCGGGACCTCCCGAACCGGCAAGACCGCTGAGAAACCGGCTGAAGAAAGGTGCTCTCCGCGACAGGACCCTGAGACTCCGGAATCCCGGCAGCCGATGGATCGCGCTGACGTCCTGCGGCAGGTCCTGCACGGGTCCTGCGTCATCGTCGCCCGCCTCCACGAGCAACTCCCTGCCGGCCGGGTATTCGAGGAAGAGCTGACACAGCGCCCGCTCATCGTGACCGAGAAGGGAGAAATGCAACCGGTGGCCGGCAACGGAGCCGGAGAGTGTGTGGTGGTAAGGGTAATGCCGGACAGACCAGCTCCCGGGGTCGCACAATGCCTTCGCCAGGGAGACGAATTCGTCTCTCAGCGATCGGAATTTTGCGAAAAGGGAGTACATGTAGTAGACGAAGGAGACGACGAGTGCGACAAGGATAATCAGGGCGATGATCCTGTACCCGAAATAATCCAGCACGATCATGGCCGGGATGGCGATGGGGAACAGCAGGATGAACCAGGGGCTTGTCTTCTTCATTTCCGGTAAAGATGCCTGTCATTGCGTCGTTGATGACGCATTTTATCTGTTGTCGTCGAGAGGTGACAGGTATCAGGTAGCAGGTGTCAGGTATAGAGAGAGGGGATTTCCCCCTTTCTGCCACCTGTCACCTGTTACCTGTCACCTGTCACCTGGTGCCGCATGGCCGCAACCATATTACAGCTTGGGATTTTGTTCAAGCTTCCCGATTCGGGCTAAAGTTCTCCGTCTTCCTGCCGATGAGATATATGGTTACCTCTTATTTTCCACCATCCCATCGCTCAACCCACACGGGGGTTATTCCTCAATGCCCGGTGCCAACACATCTCTGTCCCTTCCCGTCCGGATTCTCCTGGCAGCGCTCCTGATGGTCCTGTTGATTTCAACCGGTTACGCAGGACCGCCCCTTTGATCCGGCCTTTCCCTGTCAGCGCCTCAGTTCAAGAGCGAACATCTGCTCGGTGATCTTGTTTCCCCACTGCCCGACGTCATGCTCCGCGGTGAGCTGGAATCCTTCCGATTCATAGAGGGCGCGGGCCCTGTCGAGGCCCTTGAACGTCCAGAGAAAGACCCGCCGGTAACCTGCCTCACGGCAGAAGCCGACGGCCTCGTGGATCAGCCGGCGGCCGATACCAAGCCCCTGGAATTCAGGCGTCACGATGAACCACCGGAGCCTGGCCCCTTCCGAGGCGGCGTCCTTGCCGGTAATGGCGATGGACCCGGCAAACCGGCCCCCGACCGTGGCCGTCCGGAAAAAATCTTTTCCATCACGGAAATCCCTCAGGAATTCGGAGAGCTCCCGCCCGACATGCGTCTCAAAGCTGATGTCGAAGTTCCAGTGCTCGTGGTAGTACAGGGCGTGAATCTCCGTGATCCTTCCGACGACACCCGGTGAGTAGCCGCCATAGATGATTCCGGTTCCGGTCATGGCGTTGCCTCCTTTCATCGCGGTCTTCGCACTGCGCGCGGAGTGGCCGCGGGAGAAACCGAAAGGGAAAACGATCGGGACGAATTTCCGTATTTCATAGCGGGAATCGGCGATCGGTACAAGTGCAAACCGTTCCGACCCGCATGTGCGGAAAAGCCCCGGGCCGCAAGGACCTTCTTGACATTTCCCGTTCATCTTCTATAGTAACAGCACATCAAAACATAAGGAGGGTTCTTATGAAGCGTATCATTATTGCACTTGCGATCGTATTCCTGTTCGTATCCGTCGCCATGGCCGCCGGCCCCAAGACCTACCAGGTCACCGGTCCCGTTCTCGAGATCAAGGATAACATCATCGTCGTCCAGAAGGGCAAGGACAAGTGGGAAGTTGCCCGCGACAAGGACACGAAGGTCAAGGGAGATCTCAAGGTCGGCTCCAAGGTCACCATCGAGTACACGATGACAGCCGCAACCGTCGACGTGAAGGATGCAGGCAAGAAAGCCGCCGAACCGAAGAAGACCGAGCCCAAGAAGGAAGCACCCGCCAAAAAGTAATGAAGCACTCATAACTCCGCACCAGACAGGGCGGCCCAGCCGCCCTATCTTTATCTACAACCTGTCGTGAATATGCTGGAGGTCACATGGCTTCGCAACCATCTCCCATCCTCGTCGCCAAAAGCGCGGAAGAAATTTACCTCTACCCGAAAATGGCCAACCGCCACGGCCTCATTGCCGGCGCCACCGGAACCGGGAAAACGGTCACGCTGAGGGTGCTTGCCGAGCAGTTCAGCGCCATGGGCGTGCCCGTCTTCATGGCCGACGTGAAGGGGGATCTCTCGGGGCTCGCGAAAACCGGGGGCGACAACCCCAAAATCGCCGACCGGGTGAAGGAACTGAAGATGGAAGGGTTTGCCTATGAGTCCTATCCCGTCGCCTTCTGGGATGTTTTCGCCGAGAAAGGGCACCCGATCCGAACGACCGTTTCCGAGATGGGCCCCCTCCTTCTCTCCCGCATTCTCAACCTGAACGAAACACAAGCCGGCGTTCTCAACATCGCCTTCAAGATCGCCGACGACAACGGACTGTTGCTCCTCGATCTCAAGGACCTCCGGTCGATGGCGCAGTACGTGGGGGACAACGCGGACCAGTTCAAGGTCAAGTACGGAAACATCTCCAAGGCCAGTGTCGGGGCGATCCAGCGCAATCTGCTCGTCATCGAGGAGCAGGGAGGCGAAAAGTTTTTCGGCGAGCCCGCCCTCGACATCAACGATCTCATGCAGGCCGACGCAAAGGGCAGGGGGATCGTCAACATCCTCGTGGCCGACAGGCTGATGCAGGCGCCCAAGGTCTACGCCACTCTCCTGCTCTGGCTCCTCTCGGAGCTCTTCGAGCAGCTCCCCGAGGTAGGCGATCTGCCGAAGCCGAAACTCGTCTTCTTTTTCGACGAGGCGCACCTTCTCTTCGAAGACATCCCGAAGGCCCTGGAGGACAAGATCGAGCAGGTCGTGCGGCTCATCCGATCCAAGGGGGTCGGCGTGTACTTCATCACGCAAAACCCCCTCGATATTCCCGACGTCGTACTGGGTCAGCTAGGAAACCGCGTCCAGCATGCCCTGCGGGCCTTCACGCCGCGCGACCAGAAGGCCGTGAAGGCCGCCGCCGAGACCTTCCGGGCAAACCCCAAGCTCGACACCACCAAGGCCATCCTGGAGCTCGGCGTGGGCGAGGCCCTCGTGTCCATGCAGGATGAAAAAGGTGTCCCCGCCATGGTGGAGCGGGCCTGGGTGGTGCCGCCGCACAGCAGCCTCACGCCCTTGCAGCCGGCCGAGATAACCGGCATCGTCAAGGGGTCGGTAATTTTCGGGACTTACGAGAAGACCGTCGATCGCGAATCGGCCTACGAGATGCTGATGGCGAAGGCCGAGAAGGCCGCTGCCGAGGCCCCTGCCGCCCCCGGGAAGAAGGCGGCCAAGTCCGAGACGGAAGTGCTTGTGGGGGCGCTGGCCAAGAGCGCGGCCCACGCCATCGGGAGCTCAGTCGGCCGTCAGATCATGCGCGGCGTCCTGGGATCCCTCTTCGGCAAGAAATGACGGGTGCCGGAGCCGTTACGCCAAACGCAGAAAAAGGCAGGGAGTGCCCCCTGCCTTTTTTGTCGATTCCGACAGACGTTTTATCCTCCAGTCCTGTAAACCGTTCCCGTGTTGCTTCGTTGTAACTATATATGCGGCACGATAATCATTCAGGAGGGGAAGCAATATGAAAAACCGGCTCAAGGTTGCGCTACCGGTTGTGCTGGCGGCAGTTATCTTTTTGACAGGCGCAGGTTACGCCCAGTCCTACGGGCCTGCAAGCCCGCTTTATTTCGGGGTATTCGGCGGGTATGTCGCCCCCCAGGACATGACCTGGACCTCAAACGTGACGGGGACATCGGCCGATCTATCCCTCGACTCAAGCGGGATGATTGGGTTCAAGATGGGCTACATCCTGCCTCAGGCGAGGGCTCTGGCCTTCGAGCTGGAATGGAACTACATGTTCGATCAGACCATTCCCTCCCAGGTCGTCTCCGGGGTGAGGGAATCGGGAGAGGTAGCCCTCAACAATTTCCTCGTCAACGTGATTCTGCGCTACCCCGAGGGGAAAATCCATCCATACATCGGCGGCGGGATCGGGGCGTCATCCATGTATATCCAAAACACGGAATCCATCGGCGGCGTGGTGGTGAATGTGGCCGATGAGTCGGCCACGGGATTTGCCTGGCAATTCCTGGCCGGGGTCAACGTCGACCTGGCGCCGAACCTCTCCGCCGACCTGACCTACCGGTACTTCGGCACGAACCCGGGATTTTCCCTGATCGATGTGGACTATAGGACGCAGGCGGTGACACTGGGGCTGAATTTCCACTTTTAGGACACCTGGAAAACGGAAAAATCCTCCTTAATCCCCCTTTGTAAAAGGGGGAAGGAGGGGGATTTTCTTCGTCAAGAACTGCCGTTATGCCGGTGTGAGCACCTGGATCGAGACGCTTTTCATGACGTCCTTGACGCGCTCGCGGTACTCGAGGAAGTGGGGCTGGGTGAGGTGGGCCTTCAGGGCCTCAAGGCTCTCCCATCTCTCGATGAGGGTCACGACATTGTCGCGGGGAGGCACCTGGATCGGGATGCCCGTCGGCACATCCACCGTGGGCCCGTACTCCAGGCAGCCCTTCTCCTTGTGAACCAGGGGTGTTACCCGTTTCAGTTCCGCAAGGTATTTCTCCTTCCCGCCTTCGCTCAATTCCACCGTTGCAATCACATAGATCATCTTCGGATTCCTTTCTGTTCTTTTTTGACGAAATAGACCAAATAGACGAAATAGACCAGACAGACCGCTCACTTCATGTTTCGGATTCTTACCTCAATCCCTTTCTCATCCTTCATCAGGTGAGCCAGCTTCTGCACGTCCGTCTCCCCGAAGTGGTACGGGTAGAGGATCTTCGGCCGGAACGCCTTCGCCTCATCGGCCACCATCTCCGGCGTCATCGTGTAGGGGAGGTTCATGGGAAGGAAGGCCACGTCGATGTTCCGGAGCGCCTTCATCTCCGGCGTGTTTTCCGTATCGCCGCCGATGTAGACCCGTTTGTCGGCGAAGGTGATGACGTAGCCGTTTCCGTCTCCCTTGGCGTGGTATGGCGTCCCGGGGCTTCTCATGTGCACGAGATTGTAGGCAGGGACGGCCTCGACAGGGAACCCCAGGAAAGTCTTCGCATCGCCGTTATTCATGGCAACGGCGCTCTTGATCTGTTTTGCCGCCGTTTCCGAGGCAACGATCACCGTCTGGTCTTTCCGCACCGCCTCGATGGCCTTGAGGTCCAGGTGATCCCGGTGTTCATGGGTGACGAGGATGAGGTCCGCTTTCGGCAGTTTGCCATAGTCGGCAAGCTGTGTCCATGGATCCACGTGGATGACCTTCCCGCCATGGCGGAACATCAGTGTCCCATGGCCGATGAAGGTGATTTCCAGATTGCCCGCCGAGGTGGGGATGATGTCCGCCTCGAAAGCCTGCGCGGCCCCGGCGCTCAGCCCTGCAACAACCAGTGCGCAACACATGAGAACCCTTTTCATGACGCCCTCCTTGTCGATGGTCGCTCATGTTACATCAGGTCGGGTGGTGACTCAAGGGGCAGGACGGAGCTAACCGTTGCAAAGGTCGCAAAAATGGTGTAGAAGGATAAAAAATACTGACCGGCGGTCAGTTTCGGTTGGCTCGTATCGGCGGATAAGCAATTTAATTCAAATGGTTGAGACGTTATGGAGGGGGGATTTTATGCTGTTCAATCCGAAGAAATACGCGAGCGACTATCCCTGCGAAAAATCGAAGGAGATCATGAAAAAGACGATCGACTTTTTCGAGCGCAAGGGCAAACAGCGCATCAAGACGGATGATCAGTGGTGCGTCTGGTACGATGACTTCGTCCAGTTCCTGAAGGACAACAAGATCTTTGCGACCCTGCTCACGCCCTCGAAATACGGCGACGCCGATTGCCGCTGGGACACCTGGCGCAACTGCGAGATGAACGAGATCCTGGCCTTCTACAGTCTGTCCTACTGGTACGCCTGGCAGGTGTCGATCCTGGGCCTCGGCCCCGTCTGGATGAGCAAGAACGAGGAGGTCAAGAAGAAGACCGCCCAGCACCTGCAGTACGGCCGGATCTTCGGCTTCGGCCTCTCCGAGAGGGAGCACGGCGCCGACATCTATTCGACGGACATGATGCTCAAACCCCAGGCCGGCGGCACCTATCTGGCCGAGGGCGACAAGTACTACATCGGAAACGCCAATCAGGCCGTCATCGTCTCCACCTTCGGCAAGATCGCCGGTACGGGAGAGTACGTCTTCTTCCCCGTCGATTCCCATCACGAAAAGTTCGAGCTGGTGAGAAACGTCGTGGCGAGCCAGATGTACGTGGCCCAGTACAACCTGCACGACTACCCGATCAAGGAAGAGGAGATTCTCGAGAGGGGCCAGGAGGCCTGGGATGCCTCGCTCAACACGGTCAACGTGGGAAAGTTCAACCTGGGCTGGGCCACCATCGGGATCTGCACCCACTCCTTCTACGAGGCCATCAACCACGCCTCGCACCGCATCCTTTTCGGGAAAGCCGTGACCGAATTCTCCCAGGTCAAGCAGCTCTTCGTCGATTCCTACACGCGCCTGGTGGCCATGCGGCTCTTTGCCCTGCGGGCCATCGACTACTTCCGCTCGGCCTCGGCCGAAGACCGGCGCTACCTCCTTTACAACCCCATGGTGAAGATGAAGGTCACCATGCAGGGCGAGGAGGTCATCAACCTGCTCTGGGACGTCATCGCCGCCAAGGGCTTCGAGAAGGACACCTACTTCGAGATGGCCACCCGGCACATCAGGGCGCTTCCGAAGCTCGAGGGGACGGCCCATGTGAACATGGCCCTCATCGTCAAATTCATGGCCAACTACTTCTTCAACCCCGGCAAATTCCCCGAGATCCCGAGGAGAAATGATATTGCCGACGACACCTTCTTCTGGGAGCAGGGAGCGACGAAGGGCTTGAGCAAGATCCAGTTCCACGATTACAAGCCGGCCTACGACAGCTACGACCTGCCCAATATTTCCATTTACAAGGAACAGATCAAGACGTTAAAGGCCTTCCTGGCCACGGCCACACCCACCCCGGAGCAGCAGAAGGACATCGACTTCCTGCTCATCCTGGGCGAGCTGTTCACCTGTGTCGTCTATGGCCAGCTCATCCTGGAGAACGCGAAGATCTGCAACGTGGACGATGACCTCCTGGACCAGATCTTCGATTTCATGGTCCGCGACTTTTCAAAATACGCCCTGCAGATCTACCACAAGCCGTCGAGCACGGAAAAGCAGATGGAGCTCTGCCTGAAGATGATCCGCAAGCCCGCCGTCGACGAGGCTCGCTACGAGCGGGTCCTGAACAACCACGTGTATGCGCTGAAGGATGTGTATGAGATGAACCCGTAAGGGCAGGCTAAAGGCTAAAGGCTAAAGGCACAGAGGGCTAATACTGAAGAGGCCGCGGGAAATTCCCCGCGGCCTCTTCTCGTCCGTCCTGTCCGCACTCCAACACATTTTTTCCAACTCAGGGCGTACCCCCAATAATGTCATCGAGTTTCTCGAAGTGCTCTTCAACCGCATCCAGATAAGACTTCTGGATTGACTTGTATTTCTTTGCCCATTCCCTGACCATATTGAGGGACCCCTCCTGCAAGACACCGCTTTTCTGGATCATCTCCAGCATCGTCTCCCCCTGCTCCTGCATGGCCATCATTGATTTCATGTAAGCTTCCCATTGCGTTTTCCAGAACCGCAAAATCTCCTTGGATGCGTCTTTCATGACCCATTACCTCCTTTAAGATTTTTCAGGCTGCGGCGCAGGAATTCCCATTCAGCCAGCAGGCCGGGCAGTGGACTAAACGTAGAGCGTCAGATCAGGTCGCCGGCACCAGCCTCGCGCAGCCCTCGTTGATGAAGAAGAGTTTCGTAAAGTAGGACTTCATGGATTCGTCCTTCTTGGCGCACTCCTCACACTTTTTCTGGGCATTGAGCTTCAACGCGATCCGCCCGCATTCGACACACTTCAATGTCATGACGACACCTCCTCGAACCCGCCGGGGCAATGTGCCCGCCCGGGAAAACCGGCAAGAAGCCAATCACCGTCTGTTAGGGATGGAAAAAGGAACGCTGAAAGAGGTTGCGGAACGAGGAGAGATACTGATCGGTAAATGAACCCGGGAATAAGCGGGCTGTCACTCCTTTATATTTAATATACATCCCCGGAATGGAAAGGCAAGGAGCCGGACGGTGCTGACGGAGTCGATCCGGAAACCGGCCCGCCTGGCTTAAAACCGTACAAATATCGAGATGATGTGGGATTCGACCCGTTCGGTGGTTTTCAAGGGAGATTCGACCGTGACCGGGGGCGCGTCCCGCAAGCCCCGCCTTGCAGGCGGGGTTAGGGCGCGCAATCATGTCTGGTTCTTTCCTTGCCGGGAAGCCCCGCCCTGTGGGCGGGGAGCTTCACATTGAAGAGGCCGATTTCGCTTTTCAACGGGATTGTTCCTTCCGTCGTTCCTGTCAGCTGCAGCTGTTGCCGCCCTTGAAGGTTACCCTGGACTGAAGACCGGGAAGACGGGCAGGCGGGAAAATATACGGTGAATGCTGGAGCCATGTCCCATTTCCATTTATATTTATCTCATCGAGTGCAGACCCACGAGGTTCCCCTCCGTGTCCTGGAAGAGGGCGAAGTGGCCGTACTCGTCGGTGATCTTCGTCTTCGGGACGACGACCTTGCCGCCCGAGGGCTCGATGCGCTCGAGGGACTCCACGAGATCCTCGCCGGCATTCAGGTAGACCACGGTGCCCCGATCGCAGGGCTCGTAGCCGTCGCCCCGGATCAGGGCGCCGCTGTTTCCGTGCCCCGCCATGGGGAAGAAGGCCATCAGAACCCCGCCCAAATCCTGCACGGGCATGTCGTAGCCCAGGATGTTGCTGTAGAAGAGCCTTGCCCGTTCCATGTTCTTGACGGGGATCTCGAACCACACAGCGATGTTTCTCATTCTTCTCTCCTTTTCCGATATCCTTTCCTTAACCCTTGAGGCTTGTGGTTTGGGGCTTGTGGCTCTGCACATCCGGGAACGCTTCAAGGACTTTGCGAACTGCGGCGACGGAAAGGCTGTTTCCCACGAGGTGCCACTTCTTCCGCAGGGTCATTCGGTCGGGAAAGCGGAACTCTTCCGGGAAGTGCAGCAATCTTGCGATTTCCTCCGGTGCAAAGCGTCTCACCCCGCCTGCGCATCGCAGGTACGATCCCGCGTGCATGAGCGACCGGCCGTAACCCGAGGTGAAACAGGTTGTGTAGGCCAGCGGGTCTTTCGGGTCGACGATGCGGAAGCCCTTTCCGAATCTTGCCAATACATCCCCGGCAACATGCAGCTCATCAGGGATGCCGTTTCCGTCGCATCCGTCCAGGTAGTCGCCGAGCGGCCTCAGCGGCATGTCCACGATAACGACAGGGGGGCTGAGGCGCAAGCGGGAGGCCATGAGATAATATCTCGGGCGGCGCATGGGCACGCCCAGCTCCGTCGGGCAGAGCATGCACTCCTGAATCCGGAATCCCCGGAGCGAAAGTAAATCGACGAGCCGCTTGCGCATTTCCGACCGGGTAAAGCCTTCCACATTTTCCAGGGCAAGGTGCAGTGGCAGGCTGTCCCCGTTCATCCGGGTCATGATGTCCAGGATCCGGCGAAAGCTAAGTGCCCTGGGATCCGCCGCATCGCGTCCGGCGCCCCTCACCGTGTAGGGTTGGCAAGGCGGCGAGAGCCACCAGAAGTCGGCCCCGAAGACTTGCAGTTCTTCAGCCGTCACGTTTTCCAGGTTCAGCTGCCAGGCATCATGACCGGGGAAATTCTGCCGGTAGACCTCGAGCGCCGCCGGGCTCTGGTCAACGGCTCCCGCCACGCGGATATTCGTCCCCGCTGTCGCAGCGGCAAACCCGCCAATCCCGCAGAAAAGCTCCAGGGCCCGTATTGTCATGATGGCGAGGTAACCCAGTTGACTGGTTGACTGGTTGATTGGTTAATAAGTTGATAAGGGACTCAGGAAGTTCCGAATCCTCCTGTTCTTCACTAGCCACTAGATACTGGTCACTTCCTCACTCAGGCACTTCTTCATTCACTAGCCACAAGCCACTAGTACCACGTAACATTTAATATTTCGTAATATTCTGTTTT
>DCVI01000223.1 GCA_002327315.1 Syntrophaceae bacterium UBA2192 | reverse complement strand
AATGTATCGTTCCTACCCCTATAGTTTCATGATGGATCCCCGCCCCTGATCAAGTCAGGGGCAGGCTCTGCGCGGGGATGACCGTTACGGTATTCTTCCGTTCGAATTCATCATTCCAAACTTTTTGGTTTCATCCGTGAAATTCAAAAACCTTCACCCTTGGGATGTAGACTACAAGACGGCGGTGGCCATACAGGCTGATCTGCGCGGGAAGCCGGTTTTGAGTGACGACGGGCCGGGGGATATCCGGATCGTCGCAGGGGCCGACATCTCCTGCACAAAGGGAGACGACCGGGTCTATGCCGCCGTGGTCCTTCTGGATGCCGCTACCCTGGAAGTCGTTGAAGAGGCCCGCTACAGCTGCAGGATCTCGTTTCCTTACATCCCCGGTCTCCTATCCTTTCGCGAGGGGCCGCCTATGCTGCGTGCCTTTGAAAAGCTTCGGAGGCGGCCCGACGTGATCCTCTTCGACGGCCAAGGCATTGCCCATCCGCGCGGATTTGGCCTGGCCGCCCACATGGGCCTCATCCTCGATCTTCCCTCCGTGGGATGTGCCAAGACGAGACTCATCGGCACCTTCGAGGAGCCGGGCGCGAGGAGGGGGCAGTGCTCTCCCCTGATGCGCGACGGAAAACAGATCGGGTCCGTCGTGAGAACGAAAGACCGCGTGAAGCCGGTTTTTATCTCGCAGGGCCACCGGGTGAGCCTCGAGCGCGCCGTGGAGATCGTTCTGCAGTGCGCGCGCCGCTACCGCATCCCGGAGCCCATCCGCCGCGCGCATATCCTGGTCAATAAGATGAGAAAAGAAGAGACAGGGTAAGGCAGGGTTGCGGATCGAGATGGGAGAAAAACCGGGAATGCATTATCGTGGATTACCACGCCTCGCAAGGCTCGGCTCGTAATGACCCATTATTTCAAGGATACTTCTTGGATGGCCTCGGTCCTCGTTCCTCGAACCTCGATCCTCAGTGTTTCGTGAAATACGCGTCGCAGTACCGGCTCTCGGCCCGGGTCTTCGTGTTGTGGGCGTTGATGAAGAACGTGACACCGACCACCTCGGGTGGCTCGCCGCCGTTGATGTCCTTGAAGAGCTTGCGGTAGTCCTCGTAGATGTTGCGCTTTTCCGTGATCCACTGGCCCAGCTTGTCGGTCTTGTTCCGCAGCACGATGTAACGGACCCGCCCCGCCAGGGGATGGGCGTTCTTGCCCGTTGTCCCCTTCGGGCATTCCGTATCCCAGATGTATCCCAGAAGCGGCGCCGTCAATGCGTGGGGGAACCCCGTGGGCGTGAAGACGACATAGACCTGGGCGGCCTGGTCATCGGTGGATCGCTTGCGCACGTCGGCCCCGTCGGGCAGACGGCTTGCCGCCCACTTCCAGTTCAGGTAGGGAAATTCCTTGGGATTGACCTTCATTTTGCGGCTGATGCCGAAGGAGGATTCCCCGTCGCTTGTCAGGTGAAGGCAATAGGGGTCCTGTTGAACCGATGCCTGCGCCTCGCCCCATCCGAGGGCGATGCGCCTCTTGAGAGGCGGCAGTCCCGATAGATCCAGCCTTTCGATCCGGATGTCGGGCTTCCCGTGCCGCAACTCGAGATTCCATCCCGGGGGGAGGCCGTTTTTGAGTTCCGTCGAGGAAAAGTTCGTGACGGGTATACGCTCGACGGCAGGGGAGGCCATCGTTTCGCAGATGGATAATGTCAGCATGGCCGCGAGGGCCAGCGGGAAGAGCAGCCTGGATGGTTTCAAGAGATCACCCTGTCTTGCCGCTGTAGTAGGCCATGACTTCCGTACGCGTCAATACGGCCCTGACATCGCTGACCTCTTTTTCGATGTTTTCCCTCCCGCCCTCCTCGCGGTCGATGAGGGCGATGACCCGCTTCACGGTGAGCCCCGCCTGGCGCGCTGCTTCGATGGCCGAGAGGGTCGATCCGCCCGTGGTGATGACGTCATCGAGGATGACGACACTTTCGCCCGCCTTGACGGTCCCTTCGATGCGGCTCTTCGTGCCGTGCTCCTTCGCCTCTTTGCGTACGATGAAAGACTTCACGGGCTTGCCGCGCTGAAAGGAGATCACGGAGAGGGCGTTCGCCATCGGGTCTGCGCCCAGTGTGAGCCCGCCTGCCGCCGCGACATCGAGATCCTCGATCATGTCAAAGAGGAGGTGGCCGATGAGGTTCATCCCCTCCGGGTCGAGGGTCGTTGGCTTGCAGTTGAAGTAGAAGTTGCTCTTCCTCCCTGAGGCCAGCGTAAAGGGAGGATTGTCGCTGTATTTGAAAGACTTCTCCAGGATGACCCTGGCGAGTTTCTCCTTCATCTGGGCGTGGTCCATCGAAAACTCCTTTTGTTCCGCCTGCCGCGCCTTCGCTTCGATGAGCTTCCGGCATGGTTCGCGGAGTATACACCAACTCCAGGCTAAAGGCAAAAGGCTAAAGGTTAAAGGCCGCAGGCTACAGGCTTTCCCTATTGCAGTTGTCCCTTAGCCTGATTTTCCCCTATACCCTGAACCCTATACCCGGGTCCCCGTGATTCTCTGAATCACGCTGACCGCCTCGACACCGTCGCGGGCATACTCTGCGCCGATCGACTCGGCATAGGCCTTTGTCACCACGGCGCCTCCGACGACGAAGGGACATTGCTCTCCCTGCTTGCGGGCCAGCGCGATCGCTTCCTTCATCTGGGTCATGGTGGTGGTCATGAGGGCAGAGAGCCCTACGACCTGCGGTCGGTGCCGGTCGATCTCCCGGACGATCCGTTCGGCGGCCACATCTTTTCCCAGGTCGACGACCTGGAAGCCGTGGTTGCGGAGCATGAGGGCGACGATGTTCTTCCCGATGTCGTGGATATCGCCCTTCACCGTGGCGATGAGGATCGTGCCCCGCTGTACCTTCAGATCCCCCTTCAGGAAGGGCTCGAGGGCCTCCATGCCGATCTTCATCGTCTCACCGCTCGCGATGAGCTGCGGCAGGAAATACTCCTTGCGGCCGAATCGCTCGCCCACCTCGACGATGGCCGGGATCATGATTTCCTGGGCCAGTTTCGCCGCGTCGAGACCCGCCTTCAGCGTCTCCCCGACAAGCCCTGCCACGGCCTCGCGGTTTCCGTCGAGGATGGCCTCCCGGACTTTCCTCTCCGGCGGGAGGGCCTCGATGGGCGCTCCTTTCTTCCCGCCGCCGGCTGCCTTCGCGCAGTGGGCGATCCAGGCCGCCGCGTCGCGGTCCCTTCCGCCCAGGACGTCGGAGGCATTCTTGACGAACATGAGCTCTTCGCTTGCGGGGTTGGCGATGGCCGCCGTGAGCCCCGATGCGGCTGCCATGGCCAGAAAGGACGTGTTGATCCACTTGCGCTCCGGCATGCCGAAGGAGACGTTGGAGAGCCCCACCACCGTGCGGGCCCGGAAGGTTTCCGTTGCCCAGCGAACCGTCCGGATGGTCTCCTGCGGCGCCTTCGGGTTGGAGGCGGCCGTCATGACGATCCCGTCGACGAGGAAGTCGTCGCGCGTGAAGCCGTGCTTGCGGGCCTCGCGTTCGATCGCCCGGACAACGACGGCGCGCTTTTCCGCCGTCTCGGGGATGCCTTTATCCGTGAGCGGAAGCAGGATGAACATGGCGCCGTACTTTGCCGCCACGGGCAGCAGTTTCCTGAGCTTCTCCCGTTCCCCCGATATCGAGTTGATGAGCGCCCGTCCCGGGTAGACGCGCAGGGCCCGTTCGATGGGCTCCGCCTTGGCCGAGTCGATGACGAGAGGGAGCTCCGTGGCGACGGAAAGGGCCAGCACGATCTCCTGCATGGCTTTTTCCTGGTCAATGCCGGGGACCCCCACGTTGACGTCCAGCAGGGCCGCCCCAGCCATTTCCTGGTCCCGGGCCATCTGGCGCGCCAGTGCCGTCTTTCCCTCCCGGAGCTCCTCCTGGAGGGCCTTTCTGCCCGTGGGGTTGATGCTCTCGCCGATGACTGCAAGCGGCCGGCCCGGCTCGAAAAGGAGGGTCTTGCGGGCCGAACTCAGCGCCGCGAGCGACTTGCGCAGGGGGGAGGCGGGCTTCTTCCGGGCCACGGTTTTCTTCAGGGCGGCAAGGTGTCCCGGTGTGGTGCCGCAGCAGCCGCCCAGGATTGCGGCGCCTGCAGCGATGAGGGCGCCTGCCCGGGAGGCGAACTCGGCGGCGTCCATGTCGTAGACGGTCGAGTCCCCCACTGTTTTTGGCAGCCCGGCGTTGGGCTTGGCGATCAGCGGGATCTTTGCGTAGGGCTTCATGGCCTCGATGAAGCGTACCATGTCGTCGGGCCCCGTGGAGCAGTTGCAGCCCACCGCATCGGCACCCAGGGCCTGGAGCGTTGTGAGGGCCGTCAGCGGGTCGGTGCCGTTGAGCGTCCGGCCGTCGCGCTCGAAGGTCATGGTGACCATCGTGAACAGATCGCAGGTCTCCTTCACGGCGATCAGCGCCGCCCGGGCCTCCTGGATGTCCATCATCGTTTCGATGACGAAGCAGTCCACTCCGCCCTCGAGAAGCCCCAGGACCTGCTCCTTGAAGGCCGCCACGGCCTCCTCGAAATCCAATTCCCCGAAGGGCTGGATGAAATGCCCCATGGGGCCGATGTCGCCTGCAATCAGGGCCTTGCCCCGCAGGGCCTCTCTCGCGATGAGGGCAAGCCTGCGATTCACGGATCGGGCGTCGGGCTCGCCGTACTGGCCCAGCTTGAATCGGTTCGCGCCGAAGGTGCAGGTGTAGACCACGTCGCATCCCGCGCGGGCGTAATCGCCGTGAACGCTTGCGATCACCGACGGGTTATCGATGCACCACAACTCCGGGCAGACCCCGGCGGGCATCCCTCGTTTCTGGAGCTCTGTGCCCGTGGCCCCGTCGAGGATGAGAGGCCTTTTCTTCATGATGTCCAGGAATTTTCGCTGTCCCTTTGCCATCGGTTTTCCCTCAGCCTGTCGTTTCGATCCCCGCCACGGCCGTGACGGATTTCTCGGGCGCGAGGATGTATCGCTCCGTCAGCTCGACGCCGAACCGCCCGAGATCCAGCAGGTCGTAGAAGAGTTTCTGATTTTCCAGCGCAAGATCGCCGTAGCCGCATGAGAAACGGCTTTTCGTCAGCCGGCGGCTCTCCCTGCGCAGATCCTGCGCGAAGAAGGCTTCCATCCAGTCCAGGGCGGCATCGACCATCCCGCTTGCCGCAGCATCGAGGACGACGGCCTGCGCCAGGTTGTCGTCCGCCGTGTCCCGGCGGATTGCCTCGATGACGGCCGCCCCCGCCGTTGCCCCCATCAGGAGGACTTCCTGCGAGCCGGCAAGCAGTTTCGCGAGATGGGTGCTTTCCAGGCAATGACTGTCGGGCAGTCGGATCAGGCGGGAGTCCTTCGAAAGAATGGGGAGACGCCTGGCGGCCCCCTTCAGGGTGATGAGCGAGCGGGCCTTCTCGATGCCCTCGCCGAGCGCCCGGGTCTCGTCGGGCTTGATCTTTGTGAGCCCCTTGCGGAAGCCCAGCCTCCGGTAGATCGCCTCCAGCGGCGGCTCGATCGTGATCCGTTCGAAGGTGATCAACCGGTTCATATCAATACAGTGCTCAGTGGTTTGTGGTCAGTGGACAGTGAGAAACGAATTTTCAAAAAACACTGGTCACCGGCCACTGATCACTGGTCACTCGGTGAAACAGAATGCGTCCGGCCCGACATCCCTGCACGACTCAGATCGCTGAGCGACACCGCATCAATTGGAGGCCGCTGTCGCCCGGTCCACCCCGACGAGTTCGATGATGAATTCATCGACTTCCTTGGGAGGGTTCATGAAGACGATCATGAAGGGGATGCTCGCCCGCGAGCGGATGCCCGTGTTCGGCATGTCGCTCCCTTCGGGTCTCTGCAGCTCGGCCAGGATCTCCTTGTCCGAAAGGCGATTCATCTCTTCATCGGTCAGGAGGTTTCCCGCGAACGTCTCGATCTCCCCGAGAAGCTTCCCCGTATTATCGAGGATCTTGCCCCGGAGCCTGACCTTGCCCACGGGATATTCGTATTCGTTTACGGCCAGTCCCGAGATGACGAGAAGATCGCCTGAGGCCGTGCTCTTCGTGAAGCGCTCCTTGACCTCGGCAAAGTTGATCCCGCCCACGGCAGTCACGGGGCTTACTTTTGGCGTGGGTCCCAGTACCCGGTCCCCCGTGCCGGGGGAAACGAAATTGAGGACATCCCTCGTGATGCCGGGATTGAGCCAGAAATAAACGCTGCCGACGACGAGAAAGACCAGGATCGAATAGGCAACGAGACGTCCGGGTGTCCAGAAACTTGCTCGCGGCCGCTCCAGTTCCTCCTCGTCTTCCGCTTCCTCTTCCTCGGCAACGGGCGTGCCCGTGGCTTGCGTCGTGATCCCCTCCAGCGGTTTGGGCGGCGCTGGCGGATCGGGGGGCGAGACGACATCCGCCGGCGTCAGAGGCTTCGGCGCAGCCGCAGGCTCCTGTTTTGCCCTGGCCTCTTGCTCTTTGACCGGCAGGGTGAAGGCATCCCTGGTGTTGATTTCGAAGAACTCGTGGCCGCAACGGCTGCACCGGACCCAGATCCCGTCACCCGCCATGAGTTCGTCTTTGAACCGGAACTTCGTCGCGCACTGCTTGCAATGGATGATCATCGGTCTTTCTTTCCTTCTGCCTTTGACCTTTATCCTGGAACCTCGATCCTGCGGCGAAGCCGCTCATTGTCCCCTGTGCTGTTCAAAAATGCCCGGATGCAAGGCGCCCTGAAAAGATCGAAGTTAGGAAGCTATGAAGAGCGGAAGATCGGGGTGATGAAATATTTTCTTCTCTTATCCGCTCTTCCTCACTTCTGCTCTTCCGATCTTCGCAGTCTTGGTGACGAAAGACGAATGCACGGTATTCGGGATGCACCCCCGGTCAACAGCACACTATTCTTCCATCACGTAAATGTCGGGCAAGTACCTGGCCTTCTCATCGAAGTCGATCCCGTAGCCGAGGATAAACCCTTTATCCAGGTCGAAGCCCACGTAGTCCGCCGTGAACTCGATCTTGCGCCGGTGCTTCTTGTCCACAAGGGCGCAGACCCTGAGGGAGCCGGGTTTCTGTTCCTTCAGTTTCCTGACCAGGAAGTCCAGCGTGATGCCCGTGTCGACGATGTCCTCCACGATGAGTACGTCTTTGCCGGCGATCGGGGTCTCGAGGTCTTTCGTGACGATGACCTTCCCCGACGTGGCCGTGCCGGACCCGTAGCTTGCGAGTCGCATGAAATCGATGACACAGGGTCCCTTCAGGTGCCTCACCAGGTCGGCCATGAACATGAAGGCGCCCTTGAGAACGCAGACAACGACGAGGTCCTTTCCCTGGTAGTCCCGGGAAATCTGCTCCGCAAGTCTCCGGACGACCCTGTCGATCTCTTCCCGGGAGAAGAGAACCTTCATCCTGAGATTCTCCATGGCCCCCTCCTTTAACAATTTTTGACACTAGCCAACGGAGAAAGAATTGTCAATGATAATCAACTAGTTCTTTGTATCGGCCGACGACGTCTTCGAGGTGCTGCCGGATCAGGTCCTCGGCCTTCTGCACGTCGCGCCGGTTTTTGAAGGCCGACTGGAGGCTGAGAAAGATCCGGTCGAAGCGGGATTTCCCGCAGCCCAGGGCCTCGTAGTCGATGACGAAGATGGAATAGTCCGTCCCATCGAAGCTGTATTTCCCGAATCGGTTCGCGGCCTCTGAGCGGAAGGGCCAGGCAAGCTTGAGTTCGAAGAAGCGCCGCGCCGCCTTCCGAAGCGCAGGGTCGCTGAAGCGCGCCGGCGCGGGCATCTCGCCTGCGGCCTCGCTCACGAGGCGGAAGAACTCCTTCACGAGGTCGATGTCGGTGATGCAGGCGCCGTAGAGGTACCAGTCGTCGAGGATCTCGAGGACGGCGAGTTTCTCGGCCCGCGAGATGTAACTGTAGCTCGGACAGAAGTGACCGTCGCAGAGCTCGCGCCCGTAGAAGGAGACATCCCTCATGTCCCTGCCGGCATTCTGCATGGGGTGAAGGAGACAACCGACTCGCCTCTCCCCCTCGTCGAGGAAGCCCACGTACTCGCAGCAGTGGATGACCTCGTAGCGCTTGCGCCCGTCTTCCCGCCCCTTCACCACCTCGGAGAATCGCGGGAGGTCTTCGGGGCCGCGGACGGTCTCTCGGAAAAGGCGGGTGCGGCCGCGCAGCCGCTCCGCCAGGTCCTCGCGGCCGGAGTCGGCGTAGTTGTAGAGGCCGCAGCAGGCGCCGCAGGACTTCGAGGCATCCGGCTGGCAGAGGTGGACGAAGGGGCTTTCGGGCCCGTCATTCAAAGACAATGGTTTTCGAGCCATGGACGAGGATCCGGTTTTCCAGGTGGAGTCTCACCGCCCGGGCGAGCACCATGCGCTCGAGGTCCTTCCCCTTCATCTCCATGTCGCTGACGGAGTCGCGGTGGCTGATCTTGATGACGTCCTGGGCTATGATGGGGCCGTCGTCGAGGGTCTCCGTCACGTAGTGGCTCGTGGCGCCGATGATCTTGACGCCGCGGTCGTAGGCCTGCTGGTAGGGGCTCCGCCCGGCGAAGGCCGGCAGGAAGGAGTGGTGGATGTTGATGATCCGGTTCGGCCAGCGTGCCACGAAACGGTCCGTGAGGACCTGCATGTAACGGGCAAGGACGATGCAATCGATCTTGTGGCGCTTGAGCTCGGCGAGTTCCCGCTCCTCCTGCTGCACCTTGTCATCGGGCGTGATGGGAACGTGGAGGTAGCTCAGGCCGAACTGCTCGGCCACAGGCTTGAGTTCGAGGTGATTGCCGATGACAAGGGGGATCTGGCACTTGAACTCGCCCATCTTGTGCCGCAGGATGATGTCGTGGAAACAGTGGATGTGCTTCGAGACGAAGAGGGCAATCCGGGGCTGCACGTCGGTGAAGTGGAGCGAGCACTTCATGCTGAATTTCTTCGCCAGCGGTTCGAAGGCCTCGAGGATCTTCCCCCGGGCGATGTCGAAGCCCTCGAGCTCCCACTCGATCCGCATGAAGAAGATTTTGGAGCGCTCCGTCGTGTGCTGGGCGGCGTGGACGATGTTGCCGCTGTGGTGGAAGATGAAGTTCGACACCGAGGCGACGATCCCCTTCTGGTCGGGACAACTCAGCAGCAATATGGCGTTGGGCTTCATTTTATTCACAGATAACTTGAAATATTTCCCGATCGCGCATAAGCTCACTCCTTTGGCTTGCCTTTTGGCGACGGGATGTTACATTGAAGGGGCGGACAGTAAATTTCCCCTGCCATTACAGGTGGATATATAGGCGCAAATGCCCCCGAGGTCAAGAATAAAGGTGAAGGAGAGGCACCCATGACCCTCATCGAAGAGATCAGGCTCCCCAACGGGCTTGTGGCGGAAATCTGGGATGACTCCCGCATGATCGCCGCCGATACGACAACCGTCGTTGTCGTTGTCAAGATCCCCGTGACCCTGAAAGAAGAGTATTTCGAGGATCCTGCAGACTGCCGGAAAACCGCGAAGGTCTTCGGATCGCCGATTGTCTACGAGTACCGCAACGAGCGGAGCTTTGTTGCCGCCGGCGAGCGTGAAGCCCTGTTCGACGAATTCCTGGTCAGCTTCAAGAAGGACGTTCTGCCCTACGTGTCGAAGGATCATTTTCCCAGGCGATTCGTTCTCTCGAAGTACCAGGAGATGATCAAAGACCCTTGGAAGCACCCGGACCGCGGATGAGGCTGTCAACCTGGGGGCGCCTCCCGCTGGATACCGTGCATTCGTCTTCCGTCACCAAGACTGCGAAGATCGGAAGATCGGAAGAGCAGAAGTGAGGAAGAGCGGATAAGAGAAGAAAAGAATCCCCCTCCACTCCGATCTTCCGCTCTTCATAACTTCCTCATTTCGTAATCTAATACGGGCGCCTTGCTCCGGGGCATTGTTAAATCTCCCGGGCACCGCCTCACTTAAAGGATGCTATGTCCTGTCATGGACCCGAACGGAAACTGTTGGAGACCTTTCTTGCCCTCGTCGAGAAGCCGAGCCGCTACATCGGCGGCGAGGTCAATGCCGCGAAAAAGGACCGCTCCGCCTGCCGCCTGAGCGTTGCCCTGGCCTTCCCCGACGCCTACGAAGTGGGCATGTCCCACCTGGGGCTCCAGATCCTCTACGCGATCCTGAACGCCCACGCGCACATCTGCGCCGAGCGCGTCTATGCCCCCTGGCCCGACATGGAGGCCAGGCTCCGGGCCAACGGGCTCGCGCTGGCAAGCCTCGAGTCGGGTGCGGCGCTTTCGGAATTCGACCTCATCGGATTTTCGCTGCAGTACGAGCTTTCCTATACGAATGTCCTCACCATGCTCGAGCTGGGGGGCGTGCCCCTGCGGTCGAGCGATCGCCGCGAGGGGCACCCCATCGTGATCGCCGGCGGACCCTGCGTCTTCAACCCGCTGCCCATGGCGCCTTTTTTCGATGCCATCGCCATCGGGGAGGGCGAGGAGGTGATCTCGGAGATCGCCGATGTGCTCCTTCAGGCAAAACAAAAGGGGCTCGCGCGCAGAGAGGTCCTGGAGCGGCTCTCGGGGATAGCCGGCCTGTTCGTTCCCTCGGTCTTCCGGGAGGGGACAAAGATCCGCAAGCGCATCATCGCCGACCTCGACCGGTGGCTGCTCCCCGCAAAGCCCGTCGTGCCGCTGATGAACACAATCCACGACCGCATCACCCTCGAAATTGCCCGGGGATGCACGCGGGGGTGCCGGTTCTGCCAGGCGGGGATGGTCTGGCGTCCCGTGCGGGAGCGCAACCCCTCGACGCTTCTCACCATGGCCGATCAGGCCCTCAGGGCCACGGGGTACGACGAGATCACGCTGCTGTCTCTGAGCTCCGGCGACTACTCGCGGATCGAGCCGCTCCTGAAAGAGCTCATGCACCGGTACAGCGAGCGCCGGGTCGCCCTGGGGCTCCCGTCGCTTCGCGTGGAGACCCTGAGCCCGGCGCTCATCGAGCAGATCCGCAAGGTCCGCAAGACGAGCTTTACCATTGCCCCCGAGGCCGGGACACGGCGCCTGCGGGAAATCATCAACAAGGGAAACACCGAGGAGGATCTGATCGCCACGGCCCGGCGCGTCTACGAGGGGGGCTGGAAATCCATCAAGCTCTACTTCATGATCGGCCTGCCCGGCGAGCAGGAGGAGGACCTGGAGGGGATTGCCGACCTGGCACACCGTGTCATGAGGGAAGGGCGCGGACGGCAGGTCACCCTCGGCCTTTCGACCCTGGTCCCCAAGCCCCACACGCCCTTCCAGTGGGTCCGCCAGATCGGTCTCGAAGAGACCCTGGCGAAACAGGCCCACCTCAAGCGGCGCGTGAAAAACCGCAACATCGGCTTCAAGTGGCACGACGCCCGGATGAGTGTCCTGGAGGGGCTCTTCTCGAGGGGCGATGAGCGGCTCGCGGACCTGGTGGAGAGCGCCTGGAGGCTTGGCGCCCGTTTCGACGGCTGGAGCGATCAGTTCCGGTTCGAGCTCTGGGAGAAGGCCCTCGGGGAAAGGGGAATCCGTCTCGAGGAGCACCTGCGTGAAAGGACTCCCGGGGAGCCCCTGCCGTGGGATTTTATCGACACAGGGCTCGACAGGGAGTTCCTCCTTGATGAGCACGAAAAATCGCAGCGGGGCGAGGCGACCCCCGACTGCCGCATCGAAGGCTGCCGCCACTGCGGCGTCTGCGACGGCGAGTTCATCGCCGTCCGCGAGGCCATGGAACCCGCTGCATCCCCCTCCGGGAGCGCGGAGTCAACGGCCGTTGCGCTCATCCCGACGCGCTGGCGGCTCACCTTTGCGAAAACAGGGCCTGCCCGGTTCCTCTCCCATCTCGAGGTGTCCTCCGCCCTGACCCGGGCGATCAAGCGAAGCGGTCTTACGCTGCGATACTCGGAGGGGTTCCACCCCCACCCGAAGGTCTCCTTCGCCTTTGCCACGGCCGTGGGGATGGAGAGCCTGGAGGAGTTTGCCGACATCCAGGTGGAAAACGGACTCCTCAATGAGGCCGAGATCACCGCAAAGATCAACGCGGCCCTGCCCGAGGGGCTCGCGGTCCGGCGGATCAGCCGTCCTGCCGCGGGCGATTCATCCCTGGCAAAGATCGTCCGGGGCTTTCGTTACCGCGTTGCACTACCTCCCGGCGACTGCACGGACGGCCTCGAAGGGCGTATCGCCGGCTTGCTGGCCCTGTCGTCCTTCATCGTGGAGCGCGAAGGGAAGGAAAAGACAACCCGCAACGATGTCCGGCCTTACGTGGAAGGGATTTCCCTGGATCGTACAACGGGGGTGCTGGAGATGACGCTGCGGTTTTCCGACGGCAGGACCGTGCGGCCCGCCGAGATCCTCACGCATGTGCTCGCGTTGGATGAGGGCTTCGTCCGGAGCCTGTGCATCGTGAAGACGGAGACGATCCTGACACAATAAGTGTCTGAGTGTCTGAGTGGAGAAAAACAGTGTCTGAGTGAAGAAAAAAGGCAAGAGCGAAGATTGAGAAATGCCGAATCTTTTTTCTTCACTCAAACACTCAGACACTTCATCACTCAGACACTATCTTCCTCCGGTCCCACCGGAAGCAGCTTCCCTGGAATTGCTTGGCGTACTTTTTCATCTCCGAGGCCCGCTCCGTCATCTCGCCGAAGTGGCTGAAGCGACCCGTTCCCGTGTCGGTGATCCCGATGGAGATGCTGGTAAAGGGAAACGTTCGCGCGGTGCCCTGGCGATCCACCGACTGGATGAACCCCCGCTCCCGGTCCTCAGGGTCATAGAAACCGGGGATGAGCTGATCGAAGGTCGTGACGAGTTCCTGCGATGCGGTCTCGATGTAATCGGGGTTCATGATGTAGACGAAGTCGTCGCCCCCGATGTGACCCACGAAGCTCCGCTCACGCTGCTTGTCCTTCACGGCGCTGAGGATGAGCCGTCCCGTGATGCGGATGATGTCGTCGCCCCGGGAGAAGCCATATTTGTCATTGAGAGGCTTGAACTGGTCCAGGTCGGCCCAGGCAAGCGCAAAGGGCTCCCCCCGGTCGATCCGCTCCTGGATCTCCCGGTTGATGGAGATGTTGCCCGGGAGCCGCGTGAGGGGGTTGATCTCCACGATCCTCTCCGAGCGCAGGATGCAGAGATTGACCCGCCGGAGGATCTCTTTTTCCAGGTACTTTCGCCAGATGTAATCCTCGAAGAGCAGGGTGTCCCACTGCGAGAAGGACGACTCGTCGCTCAGCACGGCCAGCACCGTGAGGTTGCGGAACATGGGGTCTTCCTTGAGCTGGGCGAGCGAGCCGACGGACGCAGGGTCTCTCGGGTCCACTTCCAGGACGATGAGATCCGGCGGGCTCGTGCTGCAGATGAGGCCCATGGCCGACTGGATGCTGTCGAAAAGGATGACCTGGCAGCCTTGCCTGATCTGGTTTTCAACGGTGCTCGTGAGCACCATGTCCCGGGAGATGACTATTACCGTTTTCACGTCGGGTCGTTTCTCCTTCAACCATTGTCGACTGCTGGTATTCAGACCTGTGACAGGGAAGTTAGGAAGTTATGAAGAGCGGAAGAGCGGAGAGGATGCTGGATAACCTCTTTTTTCTAATCCGCTCTTCCTAACTTCTGCTCTTCCGATCTTCGCGAGGTTTATGCTTGATGCTTATTTGAAACGGATTGAGGGACTCGACCCCGGCAGTGAGATCATGCCCTGAACTCCTCTTCCGTCTGCTCGACGGAGTCTTCCAGTTCCTTCAGGATTTCCCGGAGATCCGCCTCTGCAAGGCCGAGGGTCTCCCAGGCCTTGGGGTTCACCTCAGGGACGAGATTGTCGCCCGAGAACCCCAGGCCCCTTGCTTTTACGAGGATGTCGGCCATGTGCACGATCGCCGTCTCGAGGGGCGCCAGCGTCGAGACCTGGGGGCGGTGGTGGTTTTCAATGCAGTCGCAAAGCTTCTTGGGGAAGTGCCATTTTTCCGACAGCCATCCCGCCACGGCGGCATGGGTTTCGGAGAAGTTGTTGCGCTCGGCATCGAAGATGGAAATCCCCGCCGCTTCGGCCTCTTTGACTGTCCTGTCGTATTCCTCCGGGTACATGAGGGTCAGGATGACCTTGCCCACGTCGTGCAGCAGCCCCGCCACGAACACCTCCTCGGGCTCCTTGAGGCCCTTTTTTTGGGCGAGGACCTTTGAGGCGATGGCCACTCCGATGGAGTGCTCCCGCAGGCCGATCATGGCCTTGTGCATGATCTCGAAGACGGAAACGCTCAGCAGCAGCCCCTTGACCACGTTGAGCCCCAGGAGCATGACGGCATGGTTCACCGAGGAGATCCGGCCCGGGAACCCGTAGAGGGCCGAGTTCACCATCTGGAGGATCTTGGTGGTGAGGGCCGGGTCCTTGGATACGAAGTGACTGATTTCATTGAGAGATATCTTCGGGTTCTCTATGATCGTCGACAGTTGCTTCAACACGCTGGGGATCGTGGGGATGTTGCTGATGTTTTCCACCCGCATGCGGAGGGCCTTGGGGTCCATGTTACCCATACATTGCCTCGATGTGTTCTCTGACTGCTTTCTTGATGAGCGACATCTGGGGGTTGCCCGCGGTTTTGGCGAATCGCCTTTCCAGGGCGTCGAGGAGGTCTTCTTTCGGCCTGGCGGGTTTTGAAGGGCCGTCGATGAAGACGCTGTCCACGCCCATGTTCTCGATTTTCGAGATCCGGGACTCCGTCAATTCGGTCCCCTCGGCCATGAGGACCATGCCGGAGGAATTCATGAGGGGCCGGGCCAGCTTCATGCCGGGTTTGAGCTGCTCCACGGGGATTTTGGGCATCTTTTCACTGTCCTTTCGCGGACTTTTGGCCGGGGGAGTTTATCCAACCTGAATGCAGAGGTTAAGAGGGCACCTTCTGTCTTCTCAGAGGGGACTCCCCCGGAAAAGAGGTATGCAAATTCCGTGGGAAAGTGATATATGGGATGAAGAGACGCAACGGCTTGGCTGAAAAGGCTGCAAAGCTGGCCGATAAAAGTTGTTGACAAACATTGATTTATCCATATAATCATCGTTTTCAATTTCCTTTCAAGGAACCGGATATGTACGCAGTGATTAAAACGGGCGGAAAACAGCACAGGGTCTCCGAGGGGGACGTCCTGAAGATCGAAAAGCTCGCGGGGCAGAAGGGCGACACCATCGTCTTCGAAGAGGTACTCCTCGTATCGAAGGAAGACCAGACCCGCGTGGGTACGCCGATCGTCGAAGGAGCCAAGGTCGTCGGCGAGATCGTCAATCAGGGAAAAGGCCCCAAGATCATCATCTTCAAGAAGAAGCGCCGAAAGGGCTTCCTCAAGAAGACGGGGCACCGGCAGCCTCTCACAGAGGTAAGGATCAAGGAAATATCGCTCTAGGAGATTAGATTCCGATCAGACAAACTTTTCAAAAGCGGCCGGATGCAAGGCCCCGGAAATCCCGAGGAGCGAGGCGTACCTGAGACGTACGGTGAGCGACGAGGGATGAGGGAAACGAAGTAGACGGGCGGTTTTCAAAAGTTTTACAGGAGATAGTTCGATGGCACACAAAAAAGGTCAGGGCAGCACCCGTAACGGCAGAGACAGCAACTCCCAGCGAAGAGGGGTCAAGGCCTATGGCGGCGAGACGGTCAGCGCCGGTTCGATCATTATCCGCCAGGTCGGCACGAGGATCCACCCAGGCCAAAATGTCGGCATCGGCAAGGACTATACGATTTTCGCCAAGATTAGCGGCGTTGTGAAGTTCGAGCGCTTCGGGAAGGATCGCAAGAAGGTCAGCGTTTACGCGTCCTGAAAGGCCCCGCGCTTTTCCGCCGTAGATACCGGCGATAAGGGATCGTCCAAGCCCTCGGTCAAATCGAGGGCTTTTTTATTGGGATCGGCATGAAATTCATCGACGAAGCCAANNCCCAACGGGGGCGACGGCGGCAAGGGCGGCGACGTAGTCATGATCGCCTCGGCAACCCACCGGACACTTCTGGACCTCAAATTCCAGCAGCACCACGTGGCGCGCCACGGCGGGCACGGCGAAGGAAGCGATTGCACGGGTCGCAATTCCGACGACGTCGTGATTCGTGTCCCGGTGGGTACGGTCGTGACCGACGACGCAACGGGGGAAGTGCTCGTGGACCTCGTCGAGAACGGCCAGCGCTTTGTCGTTGCAAAAGGCGGCCGCGGCGGCAAGGGGAATGCCTTCTTTGCCACCTCCACCAACCGGGCGCCCCGGCACGCACAGCCGGGCGAGGAAGGCCAGAAGCGTTGGGTCCGGCTGGAGCTCAAACTTCTGGCCGACGTGGGGGTCATCGGGTTCCCCAATGCCGGCAAGTCGACGCTCATCTCCGTGGTCTCGGCGGCAAAGCCCAAGATCGCCGACTACCCTTTCACGACTCTCACGCCGAATCTCGGCGTCGTAAAATACAAGGACTTCGGCACCTTCGTCATCGCCGACATCCCCGGTCTTATCGAGGGCGCCCATCAGGGTGTGGGGCTGGGCACCCGATTTCTCCGTCACGTGGAGCGAACGGCGGTCCTGATCCATCTGCTGGATATATCCGGCGAGCCTCCCGTGCGCGGTTGGCGCAACTTCGAAACGATCAACCGGGAGCTCGAACTCTACAGTCCCGACCTCGCAAAGAAGCCCCAGGTCGTGGCGATCGGGAAGCTGGATCTTCCCGACACGCAGGAGCGGGTGGAAAAAGAAATTGACTTCTTCAGGGGAAAAGGGATAGAAGTCTTTGCAATTTCAGCAGTTACGGGAGCGGGCGTCCCCGCCCTGATCGCGGCTGTCGTGAAAAAATTGAAACGGGATCCTCGGGAAGAACATGAGCACTGAGCGCAAAAAGATCCTCGCCGACGTCCGGCGGGTCATCGTGAAAATCGGAAGCGGTGTCCTCACGGGAAGTGAAGGACTGGACCGTGACATCATCCAGCAGCTTGTCGACGAGATGGCGGAGCTCATCCGGAAGGGCTACCACATCGTCATCGTCACCTCCGGGGCCATCGCCTCCGGCAAGCACCGCATGGGCATCTCCGGGAAGCTCAAGAGCATGCCCGAAAAGCAGGCCTGCGCCGCCGTCGGGCAGAGCCGGGTCATGCGCGTCTACTCCAACGCCTTCGGCACGCACGGGATGTACGTGGCCCAGATCCTTCTGACCATGGAAGATCTGACGGACCGCAAGCGGTTCATCAACGTGAAGAACACCCTTTCCACCCTCATGGAGTGGAACGTCATCCCCATTATCAACGAAAACGACACCGTCGCCGTCGACGAGATCAAATTCGGTGACAACGACCACCTGGCCGCGGTGGTGGCCAATATCACCGAGGCCGATCTCGTCATCAGCATGACCAACACGGAAGGCCTCTATGATCGAAACCCGAAGGCGCCGGGAGTAAAGAAAGCCAAGCTTATCGGGCTCGTGCGCGACATCACCGACGACATCGAATCCATGGCCACGGCCGAGGCGGACCCCACCGGTATGGGGGGGATGCGGAGCAAGGTCCTGGCTGCCCGGAAAGTGACGGCCTGCGGGATTCCCTACATCATCGCCCCGGGAAAGAAGAAAGGCATCCTGGGCGAGATCTTTGCGGGCAAGGACGTGGGGACCCTGTTTACGCCCATGACGGAGTGCCTCTCGAGCCGCGAGTACTGGATTGCCTTCACGCTGCGCTCCCGGGGAAAGCTCTTCGTCGACGACGGGGCCCGGAAGGCCATCGTGGAGAACGGCAAGAGCCTCCTCCCTTCGGGTATCGAGAAGGTGGAAGGGGAGTTTGCCGTGGGCGACCCCGTCATTGTCATCGCGCCTGACGGGAAGGCCATTGCCAAGGGCCTCGTCAATTACAGCGCCCAGGAGCTTCACAAGATCCAGGGCCTGAAGTCATCGAAGATCGAGCAGGTGCTGGGATATAAACACTACGACGAGGCGATCCACCGGGACAACATGGCTGTTGAAAAGATCCGGAAGCCTGCTCAGAAAACCAGGGCATAGGGTCCAGGGTATAGGGTCTGAAGGTAGTAAAGAACTTTTGTATGGATTAAATCTCTTTCCTTCCCGATACCCTATCCCCGATACCCGAGTCCCTTTATCGAAGGATGAATTCAGGCATCACCTTCCCGTTTTTATCGAACTGAATCCCCTCCATCTCCAGCAGGGCCCGTTTGAGCTTGAGGCCGCCGCCGAAGCCTCCCAGGGAGCCGTCGGAGCGGACGACCCGGTGGCAGGGGAATATGGGGGGAAACGGGTTTTTCGCACAGCCCTGGCCGGCGGCCCTGGCCCCGCCCGGGGCGCCCGCTCTGCCTGCTACCGCACCATAGGTGCTGACTTTTCCCCGGGGGATATTCGTAAGCGCCTGGAGCACCTTTTTATGGAAGGGGGTCACCCGGCTCAGGTCGAGCGCGGCGGCATCGAAGGAGACAGCCTTTCCCTCCATAAAGGCAAGAAAATCCTCTCCGAGTTTCGTTACGGCATTGCAGGATTTCGTTGCCGCTCCGGGGAACATCATCCGGATCTCTCTCAGGACCTCGCCTGCGCGGGCCGGAAGGAAGACCTGAAGGACGCGGGGGGAGGCTGCATTGCCGGTCCAGACAATGGCGGCTTCGCCGAAGGGGGTTTCGACGAGTTCGTAACAGGGGGCGGAAGGATTCATGACAACCTCATTTGACAGGGGGGGCATGTTTTCTTATGATAGGCCGCATCGTAACAGAAAAAAGCCGATCCGGGAACATGCAGGACATCAGAGGGGGGCTGCGGGTCGAAAAGAAGAGAAATGGAAGTCTATATCTATCTGACGATTGTCGCGTTTCTGGCCGGGTTTACCCAGGGGCTCTCCGGATTCGGCTCCGTGCTTTTATCCCTTCCGCTCATGGCTCTTTTCCTCGACATCCGGGAGGCCATTCCCCTGGTGAACCTCATGGGTGTGATCCTCACGGTGCTCCTCATCATCCAGCTCCGGGCCCACTGGGAGTGGGAGAAGATCTGGCCGCTTCTCGCGGGGGCTCTTCCGGGGATACCTGTCGGGGTCCATCTCCTCAAGCGGATGGACACGGCGCACGTGCAGCTCATCCTGGGGGCGGTCCTCCTTGCCTATGCGATCTACGGCCTCCTCTTCAGGTTGCCGATCGGAAAGGTGAGCGGTCCCTGGGCCTGTTTCTTTGGCTTCTTCGCCGGCACCTTGGGCGGAGCGATCAGCGCCTCGGGCCCACCGGTGATCGTCTACACATCCCTTCAGGCATGGACGAAGGACCAGATCAAGGTAACCCTGCAGGGGTTCTTCATCGTTTCGGGGCTGCTGATCGGTGTCTTCCACGCCGTAAACGGTCTCACGACGGATGGGGTGATCCGCAACTTCCTGGTCTCCATCCCGACCCTTCTTGCGGGTACATGGTTCGGGTCCTTGCTCTACGGGAAGTTCAAAGAGGAAGGCTACCGGCGGGTCATGCTCGTTTTGCTGGGCGCTCTCGGGGTGTTTACCCTGGCGAGGGTCCTCTGAACAGGTAATAAGTTGATAGGTAAATAAGTTGATAAGGCTTTATTCCTAATCAACGAATCAACCAGTCAACTAAACACTAAATCCCCGGCAGGGGATTTTGAGCTTGACAGAATCTCAAAACTTATGTATTAAAACACCTTTCTAATTGTCCAAACAAGGAGGAAACTCTTTTGGCGACCCATCCATCGGCAGAAAAAAGGGAACGGCAGAACAAGAAGCACAAGATCAGGAATACGGCTGTCAAGTCGAAGACGAAGACCGAGATCAAGAAAGTTCTTGCCGCCGTTGAAGAACTGGACAGGGAGAGCTCCGAGAAGGCGCTCAAGAATGCCATCACGGTCATCAAAAAGGCGGCGTCCAAAGGCGTCTATCACAAGAACAATGCTTCCCGCAAAGTTTCCCGCCTGACAAAGAAGGTCAACGCCCTCAAAAAAGCTTAGAAGAGCGGAAGAGCGGAACATCAGAAGCGCGGAAAAAGCAAAAGCCTGAAGGCAAAATTCTTCAGGCTTTTTTGTTCCTAGCTTCCTGATTTCCGATCTTCCTGACTTCCTGGCCGTAAGGCCTGCCGCGCAGCGGCCCTAGAATCCCGACATCAAGTTTCTGAATGCCTTTTCCGCCATATCATTGGAGAGCTTCTGCAGGGCCGCCGTCTTGCTGACCGAGGTCGCGTTGGGGTTCGCCTGATCGATCCGGTATGTTTCATTTCCGGAAAAGTTTGTCACGGCCCAGATTTTTTTCCCGGCTTCCCGTTCCTCGAAAAGCAGATTGACCGTCATGACGGCCCTGCCTTCCGTCGCCTTGTCATACTGGTCATAGGCCACGGGCGGAACGGTGAGGGCATTGATGGTGCCCTGCAGGATCAAATCGGCCGTCTCCTTGCTGCCGGACAGTCGGAAGCGACTGCTTTTCCGGAACTGGTCCTCAAACCCATTCCGGAGATAAATCTCGATGAAGGGTTCGTTCGTCGTGTTCACGATGTTATCCACGAAGACGGTCTGAAGGCTTTTGTCTATCCACTCCCCTCCAGCCGAGAACCGATACCCGCAATTCGTGGTGAAAAGGATGAGACATAGAAAGGCGAGAACCGCAACGCCAAAGGATATCTCGCTTGTTCTCTTTCCGTTTTGATTCACGCTTTATGCCTTTAGCCCTTTGCCCTAAGCCCTATCGCACGACAATATTCACCAGCTTTTTCGGCACGGCGATGACCTTGACGACCTTCACCCCCTCAAGGAACTTCTGCGTTTTCTCGTCGGCCAGGGCCATCTCCTTGATCTTCTCTTCCGACTCGTCGACGCTCACGGTGATGCGGCTGCGGAGCTTGCCGTTGACCTGGATGACGATCGTCAGCTCC
This sequence comes from Syntrophaceae bacterium UBA2192, assembly GCA_002327315.1. Classification (GTDB taxonomy): domain Bacteria; phylum Desulfobacterota; class Syntrophia; order Syntrophales; family UBA2192; genus UBA2192. The sequence continues at coordinate 7,579 of DCVI01000223.1, read as the reverse complement.
TCCTCCGAGGTCAATGCGGGATCATAGGAAGGCCAGGGCACGCCGGCCAGGGTGCTTTTGGAGCCCATCATCTCCCAGAGCTCTTCCGTGATGTGCGGCACGATGGGTGCCAGCAGGACCACAACGGCCTCGACGGCCTCTTTGATGACGGCCAGCGCCGCCCCGTTATCCTTCTGCGGCCGCGGCACCTGGTAGACGAGATTGACCAGCTCCATAATGGCGCTGACGGCCGTGTTGAAGTGAAACCGGTCCTCGATGTCCGTCGTGACCTTTCGGATCGTCTGATGCGTTTTGCGGCGCAGCTTCTTGATGTCTTCGCCGAGTTCCTCCGCCCCGGTCAGGGGCGCGACGCCCTGGATATCCTCCAGGTATTCCGTAACGAGCCGCCAGACCCTGCCCAGGAACCGGAAGGACCCCTCCACGCCCTGGTCGCTCCACTCGAGGTCCTTTTCCGGGGGTGCGGCGAAGAGACAGAACATGCGGGCCGTGTCGCAGCCGTACTTTTCGATGAGGTAATCCGGATCGATGACGTTCTTGAGCGACTTGGACATTTTTTCTGTTTTGCCGATCGTGATGGCTTTCCCGCACTTCCTGCATTTTTCCTCCTCGACCTCGTAAGGGAAGAGCAAGCCGTGCTCGTCGCACTTCGTGGTCTCCTTGCAGACCATGCCCTGGGTCAGAAGATTCGTGAATGGCTCGTCGATGCCCAAAACCCCGAAGTCCCTGAGCACCTTGGTGTAGAACCGGGAGTATAGCAAATGCAGGATGGCGTGCTCAATCCCGCCGATGTACTGGTCCACCGGGAGCCAGTAATCCACGGCCTTGCGGTCGAGGCCCGGTTTCACGTCGCAGCGGGGCGAGGCGAACCGGTCGAAGTACCACGAGGATTCGACGAAGGTGTCCATCGTGTCCGTCTCGCGCTTGGCGGGGCCCTTGCAGCCGGGGCAGGTGGTGTTTACGAAGGAATCGATCCGGGCCAGGGGAGAGCCGCCCTCTCCGGAGAACTCCACGTCCTTCGGCAGTACGACGGGCAGGTCTTTTTCCGCAACCGGCATGGTGCCGCATTTGGCGCAGTAGACAACGGGGATCGGGGCGCCCCAGTATCGCTGGCGGGAGATCCCCCAGTCGCGCAGGCGATACTGGATGGTTTTCTTCCCTTTCCCGATGGACTCGAAGTGAGCCGCGATGGCCTCCATGGCAGCCGTGTTCTTCATCCCGTCGAAAGGCCCCGAGTTGATCAGGATACCTTCCTCGACGTAGGCCTCCGTCATGGTCTCGACGTTGAGGGCCTTCTTCGGGTCCTGGATGACGACGATCAAGGGAAGCTTGTACTTCTTGGCGAACTCGAAGTCGCGCTGGTCGTGGGTGGGAACGGCCATGACGCAGCCCGTGCCGTAGTCGGCCAGCACGAAGTTGGCGGCGTAGACGGGCATCTTGCGGCCCGTCACCGGGTTGAGGCAGTAGGCATCGAGGAATACGCCCTCCTTCTCGTAGTAGTCGGAAGTGCGCATGAGCTTGTCCTGCTTCTTGACCTTCTCCACGTACTCCATGACGTCCTTTTCGATGGGCTTGCCCTTGGCGAGCTGCATGACGAGCGGGTGCTCGGCCGCCACGAGCATGAAGGTGGCCCCGTAGATCGTGTCCTGCCGGGTTGTGAAGACCCGGATGGGCTCGGTGCCGTCGGCCATGGGGAAGGTGATCTCCAGGCCGTAGCTCTTCCCGATCCAGTTTTTCTGCATGGTGATGACCCGTTCGGGCCAGCCCGTCAGCCTGTCGCAGTACTCCAGCAGTTCCTCCACGTACTGGGTGATCCGGAAGAACCACTGGGAGAGGTGCTGCTCCTTCACGTCGGAGCCGCAGCGCCAGCACTGCCCGGCCTCGACCTGCTCGTTGGCGAGCACGGTCTGGCACTTCGGGCACCAGTTGACGGCCGACTCCCTCTTGTAGACGAGGCCCTTCTCGTACATCCACAGGAAAAATAGCTGCTCCCACTTGTAGTAGGCGGGCTCGCAGGTTGAGATCTCGCGGTCCCAGTCGTAGCTGAAGCCCATGCGCTTGAGCTGCACCTTCATGCTCTCGATGTTTTCGTTGGTCCACTTGGCGGGGTGGATGCCGTGGTCGATTGCGGCGTTCTCGGCAGGCATGCCGAAGGAGTCCCATCCCATGGGGTGAAGGACGTTGAAGCCCCTCATGTGCTTGTAGCGGGAGACGACATCCCCAATGGTGTAATTGCGCACGTGCCCCATGTGAATGCGGCCCGAGGGGTAGGGGAACATCTCCAGGAGATAGTACTTTTTCCGGGAAGGATCTTCGGTGACGTTGAAGATCTTGCGCTCATCCCAGAGCTTCTGCCACTTCTGCTCGATCTGGTGGGGCCGGTATCTCGTCTCCATGGGGTTCTCCTCGTTCTGTCCCTTCAGGGAACGTCAAAAATGGGTAACACACGGGGAGCTTTCTTTCAACGCTATTTTTTCCAGAAGTCAGGAACGAGAAGGACGAGGACGGTGTAGATCTCGAGTCGTCCCAGGAGCATGCATATCGAAAGGAGCCACTTGGCCGCCTGGGGGAGCTCGGCGTAGGTCGAAGAGGCGTTGACGAGCCCCAGGCCCGGGCCGATATTGCCCAGGGTGGCCGCAACGCCCGAGATCGACGTGACCATGTCCACGCCGAGCAGGGTGAGCGCCAGCATGGCCGCCATGGCGATGGCGATGTAGAGAACGAAAAAGCTCCGGATGCTGGAAACGATCTCCTGCGGGACGGCGACTTTTGCGAGCTTGATGGAGAGGACGGCGTGGGGGTGGATCAGGCGGGTGAGCTCGATGAAGGTCTGCTTGATGACGATCAGGAACCTCAGGCACTTGATGGCGCCCCCCGTGGAACCGGCGCAGCCGCCGATGAACATGAGCAAAATGAGGATGAACTTCGACGGCGCAGGCCACTGGTCGAAGTTGTAGGTGGCAAAGCCCGTCGTCGTGATGATGGAGACGACCTGGAAGACGGCATACCGAAGGGATTCCCCCAGGGTGCTGAAATAGTGGAACCGCAAATCCAGGGTGATGATCGCCGTCGAGACAAGCACAATGGCTGCGTAGAAATGAAATTCCGGGTCCCTGAAGAACGTCTTCGTGTCTCCCCTGAGGAGCCGGTAGTGCAGGGTGAAATTCATCCCGGCGACGAACATGAAGCAGATGATGACGATCTCGATGTAGAGGCTGTTGAAGTGGCCGATGCTTGCGTCGTAGTTGCCGAACCCGCCCGTTGCCATGCTGGCGAAGGAATGGCAGACGGCGTCGAAGGCGCTCATGCCTCCGAGGAAGAGAAGAACGACTTCCACGGCAGTGATGGCCACATAGACCAGCCAGAGGTTCTTGGCCGTCTCGGCGATGCGGGGCGTGATCTTGTCCTTGACGGGGGAGGGGATTTCCGCCTTGAAGAGCTGCATGCCCCCGACGCCCAGGATGGGGAGGATGGCGATGGAGAGGATGATGATCCCCATGCCGCCCAGCCAGTGCGTCAGTGCCCGCCAGAAGAGGATCCCCCTGGCCGTTTTGTCGAGGCCGGAGATGACGGAGGCCCCCGTGGTGGTGAACCCGGACATGGTCTCGAAGAAGGCGTCGCAGAAGGTCGGCACGACCCCCGAGAGCAGGAAGGGAAGTCCCCCGAAGGCCGAGGCCAGGACCCAGGCAAGGGTCACGATCACGAACCCTTCGCGGTGGGTCAGGGTGATCCGTTCCCCCGTCCTCGGGATGAAAATGTAGAGCAGGAGCCCTGTCCCCATGGCGATGAGGGCGGAGATCCCGAAGGCGGTCCAGGCCGGTTCGTGCAGGGAGAGGGAAATCGCGAGCGCCGGCAGCATGGCGGCCCCGATGAGAAAGATGAAGATCCCCAGGATGTGGAGAATGTTCTTCAGGTTCATTCGAAATATTCCAGCTTCACCATGAGGATCTTCTCCACCTGCGGGATGGAGGACCGGAAGGTGAAGATGATGACGTGGTCCCCGGGTTGGATGACGGTGTCGCCCCCGGGAATGATCATCTCCTCGCCCCGCACGATTGCGCCCACGATCGTTCCCGGCGGGAAGGAGATGTTCTTGACGGGTTTGCTGGTGATCTCCGACGTCGTCAGGGCCACGACTTCGAAGGCCTCCACCCGCTCGTCATGAAGCGGTGTTGCCGAGACGATCTTCCCGCGCCGGACGAAGTGAAGGATCTTGCTGATGGCGGCGTGCCGCGGGTTGATGACCCCGTCGATGCCCAACTTGGAGACGAGCGGCATGTACTCGACCCGGTTGATGAGGGCAATCGTCTTTTTGACCCCCAGGCGTTTCGCGAGGAGCGCCCCCAGGACGTTGTCTTCCTCGTCGTTGGTGACGGCGGCAAAGACGTCCATGTCCCCGATGTTCTCCTCCAGGAGGAGATCCTGGCTCGTTCCGTCGCCGTGAAGGACCACGATCCTGTCGAGCCTCTCCGAGAGAAACCGGCAGCGGTCCTTGCGCTTCTCGATGATCTTCACGGCAAGGCCCTTGCCCTGCAGCGCCTCGGCGAGCATCCGGCCCGTGTTCCCGCCGCCCATGATGACGATCCGCTTTGTCGGATCCGTCTTTCGCCCGAAGATCCGGAGCAGATCCTTCGCCTCCGCCGCGGCGGCGACGGCAAAGAAGAAGTCGTTTTCCCGGATGACGGAATCCCCCTTCGGCTCGATGAGCTTGTCGTCCCGGATGATGGACGTGATGAGCATCTTGCTGTTGGGATGGATCTCCCGGAGCTGCTGGAGGGTCTTGCCGGTTACGGAGCTGCTCTGGATGGGAAAGCCGATGAGCTTGATCCGGCCGTCGTGAAAATCCATCACTTCCGTGGCGCCGGGGAACTCGATGAGGTCCAGCGCAATCTTCACGGCTTCCCTCTCCGGGTTGATGCAGAGGTTGATGTTGAGGCGGTCCTTGCCGAAAATTTCTGCGTACTCGTCGAGCTCGGGGTTGCGTATCCGGGCGATCTTGAATGAAACCCGCGACTGCGTCGAGGCGAGCAGGCAGGCCACCATGTTCGTCTCGTCGCTGTCCGTGACGGCGACGACCATGTCGGCCTCGCTGAGGCCGGCCTTTTTGAGGATCTCGGGGCTGCTCCCGCTGCCGTTAAGCGTCATGACGTCGAGGGTCTCTGCAAGCTCCTTGAGCCGTTCCTCGTTGCGGTCGATGAGGATGACGTCCTGTTTTTCCTTGGAGAGAATGTCGGCGATGTGATAACCGACCTCGCCCGCCCCGATGATGATGACCTTCATGGGTTGGCCCCTGCCGTGGTACGGTTTCAGCCGATCGGAAGGGACTCTTCCTCCCGTGTGATCCGGATATCGATCTGGACCCTGTCCTTGACGTTCAGGCGAAGCTTGTGGATGCCCAGAAGGGTCTTCTGGAAGAAGGACTCATCGGAGAGCAGGCAGGGGGTGACGGTGCTGAGATGCTGGAGGTTTCCCGAGAGGAAGTCGAACATCCCCGTCGTGAAGTGGGTCGTCATCTCGGCCACGTCGAGAAGGGATCGTCCCGCCCCGGGCACCTCGACGGCGAAATCGTAACAATGGATGCGGACCGCCGTTTCGGTCATGCGGGCGCCGGCCTCCCGGATGGTTTCGTAGCTGAGCTCCCGGCGCTTGCCCAGCCCGAACAGGACGATCTTCTGCGGCGGGATCCTCCGTTGGGATTCGATGAGAACCCTCTCCGAGAAACCGCCGCCTATCGTTCCATCGGCGATGAGCCTCGAGACGAGGCCGTTTAGGCGCCAATCCACGAAGCCGCCGTTGCCCCTGGGAGGCCGCTCATCGGAAAAAAAGCCCAGCACCAGGCATTCATGAGGAAGCCGGTCCAGGCTCTCCGTTGTCAGCTTGATCTGCATGATCCTTCCGCAGCTTCGAGTACAGGGCATCCAGGATGCCGTTGATGAAGGAACCCGAATTTTCGGAACCGAATTCTTTGCCGAGGTCGATGGCTTCGTTAAGAGCCACCTTGGGGGGGATCCCCTGGCCGTAGAGGAGCTCGTAGACGGCAAGCCTCAGGATGTTCCGGTCCACCCTCGCCATGCGCTCGAGGGACCAGTTTTCCGAGCAGGTGCTGATCAACTGATCGATCGCATCCCTGTGGGCCCATGTTCCCTCGACGAGTTCCGAGGCGAACTCGCGGGCCTCAGCGGCAGCACTGAAGTGAACCCAGAAAAGCTCGAGGGCTTCCCTGGGTTCGATTCTCAGGACATCGAGCTGATAAAGAACCTGTAAGGCAATCTCTCTTGCCTTCCTTCTGAGACGCATATCATTCCCTGCCAGGCTCGAGCCCTTCCGGGGACTGCCTGGAACTTGCCTTTACATTTTTCTGAACAGATCCACCATCTCGATGGCTGCAAGGGCGGCATCCCACCCTTTGTTGCCGCTCTTGGTGCCGGCACGCTCGATGGCCTGCTCGATCGAATCGGTTGTCAGCACTCCGAAGACGATGGGAACCTCCGTCTCCAGGGCTGCCTGGGCCACACCTTTGGAGACCTCTGAGGCGACGTAGTCGAAATGAGGCGTGGCCCCCCGGATCACGGCCCCGAGGCAGATGACGGCGTCGACCTTGCCCGTTTTCGCGATCTTCTTGGCCACCAGGGGAATTTCGAACGCTCCGGGACATTTGAACAGCCGGATGTCCTGCTCCCGGGCGCCGGCCCGGATGAGCGCATCCAGGGCGCCCTCGATGAGCTTGCTGCTGATGAAGTCGTTAAAACGGCTCGCCACGATGGCGAACTTCATCCCCTGGGCAACAATCTTCCCTTCCGTAATGTTCTTCATGCTCTCCTCGTGCTTTTTCTTTCTGGTCCTTTGTCTTTTGCCCGATACCCTATACTTTTAAAATGTGCCCCATCTTTTCCTTCTTCGTCCGCAGGTATCTCAGGTTCGTCTCGTTGGGTTTGATCTCGATGGGGATCCGCTCCACGACCGTCATGCCGTACCCCTCGATACCGACAACCTTCTTGGGGTTGTTCGTGAGCATGCGGATCTTCTTCACGCCGAGATCCACCAGGATCTGGGCGCCGATGCCGTAGTCCCGCAGGTCCTCCTTGAATCCCAGTTCGATGTTGGCCTCCACGGTGTCGCGGCCGTGCTCCTGGAGCTCATAGGCCTTGACCTTGTTTACAAGTCCGATCCCCCGGCCCTCCTGGTGCATGTAGACGATGACGCCCTTGCCGGCCTCATTGATGATCTCCATGGCCGTGTGGAGCTGGTCGCCGCAGTCGCAGCGCATGGACCCGAAAACATCGCCCGTCATGCACTCGGAGTGCACCCGGACGAGCACCGCGTCGTTGGGCGAGATGTCGCCCTTCACCAGGGCCACGTGCTTCATCTCGTCCACGTCGTTCTCGTAGACGATGAACTTGAAGTCCCCGCCGAAGGCGGTGGGCAGTGTCGCCGTCGCCGCCCGGCGGACGAAGGATTCCGTCTGCATCCGGAAGTTGATGAGATCGGCGATGGTGACGATCTTGAGCCCGTGCTCTTTTGCGAAGATCTCCAGGTCGGGCATCCTCGCCATGGTGCCGTCGTCTTTCATGATCTCGCAGAT
>DCVI01000104.1 GCA_002327315.1 Syntrophaceae bacterium UBA2192 | reverse complement strand
GCCTTCGTCTGCGGCGAGGAAACGGCGCTGATGACCTCCATCGAGGGCAAGCGCGGCATGCCCCGCCCCCGGCCGCCCTTCCCCGCCGTGGCGGGCCTCTGGGCCAAGCCCAGCGTGCTCAACAACGTGGAGACCCTTGCCAACATCGGCCAGATCATGCTGCGCGGCGGCGAGTGGTACGCCAGCGTGGGCACCGAAAAGTCCAAGGGAACAAAGGTCTTCGCGCTGACGGGCGACGTGAACAACGTCGGTCTCGTGGAAGTGCCCATGGGAACAACCCTGGGGACGATCATCTACGACATTGGCGGCGGCATCCCCGGCGGCAAGAAATTCAAGGCCGCCCAGCTGGGCGGCCCCTCCGGCGGCTGCATCCCCGTCCAGCACCTCAACGCCTCCGTCGACTACGAGAAGGTCGCCGAGCTTGGAGCCATCATGGGCTCGGGCGGTCTCATCGTCATGAACGAGGACAAGTGCGCCGTCGACATGGCGCGCTTCTTCATGGACTTCTGCAAGGACGAGTCCTGCGGCAAGTGCACCCCCTGCCGCGAGGGCACGCAGCGCATGCTCGACATCCTGACCAGGATCTGCAAGGGCAAGGGCAAGGAAGGCGACATCGAGCTTCTGGAGTCGATGGCGACCGTCATCAAGGACGCGGCGCTCTGCGGCCTCGGCCAGACGGCCCCGAACCCCGTGCTCTCGACGATCCGCTACTTCCGCAACGAGTACGAGGAACACATCCGCGACAAGAAGTGCCGCGCCGCCGTCTGCTCGGCCCTCTTCAAGTCGCCCTGCCAGCACACCTGCCCGATCGGGATGGACATCCCGGCCTATACGGCGCTCATCCGCGACAACCGGCTCGAGGACGCCTACAAGGTCATGCTGAAGACCAACCCCTTCCCGTCGGTCTGCGGGCGGGTCTGCGACCACCAGTGCCAGACCAAGTGCCGCCGCGGCCTGCTGGATGAGCCCGTGGCGATCAAGTTCCTCAAGCGCTTCATCAGCGACAACGCCCCGCGGCCGCAGATCAAGCCCGTCGGCATCACCCGCAAGGAAAAAATCGCCGTTGTCGGTGCGGGCCCGTCAGGCCTCACCTGCGCACGGGACCTCGCCCTTCGCGGCTATTCCGTGACGGTCTTCGAGGAGCTCCCCACGCCGGGCGGCATGCTCAGCTGGGGCATCCCCTCATACCGCCTGCCGCGGACCATTCTCGACAAGGAGATCGATGACATCCGCATGCTGGGCGTCGAGATCCGATGCAACACCCGGGTAGGCCGAGACATCCCATGGGAAAAGGTGAACGGGAAGTTCGACTTCGTCTACCTCGCCCCCGGCGCCCACAAGAGCCAGCGCATGGGCGTGGAAGGCGAAGACCTGAAAGGGGTCTGGGGCGGCGTCGAGTTCCTGCGCGACTACAACGGGGACGAAGAAGGCTGGAAGAGCGGCAAGAAGAGCCTCGGCTCGAGGGTAGCCGTCATCGGCGGCGGCAACTCCGCCATCGACGCGGCCCGCACGGCCATGAGGCTGGGCGCCGATGTGACGATCCTCTACCGGCGCCTGCGCGAGGACATGCCCGCCGCGGCCGAGGAAATCGTTGCCGCCGAGCACGAGGGCATCAAGATCGAGTACCTCATCGCACCGCTCCGCATCGTCGGGTCGGAGGGACGCGCCACAGGGGTCGAGTGCCTGCGGCAGAAACTCGGGGACTTCGACTCGAGCGGCCGTAAGCGCCCCGTGGCCATCAAGGGTTCCGAGTTCACCCTGAGCGTGGACACCGTGATCGCCGCCATCGGCCAGACGCCGGATCTCTCCTTCGTGCCCGCCGAGAGCGGGGTGAAGGTGAACAAGTGGTCCTGCTTCGATGTGAAGGACGACATCGAATCCCAGACCACGAGCGCGAAGTACTTCGCCGGCGGCGACGCCGTGACGGGCCCCAGCACGGTCATCAAGGCCATCGCAGCGGGCCATGGAGCGGCCGAGGACATCGACGGCTTCATCCGCGCCAGGAACGGCGAGCCGGCCTGGGTGCCGCCTTCCGAAGAGCAGATCCACATCCCCTTCGTCGTCGACGAGGAGACGGAGGAGTGCCCGCAGGCCCACATGCCCGAGCTCGAGGCCGACTTCCGGCGGAAGAACTTCGTCGAGGTCGAACTGGGCTACAAAAAGGACCAGGCCATCAAGGAGGCGTCACGCTGCCTGCGCTGCGACGCGGAGATCTGACGCCGGCAAAAATCCGAGTACATAAAACGAGAAGGGGGTCTGGCGTTCGGCCGGACCCCTTTCTCGTTTCGGGTTGAGGAAAACCTGCAAGATTGCATCCTTCGCTCTTTTCTGTTACCTGTAGTTTCATGATGAACCAGACACCCAAAGCCACCCGGCTCCGCATCGCCATCTTCGGGCGGACCAACGTGGGCAAGTCGAGCCTGCTGAACCTTCTCGTGGGGCAGGACATCGCGATCACGTCGCCCGTGGCGGGAACGACGACGGACGTTGTCGAGAAGGCCATGGAGCTTCTGCCGCTGGGGCCCGTCCTGATCCTCGACACGGCGGGACTCGACGCCACGTCGGCCCTCTCGGAGCTGCGGATCGAAAAGACCAGGAAGGTCTTCGACCGGGCCGATGTGGCGGTGCTCGTGGCAGAGCCGGGCACGTGGACGGACTTCGAGGAGAGCGTCGTCGACGAGGCAAAGATGCGCAGGCTCCCCCTTCTGGTCGCCGTCAACAAGATCGACCGCAAGAAGCCGTCGGAAGCCTTTCTGGAGAAGATGCGGGACAAGGCGGGTCACGTCATCGCCCTGACCTGCAAGGACCCGCTCAAGCGCGAGGGATACAGGGAGGCCCTGCAGGGCCTGCTGATGAAGCTGGCTCCGGGAGATTTCTTCAGGGCGCCCTCGCTGATCGCAGGCCTGCTGCCTGCGGGGGGGCTTGTCGTCCTCGTCGTGCCCATCGATCCGGAGGACCCGAAGGGACGCCTCATCCTGCCTCAGGTCCAGACGATCCGCGATGCCCTCGACGGCGACGCCATGTGCCTCATCGTGAAGGATCGCGAACTTTCCGCCGCCCTGAACGGACTCAAGCGTCCGCCGGATCTCGTCGTCACAGGCTCCCGGGCCGTCCGGAAGGTCTGCGACGACGTGCCGACGGATATCCCGGTGACGACCTTCTGCGTCCTCATGGCCCGGCAGAAGGGCGGCCTCGCGGCACAGGCCGAAGGGGCGGCGGCCATCGAAACGCTGCAGCCCGGCGACCGGGTCCTCATCGCAGAGGCCTGCTCGCAGCACGCCCCGGAAGACGACATCGACCGGGTGAAGATCCCCCGTTGGCTGCGGCAGTTCGTGGGCGGGGAGCTCGAGATCGAGACCTTTTCGGGGCGGGAGGTTCCGGAAAACGTCTCGGACTTCAAACTGATCATCCACTGCGGCGGCTGCACGCTGAACCGCAGCGAGATGCTCTCGATGCACAGAAAGGCACGGGAAGCAGGGGTTCCCGTGACAAATTACGGGATGGCCGTCTCCTTTCTGCAGGGCGCCATCCGCCGCACCCTGGCCCCCTTTCCCGAGGCCCTGACGGCCTATGAACGCAAGGCCGGGCCTTTGCCTACTCCCCTTCCTTCGGAGTAGGGATCTTCGACTCGCAGGGAACCCCCGTCTGGCACAGGCCGCAGGCATAGCCCTCGAAGCCGAAGTGCTCCACGATATAGCCCTTGCAGGTCTCGTGGACGTGCTTCGAGCAGGGGATCTTGTCGTGCCCCTTCTCGGAGAGGGCCTTCACGGGACAGCGCCCCACGCACTTCTTGCAGGTCCCGTGGCTGAACCACAGGCAGTAGTCCTGGTGCCCCGTGTAGGGCCTGGGTGTCGCGGGTATCCGAATTTCAGCAATAACCGACCCGACGCGCATGGCCTTCCCCCGGGGTGTGATGAGGCCGTCGGAGAGCCCGAAGGTCCCCAGACCCGAGACGAAGGCGGCGTGACGCTCGGACCACTTTGAGGCAAAGACGAACTTGTCCGAGGCCATCCGGGACCACTTGGGATGGAGCGAAGGGGCCACAGCCCGTATCCCGGCCTTCGCAAGCTCCTCGACTACAAGCTTCCGGAGCTTGTCGTTGACGACCTCCCCGTAATACCTTCCCCTGGCCCAACTCTCGGGGGGATACATCTTTTCCTTCCGCGTGTCCATCTTTGTCTGCTTCATCTGCGGGAGAACCCAGCTGATCACGGTGAGCCTTTCCGGGGAAACGTTGCCGTTCGGAAAGGCGATCATGAACGCCTCGGCCGGCGTCCAGTGGAAGGGGCCCACGTGCTCCTTGAAGGATTCCCAGTACGGGTCGTCCCCCCTCGAAAACCCTACGAGCGGGTAGTCCCAGGCCCTGTCATTGGCCTTATTCTGGAGGGTGTTCTCCGGCGATGTGTTCACCCAGTCGCGAATCAGTTCGGTTATCCACGTTGCTTTGTCTTTTGAGTTCCTGCCTGTCATGAAAGTCTCCTTCAATATCGGATTCGGGACTCGGGATTCAGGACTCCGGATTCAGGATTTGGATTTGGAAAAAGCCCGATGCCGGATTCCCGATGCCTGATGCCCGCCCGTCAGGGCAACGGCGTCTCCGTGTAGGCCACGTTCGCCTCGGACGACTTGTGCAGCGGAAGCGTTTTCCCCTGCCTCACGTCTTCCACCCAGTTCGGGTTCAAAAGCATCGACTTGGCCGAAAGGACGATGTCGGCATCCTTCAGGGCGTCCTCGCATGCCGTCCGGTCGTGGATCTGCCCGCAGATCATAAGCGGCAGCTTCGTCTCTTCCCGGGTGAGACCCGCCATGGTCTTGTCCGTCCCGAAGGCCTTGTCGGCATAACGGTAGGTCGATACGGAGATGGCGTCGATGGGCTCTGCCGAAAGCAGCCGGATCAGCCCCTGCCACTCCTGGCTGCCACCGAACAGCGAAACCTCCATGTCGGCGATCCCCCAGTTCGAGATGCGGAACGTCAGCAGGCGATCCGCGGGCACGACGGGGCGCACGGCCCGGATGATCTCCCGGGCAAAGCGGAAGCGGTTTTCCACCGGCCCGCCGTAGTCGTCTGTCCTCTGGTTCGAGTACGTCGACAGGAACTGCGTGATGAGGTATCCGTGGGCCCCGTGGATCTCGACGCCGTCGAAACCGGCAGCCACGGCCCCCTTCGCCGTCTCGACAAACCCGCGGACGACGTGCTCGATGTCGAAACGGCTCATCTCGTCCGGCACGGGATACGGCTTGCCGGTGAGGGGATTTTGCTGCATCGGCGCAACGGCGCTCGGGGCGATGATCCGGCCCGCCGGGTTGACCTCCGGCCAGGCCACCCGCCCGCAGTGAAACAGCTGCGCAATGGCGACGGCGCCGGCATCCCGTATGGACTTGACGACCGGCTTCCATGCATCGATCTGGCGCTGAGTGAGAAGCCTTGCCTGGCGGGGGTAACCCTGGGCGCTTTCGTAGTCCGTGACAATGCCCTCCGTAAAAACGATGGCGGCTCCGTTCGTTGCCCGCCTGGCGAGGAACTCCAATACATCCTTTCGCGGGATGCTGTCGCCCGGCGAGGACATGCGCGTCATCGGGGCCACGCCCAGACGGTTCTTCAGGCGGTGGCTCTTCAGTTGAAAGGGGGAAAAGACCACATCCTGACCCATGGAACACCTCCGTGAAAAAGTTGAAGGAGAAAGGCTAAAGGTCAAAGGAACAAGGCAACATGGGTCATTATTTTACAGAGGGATGAGCCGGAGGTCCATTTTTTTTGAGGCGGGTCGGGGAAAAAGTGGGGCAGGGTTTTTCGCCCTGCCCCGAAGGAGATGAAAGGAGGTGGTTGGGTTCTATTTCCTGATTGATTGAGAAGCAAGTTCCGTGCCTCACACCGGTCCGCAAGCTTCTTGACTTGTATGGGCCATGCGTTATCTTACTTCGAGATTAACATTTCGATGCATCCCGCAAACGGAAAGGAACGTGACATCATGGCAAAATCGATCAAGGGAACGAAGACGGAAAAGAACCTGCTGGCGGCCTTTGCCGGCGAGTCCCAGGCACGCAACCGCTACACCTTTTTCGCCAGCGCCGCAAAGAAGGAAGGCTACGAGCAGATCTCGGCCATCTTCCTCGAGACGGCCGAAAACGAGAAGGAGCACGCCAAGGTCTTCTTCAAGTATCTCGAGGGTGGCGAGGTGGAGATCACCGCCGCCTACCCGGCCGGCGCAATCGGCCCCACGGCGGCCAACCTGGAAGCTGCAGCGGACGGTGAAAAGCTCGAGTGGTCGTCGCTGTATGCCGCTTTCGAGCGGGTCGCCCGGGCAGAGGGATTCCCGGAGATTGCCGAGTCCTTCCGCGAGATCGCCGAGGTCGAGCAAGCACACGAGGCGAGGTACCGCAAGCTGCTGGCCAACGTGGTGAAGGGTGAAGTTTTCCTGAAGAAGGCTGCCGTGAAATGGCGCTGCCGCAACTGCGGCTACGTCCACGAAGGCGCCGAGGCGCCCGCGGAATGCCCCGCCTGCAGCCATCCGAGGGCTTATTACGAAGTCCTGGCGGAGAACTACTAACCACCCCGCAACGCTTTACCTTCGGCGCCTGCTGTGTTAAACAAAAACAGGCGCAAGGCAAAAGGTCCAAGGTTAAAGGGGGAAACGGGGCCATGCTTCCGAAAATCAGGAAGTTTATCCAGGAAGACATCTGGAGGATTCGCGCGAAAGGCCTGCCGCCACCGAAGGCCTTCGGCATCCGGTACCTGCGGATCCTCCTTGCCGCCGCCAGCGCATTCCAGGAGCACCGCTGCCAGCTCCGGGCCTCGGCGCTCACGTTCTTCACGCTGCTCTCCATCGTGCCGATCGTCGCCATGGCCTTCGGGATCGCCAAGGGCTTCGCCTTCGAGAAAATCCTCCAGGAAAAGATCCTGGAGCGTTTTCCCGGCCAGGAAGAGGTTCTCCTGGAGGTCTTCGGGTTTGCCAACGCGATGCTTGCGAACACGCAGGGCGGGCTCGTCGCAGGGGTCGGTGTGATCCTGCTCTTCTGGACGATCATCAAGGTGCTGGGCAACATCGAGAGTTCCTTCAACGACATCTGGTCGGTAAAAAAAGAACGCACTCTCGCGCGAAAGATCACGGACTACCTCTCCGTCATGCTCGTGGCGCCGGTGTTGCTGGTCCTGTCGGGCAGCGTCACCGTATTCATCTCCACCCAGCTCGCCGGGATCACGAAACGCATCGACGTGCTGGGGGTCCTGGGACCCCTGGTGGTGCTCTTCCTGGAGATCACCCCCTTCGTGATCATGTGGGTGCTCTTCGCGTTTCTCTACATCTTCATGCCGAACCGGCAGGTGAACCGCAAGTCGGGATTTGTCGCCGGGATCGTCGCCGGTTCCGTCTACGTTATCGTCCAGTTGATCTACGTGAAATTCCAGGTCGGGGTTGCCAAGTACAACGCCATCTACGGAAGCTTTGCGGCCCTGCCCCTATTCCTCACCTGGCTGCAGCTGAGCTGGCTCATCGTGCTCGCCGGCGCCGAGATCTCCTGCATCCACCAGAATGCCGATGCGCTCGAGTACGGGCCCGATGCGAGGCGCGCAAGCCATTACTTCCGGCGGCTGCTGGCACTGCGGATCGTCAACCACATGAGCCGAAATTTCGCTACGGGCAATGTCCCCCTGACGGCAGCGAGCATTTCGGAGAGCCTCGAGATCCCGCGGGGGCTCACCGCGGAAATCCTGGAGGATCTCAGGGCAAGCGGGGTCCTCATCGAGGCGGCCAATCACGGCCGCGATGAGTCCGCCTACGTTCCGGCGCGCGACACGGATCTCCTGACGGTGACGTTCGTCATGGATGCCCTGGACCGGAGGGGCGCAGACCAGATCCCCGTGGCCATGACGGAAGAACTGGAGCGGATCTCGAAGAGCCTGAAGGCCTTCGGCGAGGCCACCGAGAAATCGCCGGAAAACCTCCGCCT
>DCVI01000107.1 GCA_002327315.1 Syntrophaceae bacterium UBA2192 | reverse complement strand
GGGACCGAAGTCCCTTTCGCGTTCGACTTGCATGTGTTAAGCACGCCGCCAGCGTGCGTTCTGAGCCAGGATCAAACTCTCCAGTTTTTATACTAGTGATTTTGATCAAATTTAAACAACTCAAAGCGGACCCAGAAAAACATCCTTCCCTGTATTCAATTGTCAAAGACCGTTGAAAAGAGCCTATTCGTTTAATTCAAAGGCCTTCTCTTGTCAAGAACTTTTTCGACGGAAAAAACAACCGATCCGTCGCTGGAAAGAGATCATTATACTCGACTAAATACATATGTCAAGTAAAAATTTCAAACTTTTTTAATGGGCTTGTGAGATTGTCCCCAGAACGAAAACGGGGATTAGCGTACGACAATGCGGAAGTACGTCTTCTTGCCTTTTCTCAGTAGAATCTCACCGTCGCTCGTTATATGACACAGTCCGATCTTTTCGTCAAATGTTTTTATCGGCTCGCCGTTGACGTAACCGCCGCCCTGCTCGAGGTTGCGCCGGGCCTCGCCGCGGGACTTGCAGAGCCCCACCTCGTGGAAGAGCTCGAAGGCGGCAATGCCGTCCTGGAAGTCCTCGCGGCGCTTCTCGACGGCAGGGATGGCCGACACGTCGGCTTCGGCCTTCCGGCGGGGGATCGTGCTCGAGGGAAAGAGCGAGGCCTCCACGGGCTTCGTCCCGAATGCAGCCGATGCGGCCCGCCAGGCCCCCACGGCCGCCTCTTCCCCGTGGGTCACCTTCGTGGCCTCGAAGGCGAGCACCGCCTTGGCCTTGTTGCGATCGGCGTCGTTGAGAGTGCTGACCTCTCGAACCTCCTCGATGGGCAGGAAGGTGAAGAGGGCCATGAAGCGCTCCACGTCGTCGTCGGTCGAATTGATCCAGTACTGGTAGTACTCGTGGGGCGAGGTGAGCCTGCCGTCGAGCCACACGGTGCCTTTCTCGGTCTTCCCCATCTTCGTGCCCAGCGATGTGGTGATGAGCGGGAAGGTGATGCCGTAGGCCTGCTTGCCCTCGACACGGCGGACCAGGTCGATCCCGGCCACGATATTGCCCCACTGGTCGTTGCCGCCCATCTGGAAGAGGCAGTCCTGTTTCTGGAAAAGATAAAGAAAATCGTAGGCCTGCAGCAGCATATAGTTGAACTCGATGAAGTTCAGGCCCGTCTCGAGGCGCATCCGGTAGCTCTCGGCCGCAAGCATCCGGTTTACGCTGAAATAGCGGCCGATGTCGCGCAGGAATTCGATGTATTTCAGGGGCAAAAGCCAGTCGGCGTTGTTGACCAGCAGGGCCTTCCCTTCGCCGAAATCCAGGTACTGCGAGAGCTGCTTCTTGATCGCTTCGGCGTTTTCGTCGATCTTTTCCTTGGAGATGATCTGGCGCATCTCCGTCTTGCCGCTGGGGTCGCCGATCATGGCCGTCCCGCCGCCCACCAGGGCGATGGGCTTATGGCCGTTTCGCTGCATGTGGGCCAGCGACATGATGGGAACAAGGCTCCCGATGTGGAGGCTCGTGGCCGTCGGGTCGAAGCCGATGTAGCAACTCACGGGCCCGCCGGCGAGAATGCGCCGGGCCTCGGCCTCGTCGGTCACCTGCTCCACGAAGCCACGCTCGCTCAGGATGTCGTATAAGCTTTTCATCAGATAACCTCATTCAGGCACAAGGCAAAAGGCTAAAGGCGAAAGGGGCTTCAACTACTTGCCCTGCCCTTCGCCCTTAGCCTTTAACCCTTTGCCATCATTCTTTCAAGCGCAGATTCACCCGCTTGACGGAGTGGGCCCTGCCGGTCTGCGGGTCCACGCCCACGACAACCCCCTGGAGGCGAACATCGCCCCGGGCGACCTCGAACCGGCATGGCATCCCCGTGAGGAACCGCTCGATGATCATCTCCTTTTCGATCCCGATGACGGAGTTATGGGGGCCCGTCATCCCCGCGTCGGACATGTAGGCCGTCCCGCCGGGCAGGATGATCTCGTCGGCCGTCTGAACGTGCGTATGGGTCCCGAAAACGGCACTGACCTCCCCGTCCAGAAACCATCCCATGGCCTGTTTCTCCGAGGTGGCCTCGGCGTGCACATCCACGAGGATGACCGGGGTGAGGCGCCTCAGTTGCTCGACGAGGGCTTTGGCTACCCGGAAGGGACAGTCGGCAGGGTGCATGAAGATCCGGCCCGCCAGGTTGAGGACGGCCACCGGGAGTCCGCCTGCCGTCTTTATGACGGCATGGCCGATCCCGGGACAGGCCTCGGGGAAATTGGCCGGCCGCAGCAGGTTCGGGTACTCGTCGATAAAGCCCAGGACCTCTTTCTTGTCCCAGACATGGTTTCCCGTGGTGAGCAGGTGGATGCCGCACTCCAGGAGCTCGTCCACGGTATCCCGCGTGATGCCGAACCCCGCGGCGGCATTCTCGCCGTTGGCGATGACCAGGTCGACGCCGTGCTCTTTCAGCAGGCCCGGCAGAAGCTCCCGCACAGCGCGGCGCCCCGGCCGCCCGACGATGTCTCCGATGAAAAGGATCTGCATAGGGCCCGTCTTATCTCGCGAAGTCCGTCACCCTGGTTTCCCGGATGACGGTGACCTTGATCTGACCCGGGTAGGTCAACTCGGACTCGATCTTCTTGGCGATGTCCTTGGCGAGGACGATGGATTCGTCGTCGGAGATCCTTTCGTTCTGCACCAGGATCCGGATCTCCCGGCCTGCCTGGATGGCGAAGCACGATTCGACGCCGTTGAAGGACTTGGCGATCCCCTCGAGCTCCTGGAGCCGTTTCACGTAGGTCTCCAGCATCTCCCTGCGGGCGCCGGGACGGGCCGCCGAGAGGGTGTCGGCCACCTGGACGAGGACGCCCAGGAGGTTGTTGTTCCGGCCGTCGTCGTGATGGGTGGCGATGGCCTCGACGATGCGCTCGGGCTCGCCGAAGCGCTTGGCGTACTCCGCCCCGAGTCCGGCATGGGTCCCCTCGAGTTTGTGGTCCACGGCCTTGCCGATGTCATGCAGCAGCCCCGCCCTCTTCGCCTCCTTCACGTCGAGCCCCAGCTCCGAGGCGATGATGCCCGCAAGGTAGGCCACCTCGATGGAGTGCTGGAGGACGTTCTGGGAGAAGCTGGAGCGGTACTTGAGCTTGCCAAGCAGCGTGATGATCTCGGGGTGAATGTCGTGGGCGCCCACGTCGAAGGAGGTCCGCTCGCCCGTCTCCTGGATGATCTTGTCCACCTCGCTCTGGACCTTCCGGACCACATCCTCGATGCGGCCGGGGTGAATCCGGCCGTCGCTGATGAGCCGCTCCAGCGAGATCTTCGCAACTTCGCGCCGCACCGGGTCGAAGGCGGAGAGCACAACGGCTTCCGGCGTGTCGTCGATGATGAGATCGACGCCGGTGGCCGCCTCGATGGCGCGGATGTTCCGGCCTTCCCGGCCGATGATCCTGCCCTTCATTTCATCGGTGGGGAGATTCACGACGGACACGGTGCTTTCGGCCACGAAGTCCCCGGCGTAGCGCTGGATGGAGTAGGCGATGATCTCCTGGGCCTTCTTGTCGGCCATGCGCTTGGCGTCCTCCTCGGCCTTGCGGATGAGGGTGGCCGCCTCGCGCTTGGCCTCGGCCTCCATGGCCTGGATGAGCTGGGCCTTGGCCTCCGTGGAGGTGATGCCGGCGATCTGCTCGAGCTTCTCCTTCTGCTCGTCGAGGATGCGGTTCATCCGCTCGTGTTTTTCGTGCAGCGAGTTCTCCTTCTGCTGGAGCCCCTTCTCCCGATTCTCGATGTTGCTCTCTTTCTGCACCATCATGTCGATGCGCTTTTCCTGGTTTTCCTCCTTGGATCGCAGTCGCGCCTCGAGCTTGTCGAGCTCGGTCTTGCGCTCCCGCGCTTCCCGCTCGAACTCGGCCTTTGTCTTGAGCAGGCTCTCCTTGGCCTGCAGGATGGCCTCTTTCTTGATGCTGTCGGCCTCTTTCTTGGCCTCTTCAACGATCCGAACGGAGAGATTCTCCGAGGATTGCAGCTCCTTCCGCGTGATCAGCTTTCGCAGGAGATACCCGAAGGCGATACCGGCGATCAGCGATGCGATGGCTATAATGACTGGCAAGAAGTCCAATATTTGTTACCTCCTCGTCCGTAATGGCATAAGAAGACCGATGCGATGGTTACGATCCTTCCGATTCAATGCCGTGGGGTGTTTCTTTGAGGGGAGACAAAGGATGGGGCAAATCAGCGGGATTTCGGGCGGTTATTCGATCCGGCCGGGGGCTAAAAAAACCCCCGCCGATGCCGTGTCAACGAATAACCTTGAACCTTGTCAACAAGGTGGGTGCCCTGTGTGTCGGGTCAGGCTTTCCTCGAGAGGACCTGCACACAGCCGACCAGGGAGGGCTCCCTATTATTAGGTGTTCGCTCAAAGGATTCTGTTAATCACGCACATCGCAGGGGAATATTCTCTTCTTTTCCTTTCCGGTCGATGAGATGTATCAGCTCCTCGGACCGGTCCTCCAGTTGGCTGCAGATCGTTTCCTTTTCCCCCCTGAGCCGAAACAACTCATCGGCCAGATTCAGGGCAACCAACAGGATGATGTTCAACGTCGTCAAGTTCTTAGAGGCTAGTTTGATTTCCTCCGCTTTGTTGTTGATATGTTGAACGATCTTCAAAACATGGTCATCGGCGGCATCACTCAGCACGGAGACACCCTGACCCATGATTTTGATATCAAACCTTTTTTTCAAACAACAACCCCGATGTCTGCCCTGATGCGTTTATATCCTCCAGCAAATCCAGTAGAGTATCCACCTTGTGCCTGACTGAGTCCCTCTCCTCGTTGAGTTTGGCTATTTTGCCGTTTGCTTCCTTTAACTCTCCACTCTTTATTGCGACTAGTTCTTCTAACTCCTTTGTTCTCTTCTTCAGCGTGTTGTATTCCTCGACGAGTCCCTTGATTCTCTCTTCGAGTTCCTTGAACTTGACGAGTTCCACGATGCCGTTCTACCTCTCCTCCGTGCCTCCCGGACCCGGCCGGGGAAAAGCCTCGCTTTGGTTGAAGCTTATGTTCAAATTTCCTGAAAAGTCAAGCGCCTTTTTCTCCTCGGCACTCCCTCCGGCCAGCTCTTCGAAGTATGCCGAAACCTTCGCAAGGACATTGCTTTTCCCGAGGATCGTCCCGGCCTCTTTCCTGAACGTGGCGCTGCCTCGAAGCCCCCGGGTGTACCAGAAGAGATGCTTGCGGAAGCACTTCACCCCCGTCTCCTCTCCGTACAGCCCCACAGAGCGCTCCAGGTGCTCCCCGATGAGCCGCACCTTCTCCTCCAGGTCTGCAAGTTCGGTGCCCTCACCGGCCCGAAGACGCAGGGCGTTGCGGAAGATCCAGGGGTTCCCCAGGGCGCTGCGGCCGATCATGACGGCGTCGCATCCCGTGCTGTCGATCATGGCGCTCACGTCATCGGGCCTCTCCACGTCGCCGTTGCCGATGACGGGAATTGTCAGGGCCGCCTTGACCTCGGCGATCACGGACCAGTCGGAGCGGCCGCTGAATCCCTGGGAGGCCGTCCTCGGGTGAACGGCGATGGCATCGGCGCCTTCCTGCTCTGCGATCCGGGCGATCTCGAGGGCGTTTTTTTCCTTCGGAGACCACCCCGCGCGGATCTTGACGGTCAGGGGAAGCGTCGTTGCCTTTCGCGTCGCCTGCACGATGAGCCGGACCTTTTCCGCATCCCTCATCAGGGCTGCGCCGGCCCCCCGCCGGATCACCGGCTTCACGGGGCAGCCCATGTTGATGTCCACGGCGTCGGCAAGCCCCCCCTCTTCGATCGCCCGGGCCGCCGCGGCCAGCACGTCGGGATCGGAGCCGAAGATCTGGGCGATCAGCGGCCGGTCGCCGGGATCGCTGCGCAGATAGCTGAACGTCGCCCTGTGTCCCCGGACAAGACCGTCGGCACTGACCATTTCCGTGTAGCACAGGCCGCAGCCGTACCTGCGGACAATGCTCCGGAAGGCAAGGTCCGTGATCCCCGCCAGGGGGGCCATGATCAGGTTGTTGGAGAGGTGAAGGTTGCCGATTTTCATTGTTTTCCTCGCGATCCGCTGCGCCCCTAACTTAGGGGGCGCGGAGCGCCAATGCAAGGAAAAAACTTTGCATCCGTCATCGTCCATGTTATAAACGGGCCGATTTTTTGCAGTGTTTTTTTCAAGCAGGATTGAACCCTTCGGGCCAGCCGGTCCGGGGGAGGGCAGACACCATGGCAGAAAAAGAAAGAAGGCTCTTCGGAACGGACGGCATCCGCGGTGTGGCCAACCGGCACCCCATGACACCGGAGCTCGTCCTGCGCGTCGGAAGGGCCGTTGCCAGCCTCTTTCGCAACTCGAAGCGCAGGCACCGCATCCTCATCGGCCGGGACACGCGCCTTTCGGGCCCGATGATCGAGGATGCCCTCGTGGCGGGCATCTGCTCCATGGGCGTCGACGCCCTCACCGTGGGCGTGCTTCCCACACCGGCGGTGGCCTTCCTCACAATGGACATGAAGGCCGACGCGGCCATCATGATCTCCGCCTCCCACAACCCCTTCGAGGACAACGGGATCAAGATCTTCCAGGGCAACGGCCTGAAGCTCCCCGATGCCGCCGAGGCCCGGATCGAGGCCCTGATCGCCTCCGAGCGCCTGGGGGAGTCGGCCCCGTCCGGCGCGGCGATCGGACGCTCCAGCGCCATATTCGGCGCCGATGGGCGCTACGCCGTTTTCCTGAAAAACGCCTTCCCGAAGGCCCTGTCCCTGGAGGGGCTCAAGATCGTCGTCGACTGCGCCAACGGCGCGGGCTACCGGATCGCCCCGCTCGTCCTGGAGGAACTGGGGGCCGAGGTGATCCCCCTGGGAAACAGTCCCGACGGGAGAAACATCAACCTGAAATGCGGGGCCATGCACCCCGAGATCGTCGCCGCCGCCGTCCGGAAACACAGGGCCCACGCGGGGATCGCGCTGGACGGCGATGCCGACCGGGTCATCTTTGCCGACGAGAAAGGAAATGTAGTCGACGGCGATCACCTCATGGCAATCTGCGCCATCGACCTGAAGGCCCGCAGGCAGCTCCGGAAGAACACCGTTGTCGCCACCGTCATGAGCAACATGGGCTTCGAGATCGCCATGAGGCAGGCGGGTATCAAGCTGATCCGGACGCAGGTGGGGGATCGCTACATCCTGGAGTGCATGCGGGAGAAGGGATACAACCTGGGCGGCGAGCAGTCGGGGCACCTCATCTTCCTGGACCACACGACGACGGGCGACGGGATCCTCTCGGCCCTGCAGGTCCTCGCCGTGATGAAGAAAAAAGGCCGGCCCCTGTCGGAGCTGGCGGCTGTCATGTCGACCCTTCCCCAGGTGCTGGTAAACGTGACCGTGGAGAGGCGAAGGGAGTTGGACGAGATCGCGGTCATCGGTCAGGCGATTGCCGATGCCGAAAAAAAGCTCGCCGGAAAGGGGCGCATCCTGGTGCGCTTCTCGGGGACCCAGGCCCTCTGCCGGGTCATGATCGAAGGCCCTTCGCAGAAGGAGATCACCGCGATGGCCAACGAGCTGGCGAACACAATCAAGAAGAATATGAAATAAAGATAGGGGCCAGGGTATAGGGTCAAGGGTACAGGGCAGAAAGGAAACGGCGGGATGAATTCCCGCCGTTTCCTGTACTTTGGCTATCTGAAGGCATAACAAACGGCTGAGGGCAAGGCATCCGCGATTTGATGGCGCGTTGCGTTGCCCTTCCTTTGTTTCACGACAGGGGTTAAATTCACCCCGAGGGCTTTTCCCCAGAGCTGGTGCCGCAGGGCGGCCACGAGCCTGGGCGTGGAATCGCGCTCGACGGGTTCGCCGTTTCTCCATTTGGGCAGGGGCAAAGCAATGCGGCCGGCCTGAGCGGAGGCAATCAGAAGATAGGCATAGGCGGCCACCACGAAGGCCGACACCGCCTGCACGGCGGCCTCGGTTCGCACCTGCGCTTCGCCCACCCCCGGGACGGTCTTTTCATCCCGGAAGTTGACCTCGATTTCCCAGCGCCACAGGAAGGCCTGCAAAAGCGTCTGGAGCGACAGCTCGGGATCCGAGCACACCAGGTAGACGGGCTTTCGATACAGGAGCCTGGCCCCTTTGCGGCGACGATAGGCCAGGGGACGGATCACCACGAGCCGCACATTGATTTTTCCGGATCCCATCCAGCGCACCGGTGCGAGGGTCTTGATCTCGAAGCGCTGCAGCTTTCCCGCCGCCCAGGCCTCGACCTCGGTCCAGGGCATGGAGGCATCCTGCCTGAGCTGCTCGGGACCGGGGAGCGGATCGCCATAGAAGCGTTTGCGCCCTCGCCGGGGACGCTCCTCGTCGGCAGGCACGGCAAAGAGCCGGGCATCCTTTCGCAGCCGCCCCACGGCAACCGTGTTCTCGGGAAGGGCTCGAAACACCGTCTTGTTGGTGAAGGTGCCGTCCACGGCCACGATGAGCTTCCGTTTCTCCTGCCCCTGCCGGTCGATCTGGCCTCGCAGGGCCCGGATACGATTCACCCCCACGGCGCTCACCTTCGAGAGCGCCTGTTGCTCCCGATACTGCTGCCACTGCCCTGCCGGGGCTTTCTTTTTGGGCTTCAGCGGCAGCGGCGCATGCCACCAGTCCACGGGGATCCCCCGGGCCCGAGACGGCCCCGGGCTCTCGGGCAGGGCCGCCGAGAGCTGCACGAACCGCTGGGCCCAAACAAAGTTATTGCAAAACGGCGGGCCCAGCGGGTCCCGCTTCCAGGCCGTCCCGTGGATCTTTCGGCCCCGCTTGCGGATCAGCGTATCATCCATCAGCGCCACCAGGGGCTCCTCATCCTCCAAACGCCTCAGCACCGACTGCAGCGCCGGGGCAAACAGGCGCTCCAGATCAAAGCGCTCGTGCTCAAAGAGCCGGTAGGCCGCCGACCAATCGAGCCCCTGCTGGGCCGAGGCCGTCAGCATGCCCGTCACCGTGCGCCGACCCAGCCCCACGAGCGCACTGAGGGCCAGGGTGCGCGCACGCCCCCACGTGCGCTCCTGCAGAAACGCCTCCCGGGTCTGCCCCCATAAGTCATCGAAGCCCTCGATCGGCCCGGGCGTTTTTTTTTCATCGCGCTCGGGGGAACCTTCTGACGCCGAAGCACGAGCTGGCCCTTGTCCTCGATGATCCACTCCACAACCTCGCCGCGCTCGAACTCCATGGCCCGGGCCACGGCCGAGGGGAAGTTGATGTACCACTGCTCGCTTTCCCTGCGCTTGATCAGCTGCACCTTGGTGGGGTAGCCCATGGGATCCTCCTTTTCAGTACTCTAGTCATATGACTAGAGTACAAACCCAAGAAAAAGTCAAGGGATTTTCTCCCTTGACCCTCTCTGTTATCTAGTTAAAGCCAAAGTGCAGGAAACGGCGGGATGAATTCCCGCCGTTTCTATTTTATCACTCGTGTCTCTTTCCTATTTGGGGAGCGTTCTTTAGATTGCAGCTTTCCTCATTTACTCTTGATAAAAAAGTAATTCTGCCTCCTTTCTTATTTGAACCAATACGGCGTGGCTTTTGCCCACGGGGTATTTTCGTAATGTTTGTGCAATAAGATAAAGGCTTTTCTTGAATATTCTCCATGCGAACCATCACGATCACAGCCATATCGAGTTGTACGTACAGCGCGATGGAGATTCCCTGCACGCTCATTTTGTTCATCCGAACTTGCTGCTGGCGCACTCTCTAGTTCTCTCTTGATTACCGCCTCACTGAGGTATTGAGGTCCTGACGGAATATTCTTGAGTGCTTCGATCTCTTTGCTGTCAATGAGTGTCGAGTACGGATGCTGGGCAAGCAACTTGCGTTGATTGTTCAGATACGGTTTCAGTTCGTCGCTAATAGCTTGATCTGTTCCCTCATCCTCACCGATGGTTCGATCTGTTTCTTTGCCGATAGCTTTCAGCGATAATAAATCATTGTCCACAGGAACAATCTTCATGGCATTGAAGATCCTCTTTTCAAACATCTCGTCATCAAAGCGGCACCACCAATTATTATCGTTGTGATTGTACCTGTCGATGGCGTCGATTGCTGGTCCTTTTTCCTCTCTTCTGGGCTCCATATCCTTAGCATATTCAAGATATACCGCCGGGCGAAATCTAGGCATCTTCAAGAGAGAGCCGATATATTTATCCCGATTATGGCCGTGAACACTTTCAAGCAACTGTTCACGGATTGCTGGATTCAGCTTACCCGCCAGTGCGGCGTATCTGTCAAGCAGATCGTTATCGTAATCCAGAAGTATCGCCCGTGTAAGCAGTGTGCGCGCGATAAGAGCCCTATTCACTTGCTTGATGCGTTCATCGTTTGCAATCGAATACAGCGCACGGCTGGGTAACATGTTCAGCATTTCCTGCCATACTAGTTCGCGATTCCGGTAATCATAAGAAAAATAAGTGTTGTGTGCGATTGCCACGCTGAGAGCTTCATCAAGGTTTGTTGCCAGCAGGCTTCGCCATTGATAAAACTCGTTCTTAAATTGTTTCTGGATAATATCCAGGAAAGACCTGGCTTGCTCAAATTGGCCGGTATAGACCATCCATCTGAGCGATTTATCTAAAGTTTCCTTAAAATCATTGCGGTAATAGGAATAGTCTCTTGATTCAGAGAAAGAAAGCAATCCATTGCCATAATAATCAAAATGTTCTGAAACCAGAGCACCGACCTTGTCTGTTTCGCCTCTTCCCAGGCGGATGCGTATGGCATTTGCCCAGAGGTCAAAAAGCCACAACCGATATTCAGGGGTTTCCATTTTCCATGGGCGGTCGAGAAACGGCTCAGCCGCCGACAGGATTTCCTGCGCTAATGTATCCTGCGGATGAACACGTCGGATTGCAATCTGCAGCCATCCCCCATCTTTTTTACTTTTCCATTTTTCCAGTGCATGAATGACAATATGCCTGT
Source organism: Syntrophaceae bacterium UBA2192 (assembly GCA_002327315.1). Taxonomy (GTDB): domain Bacteria; phylum Desulfobacterota; class Syntrophia; order Syntrophales; family UBA2192; genus UBA2192. Next base: position 18,382 of record DCVI01000107.1, on the reverse strand, counting down.
TCTGCGCCCAATAAGGGTTATCTTTGGCATGCAAAGCCCAGAGCCAGTCGTAATCGAACACGTTGTAGGCCCACTTGGCTTGCATCCAGCCGATGAGAGGAATTTTCGGTGCCAGGGTTTTTACAGCCTGCATCCTTGGCCCTTTCGGGTTTACATCGGTAAGCCACCAATTGACGGCCTTCGAATCCGGTTCGTAAAGCGGGAAATACAAATTCAGCTGTTCAAAGGCATCCTTTTGATCAGCAAATGCTCGATCCGAGCGCTGTGTTTTCATGATATCCAGTTGAACAATTTTTTGGAGCCAGTTCAGGTGTTCCATTGCGAGCTCCGGAGTGAGATCCAGCTCGAAGGACCGCGAATTGCTCATGATCACGAATCGATAGTTTCTTGCACTGTCGTGTATCGCTTGCAGAGAAGAATCCGAGAGGATCTTTCCGATTTTATGGTAGGCATCCTCCGCGCGATTGAGATAAGCCAGAGTCCGTACAACCATGAAGGCGGCGTTGGCTCGTTGGGGTGTGCCGATCAGTTTTTCGGCTTGCTGATAATTTAATAGCGCCGCCTTGTAATCTCTTCGATAAAAGTTCCAACTGCCGAGCTGATAGAGGAAATCACCATGTGCCCGTCGTGGGCGTAATTTCCCGGGAGGCCGGATTGGCGGCTTGTCAGGACCAGCCTGTCCTTCACACGCCATGAGCACACGGTCCTGATTGGCTGCCCATATTTTCAGATAGGGCGATTCCTTGCCCAGTTGGGCTTGAATCTCACCCAGTGTGGCTAACGCGCTTTTATAGTTACAGTTTCTCCATTCGCTGTGAGAATCCACTCGAGGAGTAAAATCGGGCACCTTAAGGTCAAGAAGTACCTTTGACCATACAAGCGCATCGCTTGGCGGTTTTGTGTAAAACTTGTCGGCGTAAAGTGATTCCGACATCAATCTTGGACGATCAGTTTCACTGCCTGTCGCATTGACACTCCCAGCGAAGATGTATACGAAAAGTATAAGAACTATGAAGATGAATTTACGCTTCATTTCCCTCACCGTGAAAATCGTTACAGATAACGGTTTTCAAAGCAACTGGCATGCCATTCATCCACAACAAATAATGTATTAGATTAATATATTGGGGATTTACCTAATGTGGCAAGTGTTGACGATTTCCTAATTCAATCCTCTGCGCGGCTCGTCCCGCGAGCCGCTGACCTTATCACCGGCTGTCCTTGAGTTTTTCCTTGAGACGCTCCTGCACAATCTGTGTGGCACGGACGAGATCCTCGGGTGAGTTGATGCCCATGACTTCGCCGGGGTCGGGCGCGATGACGGAGGCCGTGCGGACGCCCTTGCGCCGCGCGATGGCGAAGATGTCCGTGAAGTAGTATTCCTTCTGGGCGTTGTCGTTTCCGATCTCACTCACCGCTTCGAACAGGAACGGATTTTCCGCACAATAGATCCCGGTGTTGATCTCCCGGATTTTTTTCTGCTCCTCCGTGGCGTCGCGGTGCTCCACGATCCCCAGCACGTTTCCCTCTTTGTCCTTCACGATCCGGCCGTAGCCGAAGGGGTCTTCGAGAAGGGTCGTCAGCACCGTGATGGCCGCACCGGAGGCGCGGTGGCGCTCCATCAGGTCGCGAATCGTCGAGGCCCGCAGCAGGGGCACGTCGCCGCAGAGGATCACGATGGTCCCCCTGTAGCCGGCAAAGGCCTCTGCGGCCTGCAGGACGGCGTGGCCCGTACCTAGCTGCTCGCGCTGGTAGACGAAGTCAAGGCCCCGGTTTGCGCAGCGTTCCTCCACGAGCTCGGCCTGATGGCCGATGATCGCGGCGATCCGGGACGATCCCATCTGTTCGGCCAGATTCAGGACATAGTCCAGCATGGGCCGTCCGGCCACGGGGTGGAGGACCTTCACCAGCTCCGATTTCATCCGCGTGCCCTTGCCGGCCGCAAGAATCAGCGTTGCAAAGGTTTTCTCTTCCGTCTTCATCCCAACCCTTTCTTTCGAATTATTTCCAGACGGCACCGTCTCGGGTGCCCATCAGAAGCGCGGCCGAAGCATTCCGGCGCATACCTCACCAACCTTCTCACCCTCTTACCTTCTCACCCTCTCGTGCAACGCTCACAACCCCGTCACCGGCCGCTGCGATTCGGCCTGCCCCTCTTCTTTCTGCGCGGCCGGGGTCTCGGCGGGCAGGATGATCTGTACCTGTTTGATCGACTTCATGTCGGCATCCTCGATCACGAACTTGACGTTGCCCGCGCGGAACTGCTCCATCCGGCGCGGAATCCGTCCCATCTGATGGAGCAGATATCCGGCCAGGGTCTCATAAGGCCCTTCCGGAATGCTGACGGGGACGATCTCCCGCAGCCGCTCGATGCCGATGTGCGCGCTGACCAGGTACTGGCCCGGACCCAGTTTGCGGACGGCGCGCTCCCGTTTGTCGTATTCGTCGCGGATATCGCCCACGATCTCCTCGAGGATGTCCTCGATCGTCACGATGCCCACGGCCCCGCCGTACTCGTCGACGACCACCGCCATCGGCTCACCGCGCTTCTGCATCTCCAGCAGGAGATCGTCGGCGGGCTTGCTGGCGGGCACGTAGAGAAGCTGCCGGAGGGCCGAGCGGACGGGCTGGGCGGCCGAGGCGGGCAGTTGCTTCAGGATATCGAAGGCATTGACCACACCCACGATGTCGATGATGTCGCCCCGGTAGACGGGGAGTCGGGAAAAGCCCGTCTCGTTGATGAGTCGGGCGGCATCCCCGAAGGTCGCCTCGTCCTCGAGGGCCGCCACATTGGAGATCGGCACCATGACCCGGCCCACGCTCGTCTCGGAGAAATCGAAAATGCGGTCCACCATCTCTTTCTCCGAGCGTTTCACGTCGGTCTGCTTCGCCTCCTCGTGCAGGAGGACCTTGAGCCCGTCCTTGGTGATGTAGGGCAGGGGTGTTTTCCCCCGGTCTCCCGCCAGGACATAGACGGTGCCGCGGGCGATCTTCGAGACCACGTATACGAAGGGGTACAGGACCCAGGAAGCCGCCCAGATGAAGGGTGCGATGAGCACGGCCTTCCGCTCGGCGCGCTGACGGAAGAAGCTCTTCGGGACGATTTCGCCGAAAACGAGGATCGCCGGGACCATGACGGCCACGGAGACCCATTCGCCTCTTGCCGGCCCCAGCTGTGCGATGAACAGGGATGTGGCGAGGGCCGTGCTCGTGATCACACACAGATCCGTCCCCGTGAGGCAAGTGGCCAGGAACCACTCCGGGTTGCCGAGCAGTCGCAGGGCGATGGCTGCCGATTTCGAACCGCCTTCCGCTTTCTGCCGGATGCGGTGGATGTCGGAAGCAATCAGGGCGATCTCGCCCCCGGAAAAAAGGCCTTCCAGGGCGATGCAGAGGAGGATGAGCAGCAGCATGAGGACATCGCTCATGACTCTTCACCCCCTTTTGTCACCCGGATGCTCAGGATCCGCGTGCCCTTGACCTTCCGGACGACGAGGGTGAGCCCCCCTGAAACGATTTCGTCGCCCCGGGACGGCAGCCTCCCGAAGAGGTGCAGGACATAGCCGCCGACGGTCCCGAAATCATCCGACGGGATGGAGGTGCCTGCGATTTCGTTGAAATCGTCTATCGCAAGGGCTCCCGAGACCATCAGGGTCCGCTCGTCGATCCGGTGGAATGGCCTCTCCCGGGTATCCCGCTCGTCGTAGATGTCTCCGAAGAGGGCCTCCAGGATGTCCTCCATCGTTACGAGTCCCGAGATCCCGCCGTACTCGTCGACGACGATGGCCACGTGCATGTTTCGCTTCTGGAAATCCCGAAGCACCTGGTCGGCACTTCGTTCTTCCGGTACGAAGAAGGGTTTTCGCAGAAGCGGCTCGGCCGAGGCCGGGGCTTTCCCCTCCGCCATCAGGCCCAGCAGGTCGCGCGCATAGAGGATCCCGACGATATCATCGGGTCCCGTCCCGTACAGGGGGACCCGCGAGTAGCCCTGCTCGATGATCTCTCTGCGCAGAGCCTGCGGGCTCGTGGACACGGGCAGGCAGAACATGTCGACCCTGGGGGTCATGATGTCCTCGACAGGCGTGTCGGCCAGATCGAAGACCCGGTGGATGAGATCCCGCTGGCTGGCATCGATGATCCCTTCTTCATGACCGGCATCGACGAGGCTTCGGAACTCCACCTCCATGAGGGCGTCGCTGTCCGCCGCCTCCTTTTTCCTGAAGGACCCGAGGATAAGACCGGAGATCCCTTCCAGGAGCCAGACCGCGGGAAACACGGCCTTCTGCACGAGCGTCATGAGCGGCGCCACCAGGGAGGAGAGGCGCATGGAGTAGGTTTTCCCGAAGATCTTCGGGACGGCCTCCCCGAAAAGGAACAGCACCGGGGCCACCGCGGCGATGGCGAGCCACTCCCCCCGCTGGCCGAAGAGGCTGATGAAGAGCGCCGCAGCCGTGGCGGAAAGCACGATGTTGACGACCTCGTTGCCCACGATGATCGTGACAAGCAGGCGACGGGGCGTGTCGAGGAGCCTCTCGACATGAGAAAGGAAGGGAAAGCGTTCTTCGCGCATCTTATGGAGATGAAGCTGTGACAGTGAAAAAAGGGCGGCTTCGGAGGACGAAAAGAATCCTGACAGCAACAGGCACAGGCCCATCAACGCGAGCTTGAATGTAACGGTTGGGTCCAAGGATTCGATTGCCCGGTGCTAGAAATTGTTATGGTGTTTCGACAGGTTAACGATGGCTGGAGCTTATCGGACAATCCGCAAAAAGTCAACCTGCTGTTGCGTGAAGGACCGCGAAACAGTTTTGCCGGCTCAAAACCGCCGTTTTCATTGACTTGATGCCCCTTTTCCGTTATGATGCAAACCATTCTTCTGTTCATTTCCCCTTTATATTCAATGATTTCCGTGGTCGACAGGGGGCCATGAGGAGGTGTTCCATGCCGGGTGTGCTGCTGGTCGGAAACGGGGCCCGGGAACATGCCATCGCCGAGGCGATCATGCGTTCCAGCCTCAACCCGAAACTCTTTTCCTGCATGAAGACAAACAACCCCGGGATTGCCGCTCTGTCGTCAAAGTCCCTCGTCGGACCCTACGAGGATCTGGCGGCCATCATGGCCTTCGCGAAGGAGAACGGCTGCGAGTTCGCCGTCATCGGGCCGGAAGACCCCCTGAACCTGGGCATCGTCGATGCCCTCGCGGCCGCGGGAATCCCCGCCGTGGGACCCAAAAAGAAGCTCGCCCGGCTCGAGACGTCCAAGTCCTTCACGCGGGACCTCGTCCGCAAATACAACATCCCCGGAAACCCCCGCTACGAGACCTTCACCTCGATTGACGGGATCGAGGCCTTTCTCAAAGAGCTTCCCGGCGTCGTCGTGAAACCCGACGGGCTCACCGGCGGCAAGGGCGTGAAGGTCCAGGGTGACCACTTCCAGACCAGGCAGGAGGCCTTCGAGTATTGCAGGGAGGTCCTGCAGGAGCACTCCGCCGTGGTGATCGAGGAAAAGCTCGAGGGCGAGGAGTTTTCCCTGCAGTGCATCTCCGACGGAAGGACCGTCGTGGCCACGCCGCCCGTCCAGGACCACAAGCGGCGCTTCGTGGGCGACAAGGGGCCCAACACGGGCGGCATGGGTTCCTACTCCGATCGGGATCACAGCCTCCCCTTCATGAGGCCCGAAGACGTCCAGGCGGGGCTCGACATCACCCGGAAGGTGGCCGAGGCCATCTACCGGGAGACGGGCGATTACTACAAGGGCATCATGTACGGCGGCTTCATCATCACGCGAGACGGCGTGAGGCTCGTGGAGTACAACGCCCGCTTCGGCGACCCCGAGGCGATGAACATCCTGCCGCTGCTCAAGACGGATTTCATCGAGATCTGCCGGGCCGTCGTGAACGGGACGCTGGACAGGCTGCCCGTGGAGTTCGAAAAGAAGGCTACCGTCTGCAAATACATCGTCCCGAAGGCCTACGGCCTCCCCAAGGACCACCCCGACGCGAAATCGACGTCGGCAAAAATCGACGTGGGCGATGTGGGCTCCGCGCGGCTCTACTATTCCTCGGTCGACAGGAAGGCCGACGGGCTCTATATGACGACCTCCCGGGCCATCGGTGTCGTGGGGATCGCCGCAAGCCTCGACGAGGCGGAGAAGATCGCCGAGAACGCCATATCGGCCGTGAAGGGCCCCGTCGACCACAGGCCCGACATCGGAACGAAGGCGCTCATTCAGCGGCGAATCGATCACATGCAACGCTTAAGAAGAGGGTGAGAGGTTGAGAAGGCGAGAAGGTTGGAAACGTTTTTCTTTCTTACCCTCTCACCCTCTTACCTTCCCACCTTCTGAATCGAAAATAAGAGGAGCAATCAATGGGCAACAAGATCAAGAGGGTATTAATCAGTGTCACGGACAAGAAAGGCATTGTTGATTTTGCCAAAGGCCTGAAGGCCTTTGGCGTCGAGATCCTCTCGACGGGCGGCACGGCGGCCCAGATCAAGGCGGCGGGAATCGACGTGACCGATGTTTCCGCCTACACGGGTTTCCCGGAAATGATGGACGGAAGGCTCAAGACCCTTCACCCGAAGGTTCACGGGGGCCTGCTTGCGCTGCGCGACCACGAGGAACATATGAAAGCAGCAAGGGCGCACGGGATCGAGATGATCGACATGGTCGTCATCAACCTCTACCGCTTCGAGGACACGGTGGCCAGGGAAGGCTGCTCGCTCGAGGAAGCCATTGAAAATATCGACATCGGCGGGCCCACCATGGTCCGGTCTGCGGCGAAAAACTATCGTTTCGTGAGTATCGTCACGAACCCTGACGACTACCCGAAAATCATAGAGGAAATGAAAAAGACGCAAGGCGAGGTCTCCGAGAACACAAACTTCATGCTCTCGACCAAGGCCTTCCAGCTCACGGCCCGCTACGATGCCGCCATCTCCAACTGGCTGGGAACCATCCTGCCCGGGGACGGAAAGAAGGACTTTCCCGACGTCTACACCCTGCAGTTTCTTAAGGCCCAGGACCTGCGCTACGGTGAGAATCCCCATCAGAAAGCCGTCTTCTACCGCGAGGGGGCGCAGCTGCTGCCCGGGATCGCGGGCGGCAGGCAACTCCAGGGGAAGGAACTCTCCTATAACAACATCATGGACAGCGATGCCGCCTGGCAGATGGCCTGCGATTTCGAGCTGCCCACGGCGGTCATCATGAAACATGCAAACCCTTGCGGGGCTGCCACGTCGAAAGGGGACCTTCTCGAAGCTTACAAAAAGGCCCTCGAGACCGACCCCCTGTCGGCCTTCGGCGGCATCGTGGCCGTGAACCGGCCCGTCGACAGAAAGGCCGCCGAGGAAATCGCCAAGCTCTTCCTGGAGGTCGTCATCGCACCGAAATTCGAGCCCGAGGCCCTCAAGGCATTCGAGTCGAAGAAAAACCTCCGCCTCATCGAGATCGGGGAGCCCTGCACCGCAGGCAAGAAGGGCTTTGACTTCCGTCGAGTCGTGGGCGGGCTTCTCGTCCAGGAACGGGACGCCGACGACATGGATATTCGCAAGGCGAAGGTCGTTACGAAACGCAACCCCACCGAAGAGGAGTACCAGGCCCTCGACTTTGCCTGGCGGGTTGTCAAGCACGTGAAGTCAAACGCCATCGTTCTCGCGACAAGGGACAAGCTCGTGGGGGTGGGCGCGGGCCAGATGAGCCGCGTGGATTCGGTGAAGATCGCGATCATGAAGGCGACAAGCCCCACGAAGGGCACCGTCATGGGCTCCGATGCCTTCTTCCCGTTCCGCGACGTCGTCGACACGGCGGCAAAGGCCGGGGTCACGGCCATTATCCAGCCCGGCGGGTCAATCCGGGATGAGGAGTCGATCCAGGCAGCCGACGAGCATGGGTTGGCGATGGTGTTCACGGGAGTGAGGCATTTCAAACATTAGAAAAACGGATTCGGGCCTCGGGATTCGGGCGTCCGGATAAAATCCTGAATCCGGAAGCCTGATGCCGGATTCCCAACGTCGCCACATTGAAAGGGGAGGAACATGAAGAAAAAATGCGACGTTCTCGTGAGCGTGTTGATGGGGAGCGATTCGGATCTTTCGATCATGAAGGAGGCCCTGGAGACGCTCAAGAAGTTCGACATCCCCTACGAGCTCTTCCTCACCTCGGCCCACCGCACGCCCGAGCGGACGACGAACTTCGCCCGGAAGGCCGAGGAGCGTGGCGTCAAGGTCCTCATCGTCGGCGCCGGCGCAGCGGCCCACCTGGCAGGGGTGATCGCCTCGCAGACGCGGCTCCCTGTCATCGGCGTGCCCATCGATGCCACCTCCATCGGGGGCCTCGATGCGCTTCTCTCCACCGTCCAGATGCCAGGGGGTATCCCCGTGGCAACCATGGCCATCGGCAAGGCGGGCGCACGCAATGCCGCTCTCATGGCGGCAAGAATCCTCGCCCTGGGCGATGCAACCCTTCGCAAGAAACTCCAGCAGCACGCGGAGCAGATGGCCCGCGAAGTGGAGGAGAAGCACAAGAAACTGGAATGCCTCTAAAAACCGGGCTTCGGGTTTCGGGACTCGGGTTTCGGGCAAGAAAAATCGACCGGCAGCGGGATATCATTTCCTCTGCAGGTCCATTATTCTATGGACGGCTATGACAACCATTTTAGAAATCGATCCGGGAAAGCCGGAGGCGGACAGAATCGACGAGGCTGTCGCCATACTAAAACGCGGCGGAGTGATCGCGTTCCCGACGGAGACGTTCTATGGCCTGGGGGCCGACGCGCGCAACGAGGCGGCGATCGAGAAAATCTTCGGGATCAAGGGGCGGGACTTCAAGAACCCCATTCTCGTCGTGATCGGAGACAGAGGTCACCTGGATGCCTTTGCAGCAGACATTCCCGAGAAGGCGCGAAAGCTCATGGAGCGCTTCTGGCCCGGGCCGCTGACGATCATCTTCCGGGCGGCACCGTCCGTCTCGCCGAAGCTGACGGCGGGAAGCGGAAAGATCGGCATCCGGCTCACCAGCCATCCCATCGCCATGGAGATCTCAAAGAGGCTCGGTGGGCCCGTGACGGCCACAAGCGCAAACCTCACCGGCGCGCCGGAGTGCTCGTCGGCCGTGGAGGCGCTTTCTCAACTGGAAGGGAGACTGGACGGGGTCATCGACGGCGGGCACACTCCGGGTGGAAAAGGATCGACCATCGTCGACGTGACCGTATATCCGCAGAAGGTCCTTCGAGAGGGGATGATCCCCTCCTCGCTTATACAAGACACGCTTGCGACAACTTAGAGACGTTGTCCTCTTCCCCAAGCGCGATCAGCTTGTCTCCGCCCTGGATGACGTAGCTGGCCACGGGGTTGAAGATCATCTTGCCCGAGTCCTTCTTTACCGCCACAATGATGAGCCCGTAACGCTGCCGGATCTCCGATTCCTCGAGGGATTTCCCGATGAGCGGCGAGCCTGCGCAGATTTCCAGCTCGTCCATCCGCAGCTCCAGGCTCTGTCTTCGTGTCGTGATCTCGATGAAATCCAGCATGGCGGGCCTCAGGATGGCCATGGCCATCCGGGTTCCGCCCAGCGTGTAGGGAGACATGACCCGGTTCGCGCCCGCCCGCAGCAGGCGGTGCTCGGACTCCTCCTCCTCGGAGCGCGAGAGAATCCAGATGTCGGGATTCAGTTCCTTGGCCGTGAGGATCACGTAGAGGTTCTGGGCGTCGGTGGGCAGAACGCAGACGATCCCCTTGGCCCGCTTGATGCCCGCGCCGATCAGGCACTTGTCGTGGATCGCGTCGCCCCTGAAGTAGACAAACCCGTCTTCGTCTATTTTCTGTATCACCTCGGGGTTGTTGTCGACGACGACGAAATCGACCTTCTCCGCGGCCAGCTCCTTGCAGATGAGATACCCGATCCGGCCGCAGCCGCAGACGATGTAGTGGTTCTTCATTCTGTCGATGGCTTTTTCCATCTTTCCTCTCCCCAGGAGCGTTGTCAGGCGTCCTTCCACCATGATCTGGGCCACGAGACCCACAGTGTAGAGCATGGTTCCGACACCGAAGATGACGAGAAGGACCGTAAAGAGCATCCCCCCTCGTGTCTTGGGGGCGAAGTCCCCGTAGCCGATCGTAGTCAGGGTCATGACCGTGGTATAGAAGGACTCGAGGACATTCCACCCCTCGATGAAGTGAAAGCCCATCGTCCCCGCCAGGATCAGGGTCACGATGATCATCAGGGCTATCTTGAGATTGTTGGGCATCCTGTCGGCTTCCCCCGGGCATGAACCTGTTTTTTTATTTACCAGACAAGCCGCCGGAATAAAACCTTTTTCCCGTCCGGCACCGATTATCGATTGAACATTACGCCGAATTCCGATAAAAAATATCCATGGCTCAGAGGGGTCCCGAGTTCGCGAAAGTCTACACGGGGAAGGCGCTCATCGCCGATCCGATCTACCAGTACGCCTGGTTCACCGTCCCGGGGCCGGATTACCCGGGGGAAAAGACGGAAAAAGACCTCCTCGACACGCCCTGGCTGCAGCGCCTCCGGAGGATACACCAGCTCCAGAGCGCCCGCTGGGTCTACCCCGCAGCCGAGCACAGCCGGTTCCAGCACTCCCTGGGCACCATGCACATGGCGGGCGAGTTTGGCCGGCACCTCTACCCCAGCCTCAAGAACGTCTGCCCCGATGCCCCCTCGGTCAACCTCGTCGAGGAGCTCGCCCGGCTGGCAGGGCTTCTCCATGACGTGGGGCACGGCCCCTTCGGCCATTTCTTCGACGATCACTTCCTCGATCGGTACGGGATCACCCACGAGGACCTCGGGCAGAAGATCATCACAAAGAGACTGGCCCGGACGATTGCCGCCATCAAGCGCAGCCCCACGGGCCCCTTCGAAAGAGGCGAGACGATCGACCCGGCACACATCGGCTACCTCATCAAGATGCCTGCGGGGCAAGACGGGAAGCGGCCCCGTTGGCTGGAGCTGCTGCGGCAGCTCTTCTCGGGCATCTACACGGCCGACAACCTGGACTATGTCCAGCGCGATGCCTTCATGACGGGCTTTTCGCTCGACATGGTGGACATCTCACGCCTTCGTTTCTACACGTTCTTCACCGAGCACGGGATCACCCTGCACCAGGCGGGCATCTCGGCCCTCTCCCGTTTCCTGAATGCCCGGCTCAACCTGTACAGGAACGTCTACTATCACCGCACCACCCGGGCGCTCGATCTTCATCTGCAGGAGATCTTTCGGGACACGATGAGCCTGCTGCTGCCCGGCGACCCCTCGAAGTTTCTCGACGACTACCTCGAGTGCGACGAGTGGACCCTCTTCCGGGATGTCCAGCGCTGGCCCCGGGAGGCGGACCCACAGAAAAAAAGGCTGGGGCGGGAGTGGGAGAAACTACACAACCGCGAGGTCAAATGGAAGATGTCCTTCGTCACGGAGCTCTCCATCGACGAGCTGCCCAGGGGCATCCGCTTCTCGGGGGCACAGGACTACGAGGACGAGATCCGCAGGCACCTCCCCCGGGGACTGCGCAAAAAACCGTTCCGTGTCGATCTTGCCACCCAGGACCCGAGGCCTCTGAACCCCATCACGGAGGAGAGCAAACGGATCAACATCTACAACCCCTCCACGGGGATCACCTCGCCGGAGCCCCTCGTGGACATCTATCGGTTCATCCCGGCCCGGGTCGTTCACTTCCGTGTATTCTCCCTCAGCCATGACCATGACGAGGCCATGGCCAGCGCCACCGAAAAGGCACTGGACTCGCTTGCGGGCCAATCAAGAACAAATATTTAGGCTTCGGGAATCGGGCTTCCGGAATCGGGATAAACCGGTAAATGCATTTCTATAAATTAAGAGCCAGAATCTGCCCCAAATCAGAGAATCCTTTAAAAATCCCGAAGCCCGAAGCCTGATTCCCGAATCCCATCCCGGTGGATTTGACACCGGGCAGGCAAGCTGTTAAAAAGATTGCCTTCGTCTGAAAGGAATGTTTGTGGCTGCAAAGGAAACGACCGACATTACCCTCTTCGTCAGGACCTCCGACGAGGAGGTCGCCCATTGGGACCGCAAGAGGATCGTCGATGCGCTCATGCTCGAGACCTACGTCGATCTCGACACGGCCGAGGCCATCAGCCTCGATGTCGAAAAGCAGATCATGGCCTCCGGCCTCGCCCATCTCACGGCCCCTCTCATCCGCGAGCTCGTTGACGCGAAGCTCATGGAGCGCGGACTCGAGCAGGCACGGCGGATGCACACCCGCCTCGGGTTCCCGCTCTACGATGTCAGCCAGCTCATTCTTCATCAGAACAAAGAGAACGCCAACCTCCCCCACGGCCCCGAGGCGTCGAACCTGATCCTTGCCGAGGGGATCAAGAAGGAGTATGCCCTGCACGGTGTCTTCTCCCATGATGTGGGGGATGCCCACGTGCGGGGAGATCTGCACCTGCACGATCTGGGCTATGTGGACCGGCCCTACAGTTCGAGCCAGACCCTGGAGTTCGTCAAGAAGTTCGGCCTCAACCTGCCCAACACCTTCTCGGCCTCGAAGCCGGCCAGGCACGCGGAGGTGCTGCTGGCGCACATGATCCGCTACAGCGCCGTCCTGCAAGGGTACTTCTCGGGAACCATCGGCTGGGACGCCGTGAATGTCTTTTTCGCCCCCTACCTGGAGAAGCTTTCGGACCGGGAGATCGAGCAGATCGCCCAGATGCTCGTCTTCGAGTTCTCCCAGCTTGCCGTCTCGCGGGGCGGCCAGGCCATTTTTACCGAGATCGGGATCTACTGGGAGATCCCCCGGCACCTGCGCGACGTGCCCGCCATCGGCCCCGGAGGGGAGCTCACGGGGAAGACCTACGGACACTACGCAAAAGACGCGCAGCGCTTTGCCCGGGCCCTCTTCGAAATCTACCGTGAGGGCGATGCCCTGGGCAGCCCCTTTTTCTTCCCGAAGCCGCTTTTGCGGATGACGGAGGACTTCTTCGAGACACCCGGCCACGAGGATTTTCTCCTGCAGGTCTGCGGGGCGGCCGCCGAGAAGGGGAACCCCCATTTCATCTTCGACCGCAACGGGACTCTCAAGGTTCCGCGGTGCCTGAGCCTCGATTTCGAGAGCGACGGCCAGGCCCGCAGGGAAGCGCAAAAGCCCTGGGAGATGCGCTATGCCTCCATCCAGAACGTGACGCTCAACCTCCCGAGGCTGGGATACCTTGCCGAGGGCAATGACGCGCACCTCTTTTCCCTTATCTCGGAGCGCATGGAGATCGTCGCCAGGGCCCACACCCAGAAGAGGCAGTTCATCGAGAGGCTCCTCGCCATCGGTGACGGAGGCCCCCTGGCCCTGCTGTCCATGGACTGCGAAGGGTCGGCTTATCTGAAACTGGACCGGGCCACCTATCTCATCGGGATGGTGGGGCTCAACGAGCTTGTGCAGCTGCACCGAGGCGCACAGCTTCATGAGGACGAAAAGGCATTGAAGTTCGGACTCAAGATCCTCGGCCACATCCAGAAGATGGCAGCCAGGCTGAGCCGGAAGCACAGCATGCGATTCATTCTCGAGCAGACCCCTGCCGAGAGCACCGCCTACCGGTTCGCCAGGCTCGATCTCAAGTATCACTCCCCCCGGTCGGGACGTCTTGTCCGGGGCGACATCGCCCGGGGCGAGATGTACTACACGAACTCGACGCAGCTCAACATCGCCGCCAAAACGGACCCCTTCGCACGTGTAAGGACCGAAGGCCTCTTCCACCCCCTCATTGACGGCAATGCCATCACCTCGATCTGGCTCGGGGAAACCAAACCGAAGGCCGAGGTGCTTGCCCGGTTTGTGACGAAGGCCTTTCGCGAAACAACGAGCAGCCAGATCGTCTTCTCGCCCGAATTCACGGTCTGTTTGTCCTGCCGGCAGACGATGCGCGGTCTCAAGGCAGCCTGCCAGGGCTGCGGTTCCACCCGCATAGAAGGGATCAGCCGCGTCGGCGGGTACATCACCCACACATCCCGCCTGAACCGGGGCAAGGTAGCCGAGCTTCGCGACACCTTCCGGCAAGAAATCTCTTGATGCCTGTGGGTAAGCGAGCCTGGGCCTTTGATTGAAGCCGGGGACCCAATGGTTTTCTTTGTCTGTCCCCGATCCTCGATCCTCGTTCCTCGAACCTTAAATCTGCTATTATCTTCCCGGGTTCCCTTGACATCACCCCGACGGATGCCTAAATTTCAAATCAAGGATGCCGGAAGAACCTGGCACCTTGAAAAAACCCCGATTAAATCAGTTACTTGGAATAGTCACCCCCGCGAGGGGCAGTGCGCGGACGCTATTATCATTGCAGGAGACCCGGATGGAGAAAATCGATGACATCATCAAACGGATCTTCCGTGAAAGCAGCCAGCTCAAAGAGGCCTTCCTGCGGGACAACCTGGAAAAGATCATCCGGACCGTCGATGTCATCACGGAAGCCCTGAAGAAAGGCAACAAGGTCCTGCTCTTCGGAAACGGCGGAAGCGCTGCCGACGCCCAGCACATCGCCGGGGAGTTTGTAAACCGGTTTCTCATCGAGCGGCCGCCCCTGCCGGCGATTGCGCTTACGACAGACACATCGGTCCTCACGAGCATCGGGAACGACTACGATTTCTCGGAAATTTTCTCCAAGCAGATCAGGGCCCTCGGTCAGGAGGGGGACATCGCCTGGGGGTTCAGCACGAGCGGCGGCTCCGTTAATGTCGTCAAGGCCCTGGAGGCGGCAAAGAAAATGGGGCTTGTGACGATCGGGTTCACAGGGCGCGATGGCGGGGCGGTCGGAATGATCTCTGACTGCCATCTCAATGTGCCTTCCAACGTAACCCCCCGGGTCCAGGAGGTGCACATCGTTGTTGCGCACGCCATCTGCGAACTCGTGGACTGGAGGCTGTTCCAACGGCCTGACCACCGATAACGAGACAAGGAAGAGCGACCGGACGGACATGAGCAGCAAATCGAAACACAGGAAGGATCACGAAGCCCCTCCCCAGCAGGAACCGCAGGAGGCGGCTCAGACCGATATGCCCGCGGAAGGGGTCGCAACGCAGCCCCCGCAGGCGGAGAACCTGCGCGCAAGCCTGGAGGCGAAGGAAAAGGAAGCCGCGGAGAATTACGACCGGTACCTGCGGGCCATGGCGGAGTTGGACAACTACCGCAAGAGGGCGGCCCGGGACAAGGATGACGCGATCAAGTACGGCAACGAGAAGCTGATCAAGGACATCCTGCCGATCCTGGACAGTCTTGACCGGGCCCTCCACCAGGCATCGGGGGTGTCGGTCCGAGACAACTTCGAGGCCTTCCAGCAGGGGCTCGAACTTATCCACTCCCAGATCCTGGGGTGCCTGGAGCGGCACGGGGTGGTGAAGATCGCGGCAAAAGGGGAAGAATTCGACCCGGACTGGCATCAGGCCCTCATGCAGGTGGAGACACCGGAGATGAAAGGCAACCGGGTTGTTGACGAATACGAGAGCGGATACACTCTGCACGGTCGGCTTCTGCGGCCCTCCAAGGTTTCCGTTTCGAAAAGCGTCCCGAAAGAGGATGAGGGGCAATAACCAAGCACTTCGAGCAGTACAGGAGGTTTGAGCATCATGGGAAAAGTGATCGGTATCGATTTGGGCACGACGAACTCCTGCGTGGCCATCATGGAAGGCGGCGACTCCGTTGTCATCGCCAACCAGGAGGGAAGCCGGACGACGCCGTCGATGGTTGCCTTTACGGATAAAGGGGAGCGGCTCGTCGGCCAGTCGGCCAAGCGTCAGGCCGTCACGAACCCCGAGAACACCGTCTACGCCATCAAGCGGCTCATCGGGCGGAAATTTGCCTCTAGGGAGGTCCAGTACGACAAGGGAATCGTTGCGTACAAGATCACCGAGGCCCCAAACGGCGATGCCCAGATCACCATCAGGGACCGCAGTTACAGCCCGGCCGAGATCTCGGCCTTCATCCTCATGAAGATGAAGCAGACCGCCGAGGAATACCTGGGCGAGAAGGTAAACGACGCCGTCATCACCGTGCCGGCATACTTCGACGACTCGCAGCGCCAGGCGACCAAAGACGCCGGAAAGGTGGCGGGGCTCAACGTCCTGCGCATCATCAACGAGCCGACGGCGGCCTCGCTGGCCTACGGGCTCGACAAGAAAAAGGACGAGAAGATCGCCGTCTTCGACCTGGGCGGCGGGACCTTTGACATCTCCGTCCTCGAGCTGGGCGAAGGCGTCTTCGAGGTGAAGTCCACAAATGGCGACACGCACCTCGGCGGCGAGGACTTCGACCAGCGCCTCATGGACTTTATCTGCGAGGATTTCCAGAAGGGGCAGGGCATCGACCTGCGCAAGGACCGCATGGCGCTGCAGCGGATCAAGGAAGCCGCCGAGAAGGCCAAGATGGAACTTTCGACGGCCATGGAGACGGACATCAACCTGCCCTTCATCACGGCGGACGCCTCCGGGCCCAAGCACCTGCTGATGAAACTGACCCGGGCAAAGCTCGAGGCCCTCGTGGAGGAACTCATCCAGAAGCTCGTCGCGCCCTGCCAGACGGCACTCAAGGACGCCGGGCTCTCCCCGAAGGACATCGACGAGGTCATCCTCGTGGGCGGCATGACCCGCATGCCCCGCGTCCAGCAGAAGGTGCGCGAGATCTTCGGCAAGGAGCCCCACAGGGGCGTTAACCCCGACGAGGTGGTGGCCATGGGCGCCGCCATCCAGGCCGGCGTGCTCTCCGGCGAGGTCAAGGACGTGCTGCTTCTCGATGTCACCCCGCTTTCTCTCGGGATCGAGACGCTGGGCGGTGTCATGACGAAGCTCATTGAAAAGAACACGACCATTCCCACCCGCAAGAGCCAGATATTCTCCACGGCCGCTGACAACCAGCCGGCCGTGAGCATCCACGTACTCCAGGGCGAAAGGGCCATGGCGGGGGACAACAAGACGCTCGGACGTTTTGAACTGGTGGGAATCCCGACCGCGCCGCGCGGCGTGCCGCAGATCGAGGTGGCCTTCGACATCGATGCAAACGGCATCGTGCACGTAGCCGCCAAGGACCTCGGGACCGGCAAGGAGCAGAGCATCCGGATCACCGCATCGAGCGGCCTCTCCAGGGAGGAGATCGACAAGTTCGTGCGGGAAGCCGAGTCCCACGTGGAAGACGACAAGCGCAAGAAGGACCTCATCGAGGCGCGCAACCAGGCCGACGCGCTCGTCTACCAGATCGAGAAGAACATCCGGGAGTTCGGCGACAAGATCGACGCCTCGGAGAAGGCAAAGATCGAAGAGCATGTGGCCACCGTCAAAAAGGCCATGGAAGGCGACGACGCGGCGGCTATCCGCAGCGCCCAGGACGAGCTCGCCCGGACCTCTCACAAGCTCGCCGAGGCCATGTACGCCAAGACGTCGGGCCAGCAGCCCGGGGCGGGCCCCGGGGCCGGACCCGAGGCGGGGCCGAAGGCCGCCGGCGGAAAGAAGGACGACAACGTCGTCGACGCCGAGTTCGAGGAAAACAAATAACAGGCTCCAACGAAAGCCTGGCACTCGCAAAGGGTGCCAGGCTTTTTTCGTTGAAGCGGGCATCGGGCATCCGGATTCGGGCTCCGGGAAGCAAATAGAAGAATCAACCCGTAACGAGCCTTGTAAAACCGCTTCACGCTCCTTCCGTTTCGGATATTGTCAAACGGTTGAAATATTCCCGCGAAAGGGTATATAGAAGGCCCAGGATGTCAAGAAAACACCTCCAGCTTATTTCCCTTGCGGCGGCGATACTGCTTCTCGCCGCGGGGATCGCCACGGCGGCCGAAGAGCGGCCCGTCATCGGGGCGCTGCTGCCCCTGACGGGAAAGCAGGCGGCCCTGGGAAACCGGGTCCTCGACGGGCTCATCGCCGGGCTTGACCTTTTCGACAGGAGGCGGGCGGCGCCGGTTGAGCTTCGCATCGAGAACTACGGAAGCGACCCCGCCGCCGTCAACCGGGCCGTTGCAAAGCTTGCGGACGAGGTTCGCGTTCTGGCCATCATCGGTCCCCCGGAATTCGAAGCGGCCAGGGTTGCTGCAAAAGCGGCCCAGTCGGCGCAGGTGCCCCTGCTTGCCCTGAGCCCCGTCGTTGCGTCCGAGGGGCCAAGGGATTTCGTCTTCAGCGATCAGCGTTCCGACGAGAGGGAGGCCCGGACCATGGCCTCTTATGCCGTCAAGGACCTCGGCCTCACCCGCCTGGTCGTCCTCTACCCCGAGAATGCCTATGGAACGGCCATGATGAACGCCTTCCGGGCGGAGGTCCAGCGCCTGGGCAGCAAGGTCCGCCGCGTTCAGTCTTACAATCCGAACCAGACGGATTTTTCCGGCGAGATCAAAAAACTGGCGGCCATCAGGGCGCCCCG
>DCVI01000156.1 GCA_002327315.1 Syntrophaceae bacterium UBA2192 | reverse complement strand
CATCAATGAAACAGAGCGAGAGAGGAGGCAGGGGAAACCCTGCCTCCTTGAAGAAGGTCTTCGGTTCCGCGACCGCCCGTGTCCGGGAAAAAGCATGAACGCAAGAAAGGCAAGGCCGGTTGCGGCCTTGCCTTTCTTGCCTC
This sequence comes from Syntrophaceae bacterium UBA2192, assembly GCA_002327315.1. GTDB lineage: Bacteria > Desulfobacterota > Syntrophia > Syntrophales > UBA2192 > UBA2192. The sequence goes on along the minus strand of DCVI01000156.1, from coordinate 3,954 downwards.
TGGGCTTTTTCTGTTTCTTGAGACCGACCCACGGCGGCGGTGATTTCCCTCCCGTCCATCATCCTTAAACGCGATGTCTCATCGATTCTGAAGGTCCAGGTCGGCAGAAAGGTCTGCCTCCCTTTGAACGCAGGCTCCCTCTTCTCGGGGAAAGCGCTCGTTGCTCCGATGCGTCCTCGCTTTTCTGCAGGCTGTCCACGACGTATCCGGCAAACTCGTAACCCCGCATGCCCTGATTCACTGCTTTCTTCACGGCCCGTAGGGACAGGGGGAGGCATCTTCTTGATCTCCTCGGCCAGCTAGAAGGTCGCCTCCATCGACGTATCATGAGGCACAACCTTTGTGACAAACCCCCACCGGACCGCCTCTTCGGCGCTGACGAACTTTCTCGTCATCAGGACCTCTTTTGCTCGAAAGCGGCCGACTTCCCCCGGAAGTCGGATGATGAGTTCGATATGAAAAAAGAGATGCACGTCATAACCGATGCAAAAGGTCAGGGCGCCGACGTTGAGACCGATGCAGGCCATCTCGGCGAGCCGTTTTCGAAAGGGAATATCCTGGGCGACGGAAACATAGAAAGTGAACAGGAAAATCACCAGGAGGGCGTTCACCAAGTTGAACCCCAAGCTCAGGTACGGATTTTTTATCTTTTTCGAGAAAAAGCTTGACACGTTACCGTGGAGACACTATATTCCTATTGAAAATGGTTTCCAATAACAAAACATCTTGACGGCCTTTGTTCTATTTTCCTATTTCTAAAAATTGATCATCGTGTGTGCAAAAATTAATGACTGCATTCATAAAAAATAAAGAGAGAGGCCGTTGAAGATTTGGGTTCCTCAAAAAATATTTTTTACAAAAGGCGTGGGGAATCATAAGGAAGAGCTTCATTCGTTCGAGCTGGCACTCCGGAACGCCGGGATTGAGAAATACAACCTGGTTCACGTTTCAAGCATTTTCCCCCCCGGGTGCCGGATGATTTCCAAGACCAAGGGCCTGAAGGAGAAACCTCCCGGCGAGATTACGTACTGTGTCATGAGCCGCTGTTCCAGCAACGAACCGTACCGTCTGCTTGCATCCTCTGTCGGCTGTGCCATACCTGCCGACACCTCTCAGTACGGCTACATCAGCGAGCACAATGCCTATGGACAGACGGGAAAACAGGCGGGGGATTACGCAGAGGATCTTGCAGCTGCTATGCTGGCCTCCACCCTGGGTATCGATTTCGATGTCGACAAGAGCTGGGACGAAAACAAGGAGATATTCAAAATCAGCGGCAAGATCGTCAGGACACGCAACGTCACTCAGTCGGCCATTGTACCCAGGAAAGGCGGATGGACGACGGTTCTTGCAGCGGCCGTATTTATTTTCTAGACAGAAAGATGGGAAAACCCTTGACAGATATTTATGGAGCGTCTATTTTTATTGAAAATGGTTTTCATTAACAAAAGTAAAGTCATGGAAAAAGAGTTCGAAAGAGGACATCACTGGTGCCGAGGCAGGGTCAAGGGATTCGGCTTCCGCTTGACTCTGGGGCGTGATGCGGTATTGGACGTCCTGTCCCGGACTGAGGATCACCTCAGCGCCGAAGATATTTATATACGTGTCCATGAGACCTACCCCGCCATTGGTCTGACCTCGGTTTATCGAACGCTGGACATGCTCGTAAACATTGGTCTCGTTTACAAGTTTGATTTCGGTGACGGACGGGCTCGTTTCGAGCTGGCCGAGGGGCCCAAGGGAAAGGATCATCATCACCACCTCGTCTGCACGGGCTGTGGCCGCATCGTCAATTACCGTGATTTCATAGACGAGGAGGTCGCCCTCTTGAAAAAAGCGGAGGAAGGGCTGTCTGAGAAGCATAACTTTGCGATTACGAATCACCTGATCCAGTTCTACGGTCTATGCGAGGATTGCAGAAACAAGTAATTTTTTTTGAAATTTAAATGAAAATGGATTCCATTAATAAAATAAAGATGGTGAATGTCATGCCGAATTTCGATGGCACGGGTCCAAGGGGAAAGGGTCGTCTGGCGGGGACCGCAAGAAGCATATGCCGCAGAAGCTCTGAAGGCAGGAGTGGGCAAGACTCGGGCAGGCCGGGCAGCAGGTTATCCGACCTGCTCTGGCTGGTTCGGGAGATCGTTTCAATCTGGGGGGCTGTCAAGGCACTCCGAGGAACTTCGGCCGGTTCAAGAATCTCCGTTACCGAGCATGACCCCATCAAACGGGAGAATCGGCAAAAGATTCAAAAACCGGCCAGCCAGGAAGATCGAGGTGAATCTCTCGACGTGCAGACACCACTCCGCCTCATCGAATATCGCCGTGATCGATGATGGCGGGGCAAGCCGGAAGGGGGTGTTCCCTGAAGGCGCGGGAAAAGGAGTTTCGATTTTCTGATAACAAGAAATCTATATTGAATTGATCAGGAGGTAAAGGAAATGCCAGGTTTTGACAGAACAGGACCCCGGGGAATGGGTCCAGTGACAGGCGGTGGCCGGGGCTTCTGCGCAGGAGCAAACCGGCAGATGCCTGGGCGAGGTGGTTTCTTCGGACGGGGTGGCGGACGGGGATGGCGAAACCAGTACCATGCCACGGGACTTCCCCGATGGCAGCGCTGGGCTTCATGCAACGCCCCGGCCTCGGCTGAAAATGAAAAGCATGCGTTGAAGAGCGAAGCCGATTTCCACCGGGCGAGACTTCAAGCTCTTGAGGAGCGCCTCGCCGCGATGAGTGCCGAAGAAAAATAGCGGCAGATTTAATCTGCCTCCCTGAGGGGGAGAGCCCCTTCTCGAAGGGGCCTCCCCATCTTAAGCGTGAGGAGAAAGAAAAACGATGAGAATAGCCATTTCAACAGAAAATAATGAAGTATTCCCCCATTTCGGGCATAGCCCGGTTTTTACCATCATAGACGTCGTCGATGGGAATGTTATCCGCAGGGAGGTTGTCCCGAATCCCGGGCATCAGCCGGGGTTCATCCCCCGATTCCTTCATGACCAGGGTGCAAACCTGGTCGTGACCGGCGGAATGGGTGCGCGGGCCCAGGACATTTTCCGGCAACTGGGCATGGAAACGGTCCTGGGCGTCAGCGGGAATGTCAACGAGGTCATCGAACGGATTCTCGCAGGAACATTGGCCGGCGGCGCGAGTCTCTGTGACCATGGCTCGGGAAAGGGTCACGGTGTAGAAAAGACCGTCTGCGATCACCCGCACGACGACCATCATCACTGCAAATAAGCGTCAAAGAAAACCCGTCCGACAGGACAGGCCGCACAGGAGAAAAAATGAAAATCTGTATATCAGCAGAGGGAGCGACCCTCGATTCAATGGTGGATCCACGATTCGGCCGCTGCCGGTATTTCATCATCGTGGACACAGACACGATGAGCTTCGAGGCCGTCGACAACGCCGGAACCGAGGCCTCGGGAGGGGCCGGCATCCAGGCCGGTCAGCTCGCGGCATCACGCGGCGCCAAAGTTGTGCTGACAGGAAACGTGGGGCCCAATGCTTTTCAGACCCTCCAGGCGGGTGGCATCGCCATCTATACCGGGGTTTCCGGGACGGTGCGTGAAGCCGTCGAGGGTTTTAAAAAAGGGCTCTATCAAGCGACAGGCGGACCGACGGCCGCATCGAAGGCGGGGATGAAATAGACCGAGGAGAGACGGTGATGCCATTCTTTGAACTGGCCGACAAGATCGAACCGAAGCATCTGGATCTCGAGAGAGCTCGCCAGTCGCTTTGGGAGGAACTCGAGGCCATCAATTATTACCAGGAGAGAATCGACGCGACCCGTGACGAGTCGCTCAAGAGGATTCTCGAGCACAACATGAACGAGGAAAAGGAACACGCGGCCATGCTGATGGAGTGGATCCGTCGGAACGATTCCCTGCAGGATCGCGCGTTCAAAGAGCATGACTAGGAGGTCTGCCATGCCGTTAGGAAAAGGAACAGGAC
>DCVI01000180.1 GCA_002327315.1 Syntrophaceae bacterium UBA2192 | reverse complement strand
TATTAAAGGTTAAAGATTTGACCCCTATCTTCCCCCCTGGTCCCTCGTCCCTCTCTTTTAAGTTGACACATTCCGCATTACAATATATATTACATAAAGAAATACGTGGAGGAATACAGACATGACTACTATTTCCATCCGGATTCAGGACGACGTTCTCAGCGAGGTGGACAAGATCGCCAGGGAACTCAATGTTCCCCGCACGGAGTACCTTCGCCGGGCAATACTGGCAATGAATCGCAAGGTAAGCGAGGACAAGAGACGTACCCGCATCATGAAACTCAGCAACCGGGTCCGAAAAGAGAGCATGCAGGTGAATGCGGAGTTCAGCGAGGTGGAACATGACCCAGGGAACTGAGCGCGGAACAATCTGGCTGGCAAATCTCAACCCGCAGAAAGGGACGGAGCCCGGTAAGACCCGCCCCGTTCTCATACTTCAGGACCAGGCTCTTCTCGACGCAGGGCATCCATCCACGATCGTCATCCCGCTCACGACAAATCTCATCGACGACGCGGAACCGCTTCGCGTCCGGGTCAAGGCACGTGAAAAGCTCGCAAGGGATTCCGATCTTCTCATTGACCAGATTCGAGCAATAGACAATCGACGACTCACTTCCGGGCCGCTCGCCACCCTTGATCACGTGCTGATGAAGAGAATCCATCATGCCGTCCTCGAGGTCACGGCTATCGGCCCCGCCTTCGATGAAGGGATTTAGCGTTTGTGTGGATGTGTTTTGAATCGTCGAGATGATAATAGACTAATTACTGCGGCTGTCGGCTTTCCTCTTCTTGATTGAGATGGTCAGTGTCCTGAGCATCCTCGATATCTCATCACATAATCCATCGAGTTGTTGTATCTCGTCGGTCTTTATCAACCCTAGCTTGCCGGCAAATTCCAAAAGATATTAGGTTTCGCTGAGTGACCTGTTCGCTATATTGATGAACTGGAGCAATTCTTTCGTATGCGGGCTGGCACTGCCCTCGGCAAGATTCGTCGGTATTGACAGGGCCGACCTTCTCAACTGATTTGTCAAGTCGTAAGCATATTTATGCGGAAAACTGTATATTCGATAAGCGAGCTCGTCGGCCTTCTGCCATACCAGAAGATCTTTATATCTCTTTGCCGGATTCATTCTTTTTTCTTTTTCTTCTACTACTTCTTCTCTTCTCTCACTTCCTTCACTTCTTCCACTGCCGCTACGCGGCACACTTCCCTCACTTCTCCGACCTGCGCAGCAGAAGGAGGATCGGTGCCATGAGGCATAGCGCAAGAATGAAGAACACAATCCCCCCATCCCTGTGCAGGGAGCTCTCCAGGAATCCCCTGTCCACGTACACGGCCAGCACGGAAAGGGTGACGATCCGGATCCCGTTCTTGAGCATGGTGACGGGCAGTACCAACAGCACCAGCAAGATCTTCTTCCAGGTCGTCTTGAGGAACATGTGGCCGGCCAAGACGCACGTAATCACCAGGGCAAGGCTCGAGCGGATGCCGCTGCACTGGGGCGCCACCTCGATGCTGATCCCCGGAAGATGGAAAACACAGACGTCTCGCAGCACCGGCATGCCCGTGAACGGGAAAAGAAATGCCACGAATTCCGCCGAGCCAAGTTGCAGGACCCGGATGACCCAATACTCCACAACCGTCGGCAGCGGGACCATGAAGGCCAGGAATAGCAGCGCAAACCGGGCCGACCGGAATGCCCGCAAACCGAACAGCGCGATAAAGGAACCAATGACGACAAGCACCGTCGCGCACGCGACAAGCGCGCAGGCGTCATTCTTGCTCCATCCGGGTGCCAGCGCCGCCGCCGCGGCGAGCAGGAGCAGGCCCAGGCCCGCAACGGCGCCTCCCTGCGCAAACGCATAGCCGACGTCCTCAAAAATCTCCCGTCGCCGTGTGAAGACGAGGTAGGCGAACACAAACGGGATGAGGACAACGTGCGTGTAGTAGGCGCTTTTATAGGTCCAGTACAGGTACTCCCGGACCGGCCCATACAGCATCAACCCCGCCACGACAGCAACGAATAGCAAGCCCCTCTTCAAATCAATCTTTCCGGCCGCCGATTCACCCAAAATATTTTCAATCAATCTCAAGCGATCACCTTTTTTTTCGCATTCTCTTATCCCGATTCCCGAATCCTGAAGCCCGATGCCCTTCTTCCTATGCCGCTCCGCGGCATCACTGGCCACTGTCCACTGACCACTTCCTCTGGCACGCTTTAAAAGATACGCTGCCACAATCGCACCGATGAAGGTACCAAGCCCATTTGTTATGAGATCCCTCATACTCGAATCCCTCGACGGCAGATAAGCCTGCAGCCATTCAATCGCAAAGCTAACCACAAACCCCACCACAACCGTCAGAATCACTATGTATGCAAGCCTCGTCTTGTCTATGCCTTCTCCGTTGTTGTCCCGAAGCCGGAAGCCCGAAGCCCGATTCCCGTTTTCTATCCCGATGCCCGAAGCCTGAAGCCCGAATCCCTGCCGCTCCACGGCATTGCCTTGCGGCTTGTGGCTTGTGGCTTGCGGCTTTTTCCCAATACCCAATACCCATTTCCCACTCTGCACGAAGAGCAGAGCCCCAAAGGGTATAAACCCCAGTATATTCACCGCCAGATCCAGCCAATCCGATCTATTCTTCATCCAATCAGGGTCCCAACCGAGATACACTCTTTGATAAGGTGCGAATTGCTCCGGCATCACCAGATCCGCCGCCTCCCCCTTCCCCAGATCCCTGACTCCCAGCGCCTTCCCTCCCCTGAACTCCGTCTCATACGTATTTTCTTGTTTAAACACGTAATGAATTAATGGCCTTTTATGTTCAATGGTTCTGCCTTGAGGCTTGTGGCTTGCGGCTAGTGGCTCTTCTTTCCCTTGAACCCCTGAACCCTTGAACCTCTGAACCTCTTCAGGCGTCATTGCTATGTCAAACACTGCTATCTCATGAAGGACGCCCTTCCACTGCGACCTTCCATGAGAATCCGTACCCACCACCAATGGATACGTCCTGTTCCAGTTGCTGAAAGACAGAGGGCCTACCTCCCGGTAGTTCTTGCTGATCCCATCCTGGTACAAGAACAGCCGCCTGCCGTCGTAGTTGATCAGGAATTGCGTCCTTTCGTCCTTTTTCAGGGCCTCCTTGATCCCGATTTTGATCCCCTGTAATTTCTGTTCCGTGCGGAGTACCGGGATAAAAGCATCCTTCCACTGCCCCAGGAGGAAATTCATTTCCTCCTGGTTGACGGCATAACTGAATATTTTCTCAAACGCGTTCAGACCATCTGACGATGTAACAAGGTCAATATGGATCGCAAACTGTTTCAGATCCTGAAGCTTACCTGGAGGCAAAGACGTATAAGTCGTTCCATGCCGGGCGATCTCCAACCCGCCTGAGGGACTGATGACTGCGTCGTTCTTTTCGTTAAAATTAAAAGGCCATAGACCAAATATCAGAAACGCAATAAGAAGAGAAAAAAGATATCGCCCTGAATGCTTACAGAGATGATTGAATAACTTAACTATTAGAGTCGTTGCTGTCACACCACACGCACTGTCTTATGCTTCCCCTGCCAATCGTTAATACCCAATTCCTAATTCCCTGCCGCTCCGCGGCCTGAAATACTGCTTGCAAGATCGCAAAATAACCTGTATATATTACGACCATGAGCGATAATTTGCATGTAAAGAGGGTTTTAGAGCTATACTTGCCCAAGAGTACGGCCAAACGGGTTGTCCTGCTCACGGGAGCACGTCAGACCGGCAAAACTACGCTTTCAAAATCTGCCTACCCCGATCTTCGCTACATCAATCTCGACGCGCCTGAAAACCGGGATGCGCTGAAAGAGATTTCATCATCTTCCTGGGGCAGGGATGTAGGCAACGCCGTCATTGACGAGGCCCAGAAGGCGCCTGTTGTGTTTGAGAAGGTAAAATATTCCTTTGATGCAGGAACTGTCTCTTTCTGCGTGTTGACCGGCTCCAGCCAGATCCTCCTTCTAAAAAAGATCCGTGAAACGCTTGCCGGACGCATCGCTCTCTACGAACTCTGGCCCCTGATGACCAGTGAGATCTACCACGGGGGAGAGGCCAGGGATATGGCCACACCGCTTGTCGATGAGCTTTTCACGGACAAGCCTGTCGATGCCGTTTTGAGCTCCGTGCCCGGAATCCTCCTGGATGACCAGGACAGCAGGCAGCGCGGGGCCGAGAGCTATCTTCTTCAGTGGGGCGGTATGCCCGCACTTCTTCATCTGCCCGAAGAGGAACGCTGGAAGTGGTTGCGAGACTATGAATACACCTACCTGGAACGGGATCTGTCCGATCTTGCCCGGCTCGATGACCTCGAACCCTTTCGAAAGTTCCAAAGACTTTCCGCCCTGCGTTCCGGAAAGCTTCTTCAGTACTCCGAGCTTGCCAGGGATGCCGGCGTCAGTGTCGATACGGCAAGGAGATACCTGGAATATCTCCGCATCTCCTACCAGAGCATTCTGCTTCAACCCTATCACCGAAATATCACCAGCTCCGTGATCAAAACGCCCAAGCTTTACTGGGTGGATATGGGGATTCTCCGGCAGCTGACCGGGTTCAGCGGCGCACCGACGGGCGATCTTTACGAGACTTTCGTTGTCGGCGAATTCTTCAAGTGGATGAAAACGGTGCAGCGGGCAGGCGAGCTCTACTTCTACAGAACCCGTTCGGGCCTCGAGGTTGATTTGCTTCTGGAAACGCAGCAGGGCATCATCGGCATGGAGATCAAGTCCCGCGATACGGTCACGGGCTCGGATTTACGGCCTCTGCGGGATGTGGCGGCCGGTCTGGGGAGCCAATGGCGGGGCGGTCTCATCATCTACCGGGGAAATGAAATCCGCAAAATCGCCGAACCTTCCATCTGGGCCGTACCCTCCCGCCGCCTCTTTATCGGTTGATTGCGGCTTGTGGCTTTATGTCTTTTTGTCTTTTCCCCCACTGGGCACTGACCACTGGCCACCGGTCACTGCCGCGAAAGCGGCCGTCCCCCGCCGCCCCGCGGCGTTGCCTTGTTGCTTGCGGCTTGCGGCTTGTGGCTCGTCTTTCCCGAAGCCCGATTCCCTGCCGAGAGCGGCGACGCCGCGCAGCGGCTCTTCCCTAATCAACCAGTCAACTCATTAACCAGTCACTGCCGCGTAGCGGTTGGGAAGCTCCNNCTACTTTGATAACAATAAGCCGACCTTCTGGAATATTTCGGATATTGCCTTCGCGGGCATCGTGCAGATCAGTTCGGCATTTCGAGCTCGCCAATCCAGACTTTTCACCTGGTCAGCCAGGATGACGCCCGAGACGGGGAGGCCCGATGGCATGGAAACTTCGAAGGGGTAACCTTTAATTTGGCTGGTGACAGGGCACATAATGGCGAGCCCTGCCTTTTCGTTATACATCTCCGGGGAAAGTACCACTGCGGGTCGGCGACCCGCCTGTTCATGACCGGCCTGCGGATTCATGCTGACCCAAACCACATCTCCCGGTTTTGGCACATATGCTTTGGCTTTCACCACGCTTCTCTCCCTGTTGCGGGACCGGTATCAACCTCACGGTGGACATTTTTCTCGGTAATCTTTGCCAGAAGCGTCTTCAGCGTCAAGCCCGGCTTTTCCACAGGCACCACGACAAGCTTTCCGCTTTTCAGCGACACGTCAACCTCACTCTCCTCCTTCAGGCCGACTTCCGTTGCAAAGGCCTTCGGGATTCGAATGGCAAGGCTGTTGCCCCATTTCTGCATCTTTGTCTTCATGCTTCACCTCGCAGAAAAAGTATCTACATTGTTTATACAACAAAGAGATGGACGTGTCAATCGTCTGCCGTTTGCTGTCGGCTGTAAGCTGTTTGCTCCCTGCCGCGAAGCGGCAGTGCC